>NZ_QRUP01000007.1:0-160537 GCF_003459085.1 Holdemania filiformis | reverse complement strand
ACGCGACAGCTTCTTCCCGCCAAAGCAGGTAAACCGCATTTTCTGATTCGCGGTATTGAGCTGTTGCTGCGTGCGATTCAATTTAAAGATCAATTGAGAGCGTTGATTCTTTAACTGTTTCCGGGTTGGCCGCAGCACTTGTACCTCCTCAAGATAATCTTCTTGGGTTTGTTTGCCTTGTTTTGTTTTCTGCTTAAGCTGAGCTAACTGCTTATCGAGCCGTTGGATTTCTTTCTCTGTTTTCCGAATTTTCTTCTCCACGCTTTTCACTCTTGGCTTTAACGACTTTTTCCACCGTTCATGGTTTTCAAAATCCGCTTTCAACTGATGCTGAGCCTCCCATTGCGCTGCACAAGGAAAATAATCATTTGTGTGATACCGTCGTTTCAATTCTTTCTGCAGCGATTCTTCAAATGGTAAGGGAATTCCCCGGGCTTTCAGAGTCAGATAACGATAAGTAGTATGAAGGATCGAATGATACAGAAGGATATCCTGGCGAAGAGCCTGAGCTTCTTCAGGAAGCAATTCATCGTAATAGATCCGGTCAGAACACGTTATTGTTTTCATGAAGAAGACCTCGCTTTCAGAGAACGCTCATCTTTCTATTGAGTTAATTATACAATTCATCCTTCTTCATTTCAACGCATTTGAGTTTGTTTCATTCTTTTCAATGAAACGTGGAAATTTGTCGACTGGCAAAACGAACTCGATCCCCTTCAAGTGTACTCAGCGCGGTTTCTTCGATCCAATGGAAATCGACATTGCGGAAGAAGTCTGCGACTTGGTTACCGTAAACGGTATTCTATGTTTTTCCGCTTATTGTATCCGTTGTGATTCTCTGATGCTTCCGGAAGATGTTCTCCAGAAAATTTCAAAAGCAGAATAAGCCTTTGTTCCTTCTATATTCTTTTCAGTGTGCGATGGAATTCCTCTTATTTTGTTGTTTATAACCCAAAAGAACATTATTGCTCTTTTGGGTTATTTTTGTTCTCTGCCCTCATCATTGCACTTTCCTAATAGAAGGAAAATTAAGCTGACACTTAATTCTTTTTTTAGGGCACTTTTTTTTCAAAGAAATTTGTTTGAATGTCAAATTCCTTTTTTTCCTCTGACGCATTGAAATTCTTAGAATATGAAAAAACGCCGCGGTTCTCCACGGTGCTTCAGCAGTATTTTAGAATGGATCAGCCCAGGCTTTCAGCGCATCGGCCCTAATTGGAGAATCTCTGCCAGAAGAAAGTGTGTCTGCCTCGTTAGTCATTCATCAAGTATTTTTAGAATCTTGGCACATTATTCTCTGGATAGAAGCTTTTCCCTCAACTTGCACCTCTGAGTAAAATGTTATTTAACACCCCATTGTCCCGTTTTTCGGCTGACAATACGTTCGATAATCCCTTTTTCTCTCAGTTCCTTTATTACTCGTCTTATCTGTCTGTCAGAACGGTTTAGTTTTTGAGAAAGTTGCGCCTGTGTTATATGAGGATTTTCTCTTATTACTGATAATACCATTTCCTCTAACAGGACATTTAATGGGTCATTTATTAGGACATTTTGATCATTTAAAACATTCTGCTGTCTTAAAGACACGAACTTTACCATTATATCTTCTAAATGAAGTGTATATTCCGGTACTGGAACACCATGTTCCTTACAAACCTCACATATTTTTTCTATCCCGCGTCCCCAGGTTTCCACATATCCCGCCCGGAAAAATCCATTAGCGATATTGGGATTATACGGTTGCGACCGATGCCGCTCCATTAAAGTTTCCACAGTCCATCCAACAGGGAAAGACACAGTCATTACTAATATAGACCGCATCCAATAAAACGCAATTTTGAGATTCAATTTTGAAAAAACACCGCGGTTCTCCACGGTGCTTCAGCAGTATTTTAGAATGAATCAGCCCAGGCTTTCAGCGCATCAGCCCCAATCGAGGAAGCGAAGCGCCGGCCTTCGTAAAGAACCGCGCCGGAACAGGAGCCCCGGAGTTCCGCGTTGGTATTGCCCATCCCGCTGGAACCGGAGGTCGCAAAAGGAATCACCTTTTTGCCGGTCAGATCATATTGTTCCAAAAAAGTATTGATGATCGTCGGCGCGACATACCACCAGATCGGGAATCCGACGAAGATTGTGTCATAGTCCTCCATCTTTTCCACCTTGTTTTTCACTTGAGGCCGGAAGGTTTTATCCTGCATTTCCACAGAACTGCGGGACTGCGGATCGTTCCAATTTAAATCGGCATCGGTATAGGGCGTAACCGGCTCAATCTGAAACAAATCGGCGTTGATTGCGGTAGCCAGGGTTTTGGCGACTTTCCCGGTTACTCCGCTGGCTGAAAAATAAGCGACTATTTTTTTACTCATTCCATTATTCTCCTTTTACTCCAAATAGGTCACGGTCTCGGCAAGCGGCTTGCGCTGACTGTGCGCCGGCAGTGCCTTAAAGCCTTCTGCCGCATACCCCAGATCGAGAATCATCAGCACTTCTTCATTCTCCGGCAGATTCAACAGCCTGGCCATTTCTTCCGGATTGAAGAAATTGACCCAGCAGCTGTCGACACCCGCGTTTTCCGCCGCCAGCAGCATGTGCGTCGCAACGATCGTCGCATCCTCGACGCCGGAATCGCGCTGTCCGCCCGGATAGGTAAACACGTTGTTCTTATCGAAGGCAACCACGATGACCGTGGACGCGTTATAACGGCATGGCGTGACCTGATCCAGTTTTTCCAGTATAGCCTCGGACTGGATGACGTAAATTCTCTGTTCCTGCAGATTCTTCGCTGTCGGAGCCAGCCTTCCGGCTTCTAAGATTGCTTCCAGCTTTGCCTTTTCCACAGGCTGGCCGTCGAATTTCTTACATGAGTAACGATTTTGTACAACTTGAGTGAATTCCATTTTTCATGCCTCCTTCCGTCTGTTCGTTCCGGTATTTTATGATTTCTCCGTCGAACCGCTTTGCGAGTCGATTCAAAAAGAAAAAATACCGAAGACGCTCAGATTTATCCTGATTCATCTTCAGTATAGTTCCAGATTTTACAAATGTAAAATGCTTATCTTCTCTGGTTTGCGATTCATTTTCCGCATACCGGATAAAGTGGCTGGCTTCCTTCCTGAAAAATTCAGCCGCCTGCCTGTGCCCGGTTTCGGATATTGCCGAAAGAAGGCTGTCCGGTTTTTGGTTCACCGCAGCGCGATTGTGATTTCATTATTATCCGATGTTGCTTCGCTGAGCATCGCCTCCAAATACTGACCGAAAAACAAGTCTTTTCCACTGTTTTGCCACAACTGCCAGGCTGGATCCTGTCGAATCCGCTCCGCGTTTTGCGCCAGCGTTCCATCAAAGATTTCATCATTCATCGCTACTGCCAGCTCAACCATCGCCGCCTTTTCCTGCGGACTCAGTTCCAGCGTCTCAAGCGCCCTTTGCGTCTGCCGTCGGGTTATCTGATCAAAACAAAGCTTCGCCTGACTTTGCAAGTCAGGATCAGCCAGCGATTCGATTTGATAATGCAGCGTGCGGTCTTCGTCCAGCGTGATCACACCGTAGTGCAGCGGTGTGACGGACAGCGAGGACGTCGCGATATCCGTGAGCCCATCCTGCTTCTGAATGTGCTGAATGTGCATGTGTCCGCTGAAATTCACGCGCACATCATAAGTGCTGAGCAGCGCTCGGACGGATTCGGCTCCCCGCGCAGTGAATCCAGAGGAAAACATCGCCGTGTGATCGGCCAGGTTCTGATGGCTGAGGGAGAATACAATTTGTTGATCAGCCTGCGCTTTTTCCAGCTGTGTCACGATCCAGCGCCGCGTTTCTTCGCTCACGGCGCCCGGGTCTTCCGGACGATTGGCGTCGATCAGCAGGAGCTGAACGTCTTCCGCTAACGGGACAAGGCAGCTCAGTGATTGAGGATCGCAGCTCAGCGCCGGATGACGGCTCAGATTCTGATAGATCGCGGCAAACTCCGCAGCGCTGACCGATTCGGTGGACCGGGCCTGAGCCTGACTGAAGGAAGCAGCCGAGGGGTTATTCAGATCATGATTGCCGGGAATTACCCACACGTCGATGCCGGCTTCCGTCAGAACCTGCAGCTTCTGCGCCAGCCGCTGATGACTAAGCTTTTCGCCGTTGAAAGTCAGATCGCCGCTCAGCAGGACGGCCTGCGGTTTCCTCTGCAGCATTTCCTGAACGAACTGATCGGCGAGGGCTTCGCTCTCTTCCGTCAGCTTGCCGTCGCTTTGCTCAATCAAACGTTGAAAGCGTTCGCCCTGATCATGCAGCTCAGGCGCTAAATAATGCAGATCCGTAGCGACGACGAGCGTCAGCGGCTCATTCTTCTTCGGCAGTGTACTCGCTTTGGCACACCCGCTTAACAACAGGGCGCTGACGGCGATCCCGATTTTCCATTTTCCCGTCATGGTCTTTCTCCTCTGCCGTTTCACTCGGTCCGGATTCCTGTCCGGGTGATCCAGCCGTTTTGCAGCCGGGCGTTCACTCGCTCGCCGGCAAACTCCACCGTGACGTTCAACGTCTGCGTTAACCGGACATGAACCTGAT
This sequence comes from Holdemania filiformis, assembly GCF_003459085.1. Taxonomy (NCBI): domain Bacteria; kingdom Bacillati; phylum Bacillota; class Erysipelotrichia; order Erysipelotrichales; family Erysipelotrichaceae; genus Holdemania; species Holdemania filiformis. Next base: position 155,980 of record NZ_QRUP01000007.1, on the reverse strand, counting down.
CCACTAACGCTTCCCGCGGCCGGATCGTCAGTCCCTTCGCCGTGCTTTCCACCGTGCAGTGAAACGCATCCCGCCGGCCGTCTTCCTCATGAACATAAGCACGGGTTAAAATGACTTCCTCCACGCATTTAAAAATCTCATGCACGTCGTTGTCGCAGCAGCCGCCCTGATCCGTCGTCACGTCCGGCCAGCTGCCGAGATAGCCGAACACCGCGGTATCTTTGGGCGCATGATACCAGCCGCTGATCATTCCGACGCGCTCCTCCGCGATCGTCCGCGCCTGAAACTTTCCGCGGCCGGGGTTTTCCGGATCCGGAACGAAGGTCATGACCTCGCGGTGCGGATCGGGCACAAACGCCCAGTTCAGCGTCTTGTTTTCCACATCCAGCAGACTGACGCAGCTCATCAGCGTATTCATCGCGTCGATCAGATATTCGCGCCGGCCGCTCAGCAGGTACAGATCCATCATGCCGTACACCTTCCAGGCGCTCCAGCCATGCGGAGAATTAATCATGTTGCCCATCGTCAGCACGTCGTACTGCGCCTCCCAGAACCGCAGCGTCGTCCCGCTGCAGCGGCTGTCCGCCACGACGGTCCGTTCCAGACAGCGGTGCTTGCGAACTAAGCATTCCGCCGCTTCGATATACGGCCGGCGGTCTTCCGGCTCCAGCATTTTCGCCAGCATCGTCAGCTGCGCGACGGAACATGTCAGCATCCCGTCCTCCAGCGTGGCCTGGCCTTCGGTTTCAATGTTATCGCGATGCAGCGCCAGCTCGTCAACCGCCCGCTTCGCCGTCTCAAAGTGCCGCTGGGCGCGCGCCTGCCAGGAAGCTTCCGGCTGCCGGCGTTCTTCCAGAACCAATTCAAGCAGGCTTTTCGCAATATAAATAACGCTTGTGTAGTGCTTTCCTTTGCCGTTGCAGAAAGCGCCGTCTTCCCGCTGACTGTGTTCGATCAGCCAGTCAGCCAGCTTCGCGCCCAGCTCCAGCGGTTCCGTGCTGTGCAGCGCGGCGCCGAGATCCGCCATCAAACCGATCATGCAGGCGGTGTTCTGAATTCGGCCGGGATGCACCGTCGGGCAGCCTTGTTCAACGTCGAAGCCCAGCGGCACCAGTTCGCGGACCTTCTCAAGATACGCCGCACGGTCAAAATCCAGATCATGAAGGATCGCCGCCGCGCCGGTAAACAAACCATACCAGCTTTCGCAATGCGTTCCCATTTTCTGCGGCTGACTCAGCGACTGACGCGCCGCTTCTTCTATAATCGTCCGCCATGGATGGATAAACTGCACCCAGGCTTCGCTCTGATGCTTCCCGTTCGAGACTGTCAGACGAAGTTCACGGGGCTGATCCGATTCCAGCCGCACTGTATACACGCCCGGCTTTTTCAGCAGACAAGGCACCGGCCGGCCTTCAGCCATCAGCGTCGGTTCGGTCCGGGACAACAGTTTAAATTCCAGCGCACTTCCGCATTCCGCGCTCCAGCGCTCACCCGCAAAAACCGGTACGCCCTTTTCCGCCAGCCACGATGGCACAGTTTGTTCCGGAGCCAGCTCCGCGATTTCAATCCGCCACCGGCGTGTTTCCCACGGCTTAAGCGGCTGCGATTGAGGATGCCGGTCCGGCAGCTTCCCGCTTTGCAGAAAGTCCAGACAGAACGTCATGATCCGATGTCCGCCGTCCGCGAAAAACCGGTTGTAGTCAAGATGCCAGCTGGCGATCGGGTCCGGGCTGTAAATCCCAAGCCGCCGGCCTAAAGGACTGGACAAAAAGCCCCAGAAATACGTTTTCTCACACCGCAACAGCGTCGGTGCGAACACCGTGTCCCATTGCGGATAGCTTTCCATGGCGCAGTCCAGCCCGATGCGCAGCCCCAGCTGATCCAGCGGCATTGTCTGCGAGCTTTGATTCTCCGCTTCCGCTTCGATGATCAGACTATCCCCTTCCGTCTGGAAACGATAGCGCAGCTCCACGCCGAAGAAGGCTTCCTTAAACCAGCCTTCCCGATAACGCGGCGCCGTTGACGTGCGCAGCTCTTCCCCTAACCGGCATTGCCAGGCCGGCCCGCCATAGTCATCCTGCCGGAAAGACACCGCTTCCTCATTAAATACACAATGTTTTATTTTTCCTGTTTCCGTCCATTCTAATTTCATTGGTTCCGCTCCTTTAAAAATGACCGCGAATTCACGCTGGATTCCGCGATCTTCCTGATGTTAGTTTCTATCAGATCTCCACAAGATTCAAGCTCTTTTGATTCCTCTTTTCGATTTTCGTCCGTTCTGACGCAAAAAGGCCGGTTCACCGACCTTCTTTCCTCCGTTATGAATGATCCTTTGTCCCTTACAGGGCATGGAAGACAGGCTGCATCTGATCAAACGTACAGAAGCTGTCGAAACCCAGCGATTTCAGAAGTTCCTTCGCTTCGCTGATCCCGGCTCCCAGATGTTCTGGTTTGTGACTGTCGCTGCCGATCGTCACAATCCGGCCGCCGCATTCCCGGTAACATTTCAAAATCTCGATGGAGGGCATTGTTTCCGTCAATCCGTAGCGCTTCGCCGACGTATTAATTTCAATCCCCTTCCCCTCCGCGACGACCACCTTCAAAATCTTCTCAATCCACGGTCTGACCCGCTCAAACGGATAAATTCCCGCAGGATCGTAGCGCTTGATCAAATCCAGATGTCCCAGTACGCTGTAATGCTTATATTTCTGAACGACCTCCAGCAATTCCTGATAGTAGCGTTCATTGTATTCCTGCTGCGATTTTCCGCGCTGGAAATCCTGCGTCCAGAATTCCTGATTTTCCACCTGGTGGATCGACAGAAGAATAAAATCCCAGGAATACCGCTTGAACAAGGCCTCAAACTGGTCGATCGTATGAACCTGAACACCAAACTCCAACCCGGTTTTGAGCGTGATCTGGCCGCCGTATTTCTGCTTCATCCGATCAATTTCGCGGATGTAGCGCGGCGTGTCGACATTCGCCAGCGGATCCTGCCCCCGATACACAATCGGCTTGCCGCTGTCCCAGTCTTCCTTAATTCCATAATCGACATGATCGGTAAAACAAAGCTCGTCCATTTTCATCCGGATTGCATCCTGAACAACACATTCCATCGGATAAACGGAATCGTCGCTGAATTCGGTATGGACATGATAATCCGCAAACATCGTGTTCCCCTCCTTGACTGATATCTCCAATCTATCCATAATTATAGAGTGAATTTTTTATCTTTTCTATTCTTATCCTGCGTATTTCTATAACAATCCTGCGAGGTGAATGATGAAAACACAAGTGGAGCTTAACGCTGACGCATCGGAAAAAATCCGCTACAACGATCCGGCCTATCCGATTTATCATTGTCCGGGCCGGCTCTCCGATTATCCCAATTATACCGCGCTGAATCATTGGCATGAGGATCTGGAGTTCATCGTCGTGCATTCGGGATCGATGAGCTACAATGTCAACGGCGAGATTTTAACGTTAAACAGCGGCGAGGGGCTCATCGTCAACGCCCGTCAGATGCACTATGGATTTTCCCCCGACCGAACAGAATGTACGTTTCTATGTCTGCTTCTGCATCCACAGCTGCTTTGTCCGCTGCCTTCATTCAAACGGAATCTTATTGATCCGCTGATCGAAAACACTGCGGCCCCCTTCGTTTTTTTGCGGCCGGAAATTCCGTGGCAGAAAGAAATCCGTGATCATATTCTGGCGATTGAAGCCGGAGCTGACACCCGTTCTGCCCCGCTTCAGGCCTTGTCCAGGATGGCTGCGATCGGAGCGCTGCTGGTAGAAAACCTTCCTCCTGCGGTTGTAACCGATGTAGAAAATCCGGATCTGCGTTGTTTAAAAGTCATGGTCGGAACCATTCATCTGCACTTTGCCCAAAAGTTAACGTTGGCTCAAATCGCCGCCAGCGGAGCGGTCGGACAAAGTAAATGCTGCAAATTGTTCATGCGCTTTCTGAATCAGACGCCGATGGCCTACGTCAATCAATACCGCCTTTATCAAAGCCTAGAGCTGCTGCGGGACACCGCCATGTCCGTAATGGAGATCGCGCTGGCCGTCGGCTTTGGCAGCGCCAGTTACTACGCGGAGACTTTCCGCAAAAACTTTGACCAAAGTCCGACGCAATACCGGAAGGAACATAACATGCTTCAGGATGCTTGAAATTCATGAGGTTCCAGCGTTTGATGAGCGTTAAAAATTGAGATCAAGTGATGTTAAATAGAACATCGCGAATATCCACGCTCAGACAGATTGATCTTTCCGCAATTTCTTCCGGCGCATAGACTTCACCGAGATTTAGGCAGGCATACATGGCCTGGGGATTTTGCGCCGTCCTCTGCCAGAAAGGGTATTTCATAATCCCTGGGAGGCTATGTTTATTGCTCACAATGAATAAAAATCCATAGAATCCATTCTCCTACATTTCTCATAGAAAAAAGGGAGCTATCTTCTCACAGACTCCCCACTTATACGTCTAAATTATAAATATAAGCCCTTATTTACAACCTATGTATTTCGTTTTCCAGATTTCTAATCAAATTCATAACCGTTTCAAAAGAAGGAATCTCACCATAAAGCATATTTTTCATAGCAGTATAATCCTCGCGCAGCGTTTCCATTCGGTATGCCGGAGGAAGCAGATTTAAAGTAGCAGGCACAGCCTCAAAATACCGAGCCCAGCCACGGGGATAGAACTTCATTTTGAAATCCACGACTCTTTGCAGCAAATCCAAACGTGAAAATGCTTTTGTCTTCACCGATGTTTGCGCCATGCAATACAAATCATAATAATGTCTGGAATACCGCCGGGGCATCGCCAAATGTTCCGGGCGATTCGCCTCGTGATGTAGGATTGTAGCTTTTTCCCAAAAGGTACGCTCCGGCGCGACTGTCAGCACAGATATATCTTTTTTCTTGAATAATTGCGGGTACTGTTCCGCCGCATAGGGCACGATATTTACCAGAACAGGCCGGAGTCCACGCAGCTAAAGCGCCAATCTCCAATCGAATCACCTGCAAGGTAGAAACGTCTGTAAACAAGTTTGGGTATGCGAAAATGACCGTTTGCTTATCTTCCTCGTCTATGTAAAGATTGACAGGCATACTCAACTCAATGGATAGACCTTCCTTAACCTGTGGGCAGAAAGTTTCCGCCAGAAAAACTTCAGCCCTCCTGTTTGCCTCTTTGTTGAAAGCATCTTGTTTGGTATTGGAGCGTGTTTCCCATGGCTCATTTTTATCAAACCCCAAAATACGCCAATCTAAAATCTGGTCAATATCCTCGGAAAAGCGGCTAATAAGATGATATCCTTTTGACAGACTGGTCCCGCCTTTAAATGTAATGGCCGACTTCCATGGGGAACGACGGAACAGATAGTCTAGAGTTAAGCAAACCCAAAAATCTTTTTCAATGATAGCGTCATGGAATCCTATTTTTGCCGCAGTATTATGAAATAATTCACGCCGGTCGTCTGCCGGCAATTTGGCAATCTCAATCATCCCCCCAGCTCTCCTTTACAAATTTCTTTTAGCCTAGTGTAAATCCAGTCCGTTACCTCGGTTCCTTCCCTCAACATGACCTTTTTTTCTTCCGGGTTCAATCTCCTGGAGAGGATGCGTATAGTTTTATCATCCACATTTTCCTTCCTCAATGTTTTTAAAGCCTGAACCACCAGAATTGTCATCGGGGAAAGCCCTGTGATTTCCTTATTTGTTCGGTGCTTAAATTCAATCGTTATCTTATCCCATTGATACGTTTTGTACGGTCCATCGCTGATATAAGACCAGACAGCGGTTACCTGCGTAGACAGTCCCAGCCTATTTAAAGCCGTGTCACCGCAAGGGGCAATTGTCCAATGATAGCATCTGGCAAGGGCTTGGGCAACCGCATCTGGATCCGCAGCCACATATTCCTTTAGGAGATTGCTGTATTTGGGTTTTTCAAACACTCCCCGGATAATGCGGCGCAGAATCCCATCACGAATTAAACGGTTTATACTCTGTTTGATGGTATTGGAATCCGCAATATCTGCGAAATCCGAATTGACAAACACAGTCCCAGCTGGAGTCTGCGCAATTCTGGCGCGCATTTTTTCTATATATCCATTGTTCATATGCCAGTCTCCTTTATGTAACCAATATTATATCTTATTAGTTACATCAACACAATAAATCTCCTCCTAATTCCATTCTAACCACATTCTACTCATTCTAACCAATTCATTGACAAGAATGGTTAGAATGAGTAGAAAGGAGTGAAAATGCATAGGAATTATCAAAAGACTTACATTTTATTGACTTTATAATACCCTCAGCGCTTCTCCAATATCACCCTGAATACAGATGGATCGTTCCACTATCTCACGAGGCGCCGCCACATCCTTCAGATTCAGACAAGCATAAACCGCATTCGGATTTTGCGCCGTCATCTGCCAGAAAGGGTATTTTATAATCCCCGGCGTATTCAGTCCCACTCCAAGCTCCAAAAACAATATTTTCTTGTGCGCATGCCGCCGGAGAAAATCGCCATAGCGCCGAGCCGCCGCATGCCAGCCTGGATCCTCGACAAAGGTAGCGTCAATCCGCAGATTCATGCTCATCGGTTTTCCGCAGCGGGGACAGCGGGGAATCAGCCGGGAGGGGATCTGAAGATTGGATTGCGACCGAACCATTTCATGCACAATCGCTTCATTGTCATAGGTTTTCTGGTGACACGGCACGCTGCATTGCCACAGTCCGTAATCGCCCTGCATGTAGAACAAGCGGTGATGATCGAATCCCGCCCGCTGGAACTGATGATCGACATTGGTCGTGATCACGAAGTAATCCTTCCCCTGAACGAGTTCCAGCAGCCGTTCATACACCGGATAGCGGGCGGGACTGTACCGGTTCAGCTCAATATACCGGCTCCAATAGGCCCAGTATTCCTCCAGTGTATCAAACGGGTAAAATCCGCCGGAATACATATCTTGAAATCCATACGCATCCGCGAAATCCTGGAAATGTTCATAAAACCGCGGACCAGACATCGAGAAGCCGGCGCTGATGGAGAGGCCGGCCCCCGCGCCGATCACGACGGCCTGCGCCTCCTTCAATGCTTTCCGCAAAGCCGCAATGGCCCCTTCCTGGGACTTGTCTTGTTTCTCTTGCATTGTCAATTCCTGCCTTTCGGATTGATAGAATAAAAGGAACTCTGTTTCAACCTGTTCCGGTTTCCCATAACAAACCAGATCACGGATCAGTCGCCGGAGTGTCCCAGCAGTGAGCGGTAAAGCTGAGCATCCTGATCGCGGAATACGTTAAATATAACCTTGAATGGATAGCCGCTACGGGCCAGAAATGTCCGGACTGTACGAATCGCTATCGGCGCCGCCGTCTGCGGAGGAAAGTGATACTCCCCTGTCGAGATGCAGCAAAAGACCAGCGTTTTCAGCTGATAATCAGCCGCTTTCTGCAAACACGCGGTATAACAGGAAGCCAGCTGTTCGCAATGCCGGGGTTTCAGGACACCCTGAATTTGCGGACCGACAGTATGCAAAACCCACGAAGCCGGCAGATTAAAACCCGACGTGATTTTAGCCTGACCGACTGGCTCCGGCATTTTCTGTTTTTCCATCAAGGTCTGGCAAGCCTGCCGCAGCTGGATCCCGGCCGCCGAGTGAATCGCGTTGTCAATACAGCCATGATTAGGAATAAAGCAGCCTAACAGCGCGTTGTTCGCGGCGTTGACGATCGCGTCCGCCTTAATTTTGGTGATGTCACCCTGCCACAGACTGATGCCCGGCTCCAGCTCAGGCAATTCGGTTGCATCGGGTATGACAGAAGAATTCAGCTCTGTTTGTAAATAATCGTCCTGAATCCGTAGCCATTCCGGATCCGCCGGCCAGGGCGGACGAACGTTCATCAGGCCGCGCAGCAAGCGTTGGCACTGGGGAAATTGATCGGGAATTTTTATTTGATCTTCCCATCTCTGTTCACGCAGAAGCTGACGGATCAGCCAGACGCAGCGCTCTTCCTGATTCATGGCTCGTGCACCACAGCCTGTCTAGGGCAATGCAGCTGGCACTGTCCGCAATGCAGACAATGTTCCTGACAGATGTGCGCCTGTTTGCCGGTCAGCTCAATACACTGCTGCGGACAAACACTCAAACAAACGCCGCAGCCGTCGCACTTCGCTGTGATCCCATACCGCATGCCTGCCGGTTCGACTTCGCCGATCGTAAAGCGCTGGCGATAAACCGGCCGCTGATTGAGATTGAAAATCTCACCCTGCCCTTCATAAAGCTCAAACATGACCAACGCCTGCCGGGTTGTTCCTGGATAAATCCTCTGCATATAAGGATTTCGTTCAAAGGCCAGATCCAGCAATCCCGGATCCGCCGGCCGCACTTGGCCTCGCAATGATACGGAAATCCCCTCCTTTACTCCCGACAGCGCGATAAACTTCTGCGTTGTCAGCTGATCGTAAAACGCTTTGCCGCGTGCCGTCAAAAAGATTGGTTTCCCGTCTTCGATCAACATGATGTCGATCGCCCGGGTCTGCGGATGTCCGTCTTCTCCCAAAGTCGCGGCGATGGTCGAATGAATATCTTCCTGCAAGATTCTTAAAATAGCTTCCTTTTCCATAACTTCTTCCCCCTTTCTCCGCTAAAAAGCGGCCGACCTCAACGGTCTGCCGGTTTGTCGGTTAGAGCGTGGTTGCCTGTGGTGGATTACCGGAGAAATCCGCGATCACAGCGTGCGCGTTTGCCAGATAGAAGACGACGAAGATCGGATTGTCCGGCGTCTGATACTGACCTTTGACAATCGGATTTTCAAGGCACATTTCCTTAACGGCACGGTTATCCTCAAAAACAACTTTTCCATTAAGGCGAATCCAGGCATAAGCCGGACTGGCTACGCTGAGCTCAACATTGGGATTCATCAACATATCCTGATAGACTTCCTTCGTGTTGTTCGTGCAGAACCACAGCTTGCCGTCTTTTTCACCGGCAAACATGAACGGACGGCACTTCGCCTTGCCATCGCGGCCAACCGTTGCCAGATATTGAACCGGATTTTCGTTTAAAAACTGAATTACTTCCTGCATTTTCTTTTCCTCCTTCAGGTTTTCCACAAAAGGACTTGTGTTTGTCCTTTGTCAGGATTAGAATAGCATCAAAGGGATCAAAACGAAAGTAAGCACTTAATTGTGCTCTAGGTTCCAAAAAGATACCAATGAGGAAAGAAGGGAGATTATGAGCGAAGTGATCCAGGAGAAGCGACTGCCAGCCTGTCCGGTGGAAGTCACTCTGACGCTTATCAGCAACAAATGGAAGGTTCTCATTCTGCGGGATTTACTGCCCGGAGCGAAACGCTTCGGTGAATTGAAGAAATCGATCGGTACGGTGACGCAGAAGGTCCTGACAGCGCAGTTAAGAGAAATGGAAGCCTCCGGCTTACTGACGCGCACCGTGTATGCCGAAGTGCCGCCGCGGGTGGAGTATGCGCTGACTGAACTGGGGTATAGTTTAAAGCCGGTGCTCGATGCGATGCAGGCGTGGGGTTCGGATTATCAGGCGAAGCATTAGCTCAGGGATAACGATTTCACTACAGATTTCCCCACAATCTAATCTTTGCCACTCTTTTTGAACGTAAAAACGACAGGGCGTCATCTGCATCCTGTCGTTTTTAAATAGATCAAATTTTACTTTCGTTGATCAATGCTTTAAGTCCGCAGACTTACAGCGCGCTGACTACCTTGCCCGCTTTGCGGCCCCAGTGAATCGCGCCCAGTAAAGCGGTTCCCGATCCCGGATAGAATGGACCTACCCAGCCGGCAGACGCCATCCCTGCGGCGTACAGTCCCGGAATCACTTCGCCTTGGGTGTTGACGACTTCACAGTTCAGAGTAATCTTCAGACCGCCGATCGAGCCCAGGTTCATGAACCCTTCTTCAAACGCGTAATACGGTCCTTCGATGACTTCCAATCCGGTCGCGCGGTCGAGCTGACGATCCTTCCCGGATTCTGTAATATCCTTGTTCCACTGATCCAGCGTGGCTTGCAGATTTTCGCCGTCGACGTCAATCTGCGCCGCCAGTTCCTGCATCGTCGCCCCCGTGAAGGCTTTGCCGGACGCGACCATTTCATCCAGCTTTTCTTTGGTCATAACAGCATTCGGACCGCAGATGGTGTAGCAGGCATGATTCGTCTTGGTCATCTCCCGCCACAGTTCGCGCGAAGTCAAAGCATACGTCGTATCTTCGCAGGCGAAACGACGGCCGTATTTATTTACGAAGAAACATGGCATCAGCGGCGTCTGGCGGTTAATGCCAGCGCTGGTCTTGCCCGTCAGGTCGATGACCCCGCCAAAATGCGTCAGCTGTCCGCCGATCGCCGCCGCCATCCGGATTCCGTCGCCGGTGTTGGTCGGCGCCGCCGCGCAAATCGAATTGGCGTTGTCATAATACTGATTCGGACTCAGCGCCTTGCTCATTTCCTGATTGTGATCAATGCTGGATGTCGCGATGATCACGCCCTTATTCGCCTTGATCGCGATGGTTTTGCCTTCTGATAACGCTTCCGCGCCAACAACCTTGCCGTTTTCAACGATCAGCTGGGTCGCTTCCGTGTTATACATAAATTCAACGCCGCTCTTCTCCGCCGCATCATGAACCGCCGTGAACATCCCGGAAGCGCCGACGGCTGTTCCATGAATCCGGTCGGCATAATTGCTCTCATCCGCCATCGGCACATGAGCGGAACCGGTGACGTTGGTGAATTCCAGCCCCAGACTTTCCAGCCATTCGATATGGCCCGCCGAACCAGCTGTCATGTCCTTAACCAGTTCCTCGTCCAGCGTGCCTTCGCCCTCTTCCAGGTAATACTGCGCATGTTTTTCCGCCGTATCCTCCTGATAGCTCGTCAATTTTTTCTGAGCCGCGGTGCCGGAAGCCTGGATAATCCCGCCGGAACGGATCGACGTGCCGCCGAAGCTTTCCGCTTTTTCCAGAATCAGTGCTTTCGCGCCGGCCTGGGTCGCTTCATAACCTGCGCACATACCCGCGCCGCCGGCGCCTAAGATCAGAACGTCAGTTTCCTTATCCCAAGTCCGCTGTTCTCCACCGCCTTGGTTTTCAGCTTTCGGCGCTTCATTGGTCGCGCATCCGGCTAACAATCCGCCAACAGCCAGTGTGGCCGCGGACGCTGCCATGCCTTTGATGAAATTTCTTCTTGAACACTCTTTCAAATTCTTTCCCTCCTTGAAAACAGATATCGTTCATCCATTCACAAGAAAAGTATAAACTGATGAACGATTCATCAGTCAAGCATTTTCAGAGGAATATCAACATAGACGTCGAAATATTCGTCGACCTGATTGTACTTACTGATCAACAGATAAATGACGAACTCCCGCTGCAGCCGCACACCCTGTTCTTCCATCGTCTGATATAAACTTTGCAAGGACGCCTGCAGCTGTATTTCAAACTCCGTTCCCCCGACGCGAAACGCGCAGAGGCAGCGCTGTTCCGCCGGATAAAAAATAGCCTGTTCCGGCAATGGGAGCTGAAATTCTTTGACCCACGCTTCTTTCAGCACCAGTCCCTGCGCCGACTGCGGCCGCAGCGTCACTTTGAAGTCCTGATCGCAGACTGCCGTGAACTCATTGCTGGGCAGCTGCTTATACAACGCCTTCAGCACTGGATCCTCCAGCGCTTCCCGTTTGATAAAATAATAAGGCTCCGTCATCAGCAGCACTGGATGATCACGATAGCTTTCATAGAATCGAAGCAGGTTCATGAAATTTTCCAGAAAGCGCTGCTTCAGCTGCAGCAGGCGGATCTGATCGTCAATCGTCTGCATTTCATTCTGGCAATATTGGAGCTTTTCCTCATTGTCCCACTGTCGTGTCAGCGCTTTAATCTCGTTCATGGAAAAGCCAAGACCACGGTAATGCCGGATATAGGAAAGCGCCACGAAATCCTGAAACGAGTAGGTATGATATTGATTGTCCAGCATATCCGGATTGAGCAGACCGGTGCGGACATAATGGTTCAAGCTTGTTCGATCAATTTCAAAAGCCCGGGATAACTGACCGGTTTTAAACATAGGCTTCACCTCTCGCCTATCATTTTACCATTATTTATGAAGGATAGTTGAATTCTTTTTTATTGAGTATGGAGAGGCAAGAAGGAATGAGTATTCGCTATAATTTATTTTGTTTCTGCGCAATAAGCCGATCAATATCCTCAAAAGCATTTTCAATTCGTTCAATGTGATATCTCTCAATCATCTCAAAAATAAAATCTGTCAATTCTAACGTATCCCATAATTTGAGGACTTCATCCGCCGTCGTATGCTTGTATGCTGCGTAACTTTCAAGCAACAGGATAAAAAATTCCATTTCTTTGTTCATTTTAATCTCTCCTTAAATATAGAGAATTGCGAGGATTACCCGTAATCTGTTCAGCTTCCCACATATCGAAAATTCCTAAAGGACTAAAATCCCACATTTCGAGTTCGACATTCGTCAGCATTTTATAAGTCTCTGAATACAAGAAACGTCTAAGTGCCGAAAGTGGTTCGACTCCATACTTATCCACAATCATCTGGGAAACCTTCTCATTATAAAAGGTTAAGATGAAAATCATCTCGTCTTTCACAGCTCGATCACCTCACTTAAACTTAATGCCTGAAGTGCCTTATCACTCTTAAAGGCAAACTGATCTTTTAATTTTTGCGGCAACAAGCGCTTTACCGTTTCCGCTTCATCATAAATTCCTGATCAATATAACTTAATAACAGGCATTGTTCGATCATTGGCTACAGGTCCAATAACAAGATCAGATTGATCCACAAAGTCTTTATCATTTCTGTTTTTTGATACAAATTTTAACCATTCAGCTCTCGGCTTATCAAATCTAATTACATTTAATGAGGATAACATGCTTTCATTAAGATTATAAACAGTGATGACAGGTGTTCCTGCCCCGCGTCTTTTCATTGTAAGAAAAGCCCATCTTTCTGCTTGATCATAACTTGAAGTAAGATAAAAACCTGTTCCAAAATCAAGCCTTCGGTCTGATTGAAGAATTCTTGGATCTTTTACTGCAACATTGCTTCCATGATACAATTTCATGCAGAATCTCCTTTCCGCTTATATTTACGCTCTTTTTGTCATGTTTTAGTTCGTAAATTTTTCTTTTAACGGCAATGACTACCAACATTATATCAAGTCTGATTTAGGCTTGCTGCCGAATTATTTTTTATTCTTTGTCTATCCTTCTTTTTATGATATCTATTCTATCAGTAAGATTCGAACAACTCAATCCCTCGCTTAGTTTCATCGTACAATTTGACAAGCGATAAAACATCATATCCTGTTTCTATAGACAAAACAGAAAAAAGGAATCGCCTTTGAATCAGCCATTCCTCTTGTGTTTCTATTTCTTACTCGTTGCGGTTCTTCATGTGCGGGAACAACAGCACTTCGCGGATTGATTCCTGGCCTGTCAGCAGCATCACGAAGCGGTCGATTCCAATGCCGATGCCGCCGGTCGGCGGTAAGCCGTATTCCAGCGCTTCGACATAGTCGATATCCATTTCGCTGGCTTCCGCGTCGCCCATTTCCTTCAACTTCAGCTGTTCCTCAAAACGCTGACGCTGATCGATCGGATCGTTCAGCTCGCTGAACGCGTTGGAATATTCTGTGCCGTAGATCAACAGCTCAAAGCGATCTGTGAACCGCGGATCCTTTGCATTCTTCCGGGCCAGCGGCGAAATCTCTACCGGATGTCCATAGACAAACGTCGGCTGCGTGATCTTTTCCTCGCAGAACTGTTCAAAGAACAGGTTGATGATATGACCGACTGTGCGTTCATGCGGCTGGACTTCAACACCATGTTCCTTTGCCAAAGCCAGCGCTTCCTCAACGCTCATGGCTTTCCAGAAATCAACGCCCGTGACTTCCTTTACCGCGTCGACCATGTGCCAGCGTTTATACGGAGCTTTCAGGGAAATCTGCTTGTCGCCCAGCGTGAAGTCAGTCTTGCCGAAGACTTCCATCGCAACGCTTTCAAACAGACCTTCGTTCAGCGCCATCATCCCTTCGATATCGCTGTAAGCCACATACGCTTCCACGGTTGTAAATTCCGGATTGTGCTTCGGATCCATGCCTTCGTTGCGGAACAGGCGGCCGATTTCATAAACCCCTTCCAGTCCGCCGACGATCAGGCGCTTTAACGGCAGCTCCGTCGCAATCCGCAGATAGAAATCCATATCCAGTGTGTTGTGATGAGTCACGAACGGTCTTGCCGCGGCGCCGCCTAAAATCGGCTGCAGCACTGGGGTTTCGACTTCCATCAAACCCTGACCATCCAGATAATGCTGAACAGCGCGGATAATTTTCGGACGCAGCATCGCGATCTTGCGGCTGTCTTCATTCATGATCAAATCAACATATCGTCTTCTGAAACGTTCCTCAACATCCTGCAGGCCGTGGAATTTTTCCGGCAGCGGCCGCAGCGCCTTGGTCAGATGCTCCAGTTTTTCCGCCTTCACTGACAGTTCTCCGGTGTTGGTCTTGCAGACATAGCCTTCGATCCCGACGATATCACCCAGATCGGCAGCTTTAAACAGTTCATAAATTTCTTCTCCAACCACACCTTTGTTGACGACGACCTGAATCTGGCCGTCGCGGTCCTGCAAGTGCATAAAGCCCAGTTTCCCCATCCGGCGCTTGGTCATGATGCGGCCGGCAATGGCACACGGAATCTTTTTTTCTTCCAGTTCTTCCTGGCTTACTTCGCCATATTCTTCCCGCAGCTGTGCGGAGCGATGCGTGCGCGCAAACGCATGGCCAAACGGATCGATGCCTTTGGCCCGAAGATCCTCCATCTTTTGACGGCGAACCAGTTCTTGTTCTGATAACTTCTGTTCCATTTTCTTTTCCTCCTTTTTGCTAATAAAAAAACTCTCAAATCCGATAGGGACGAGAGTTGTCATCGTGGTACCACCCTAATTCATGATTAAATCGCTTTAATCATCTTAGTGACTGATCGTATCAGTCTGCCCGTAACGCAGGTCTGCGTTGACGCTCCCAGCCTTTATTCGTCCGGATTCTGCATATCCCTTTTCACCAGCCGGGACTCTCTCGCTGCAGCGTTTCCGGATTACTCCTCTGTTCCTCGCGCAAATAATCGTTTAGATTATAGCATTTTCAAATTGTTTGTCAACGGGGGAAATGTCATTTCAGGGCTTAATGAACGCGTTTTACAAATTTTCCCGGAAGGAAAACCAGAGCGGATTGAATCTGCGTTTAGCTTATTCTTCATTGGATCGCAGCTTAATTGACGGGGATAACCTCAAGCCAGATTAAAACAGCTTGATGTTCACATCTTGTAAATAGAAGGCATTCTCCCAGCCCGGATAATCAACATGAAGATAAGTGAAGATTGGAACATCCTGTTCTTCCAGCAGTTCTATCACCGGTTCCATAATATCTGTATAATAAGGAAGATAATAACTGTATTTATCATCGTGTGTGCGATAGTCCATTTGAATGGCACCCACCGCGTCTTTCAATCCTTGGCGGCGATACCGCTTATCCGTTTCCACCTGAGCCTGAATCAGGATTTCTTTATCCTCCTTACTTAAGCTTGCGGTATTCTCCACCTTAAAGTATTTATAATAGCTTCCGACTTTGCCAAGACCATCATAATGATTGATAAAGAAGACGTCTTCGACGGTTGTATGACGGGTCATGCCCCAGCCGCCGCTGACCCGCCATGACCAAAAAATTCCCTGAACCACCAGAAACTCAACGGTCAGTACCAGCAGCATCATTTTGTTAAACTGAATCTTCGAGTAAGAAAGGAAACGAATCAACAAGTAGAGGACAGCCGCCAGAATTACGGAAAGCAGACATTGCTGCGGCCTGACCGCCGTCAACGATCCCCAAATCATCACACCAGCCGCGGAAATGAGCGGCATCAGCTTGAATAACGAACTTTGCATTAACGTTTTATGCTCGTTCTCTGCTGAATTTTTAGTCACTTGATAGACTGCAGGCAACGCCACGGCCAGATAAATACCGTCAACAAGCAGACAGCTTCCTAATGAAGGAAATGTAGAGTCGCAAATCAACCCTTTCGCCGCAAGAGTAAACAAACCCGGAAGACATCCGAAATCATGCAGCAGTGTAAAGAATTCCTTGAGTTGATAACGATATGTGACCGTTCCCCGCATAATATCCACAGACGCCGAAACGATAAAGACCGGAGCCAGCGTCCAGACGGTGATCGTCAGCAGTGCCTGAAATGATTTGCGGCTGCGCAGAAATACCCAGGCGCAAAAACAAAGATAGATCAACATCGCCAAAATCAGCTGTACCGTTCCATTCCAGATTGAGATCAAAGTGGCGCAGCGGCCAAGCATAAGAATGCCCATGACCAGCCAGGCGATCAGATAAGGAATCAGGAAGATGAGAATGCCGGCCGTCAACCGTGTTAAAATCAAACTTCTTTTCGTCAGTGGCAGTTGATAATCATGAATTTTTTCTTCCCGCTTCATCGTAAAGCCCAGCTGGCGCTGGACCAGAATGACGATGAGCAGCAGCAGATAGATGAAATAAAAGTTAAACAGAAGACTGGCCTCGTCCATCATCGTTGGAAAATTGACATAGACGAACGGCATGATCAACAAATCCAGAAGCAGCAGACAGAGAAACAATTTAAAATCTTTCTTTAACATGGATGTTAATAATTTCTTATGGATCATTGCAGTTCCTCCCGCTTTTCCAGCTGCGCCAGGAATACTTCTTCCAGCGTACAATCAAAGATTTCAAGAATGACCGGCTTCTGCTTCCGCAGCTTCGCTTCCACCTCGTCATGACTGCCGCGCAGAATCGCCTGCGCCATCCGGGAATGAATTTCCAGCTTCAGCACCTCAAAATCCTGAAACATCGTGGGATCGATCGGATGATCAAACGCCAGATGGACTTTAACCAGCTCCTGCTGCGTTTGAAACATGGAGTTCTGATGCAGAATCCGCTTCTCGTCCAACAGTGCGTATTCATCGCAGAAATTCTCCAGATCGCTCAGCCGGTGCGAGGTTAATATCGAGGCCATACCTTCCTCAACGGTCTGCGCCGCCAGCTGTCCTTGAAGCAGCCGTCGGGCAAACGGATCCAAGCCGTCAAACACCTCGTCGATCAAAAGCAGTTCCGGGTGCGCAGCCAGCCCTGCCGCCATCAAAACCTGCCGTTTCATTCCCTTGCTGAAAGCGGAGAAAGGCTGTTTCGGATTAAGCTTTAACTGGCTTAACAGATCGTAGAACAACTCCGATTCCAGGGCCGGATAAAATAAGGAAAGATATTCGATCAGTTCCCGGGCATTTTCCGTCTGCGCAAAAACGGGTTCATCCTGAACCAGGAAAATCTTTTGTTTAACCTCCGGATGATCGAGCACCGGCTGTTCTTTCCATGTAATTGTTCCTTCATCGACGGGAATCGCGCCGCTGATACAATGCAGCAGCGTGGATTTCCCCGCTCCGTTGATTCCGATCAGCCCCAGGATCGAACCGGACGCCAATTCTAAGCTGCAATGTTCCAATACTGTTTGTTCGTCGTACACCTTCCGGCAATTTTCCATCCTTAACATGGTTTACCCCTGCTTTCCTTCATAAACTTCCCGGACAATTTTCTGCGCGTCATCCTCAGAGATTCCGGTTTCCTGACAACGGATTACCGCCTTGCGGAATTCTTCTTTTTGCCTCTGATATAAAATGGAATGCACATTCTGATCGCTGACAAAAAAACCTTTTTTAGGTTCTGTGACCAGAATGCCTTCGTCTTCCAGCTCCTGATAGGTTTTCACCACTGTATTGGGATTGATCCCCAACTCCCGCGCCAAAATCCGCACCGAGGGCATCCGGTCCTGCGGCTGCAGAACCCCAAGACTGACATACCGGATAATTTGTTCCTTCAGCTGTTCATATATGGGCTGACGGCTGTGCTGATCTATTGTAAACATGTCATTCTCCTGTTCGTTCCTTGATTTGACGCTGCAGTGTTTCAATCGCGGCATTTAAAACGGTATCCTCACCGTTTAATAAATCTTCCGGCGTTGTCCACAATTCAATGTCCGGCTCTGCACCGCGATTCCAAATACTTTTTTTATTTGGACCATAACAATTCATAATTGACAAGGTATACTTGCTTCCATCTGAAAGAGAGACATCATAAATATTTCCTGTCGCTCCATGGGTTGTCAGACCCATCAGTGTAAAATTATCCATAGCTTTCGCCATAACAGAAAAAGTATCTGCCGCCGATCCAGCATATGGCGAAGTAAGAATAACGACAGGTTTATCCATTGTAAAAGGTTTCTTAGGAAATTCCCGATGATCCTCAAGCTCTTCGATATGGCTCAGATAATCATCGATTTCTTCATCTATCCCATAATACTCATGTTTTACCATGCGCTGAGCAGATTCATCAAGTTCTCCTCCACTATAGAAGAGAGAATCATCATTATCTCCATACGGAATCCAGGAAGAATGAAATTCAGATTCAAATCGGAAAGTTCTTGGTAAAGGCTGATCTGTAAAAGAATTTAAAACAATATCCCCATTATATGAATTTCCACCACCATTGCGACGAATATCAATAATTACCCCTGAATACGGTTCTAGCAGGGGCATGACTTGTTCATAATAGAGGTCTTCACTGTCTCCCATAAAAGATGTTATTTCTAAATACACAAGATCTTCGTTAAGTTCACATACAAAATAAGGACTGGATTTAAGCAGATGTTTCTTATCTGAAAGTGACAGTGTTTTTAACTGATTTACATAAACAGAACTCGAGGTTTCATAACTGACTTTTGAATCAACAATTTCACCTTGCGGGGTTAACCATTTTAATGTAATCTCTTTTCCTTTTTCATCTCTTAAAAACTGGTCTACTGTTTCGATTTCATGGGCGGGTTCCGTCAGCACCGGTACATACTTTTCAAAATTCTCCAGAATGTAATCGAGTGCCGGCTGATTTTCTACTTCAAGGAGTTCGCTGCCTAAAGGAACTTCATAATCCCGGCTGGCAGCTTTGAGAAACAGCCTGCCATCAAGATCTTCCAGGTCAAAAGGCAGGTAGGCTTTGTTCAGCTGATATTCTGAAGCGGGAATAAAGCTGGTATGTCCATCATGAAGCAAGGCAACAAATTCCCGCATGGCGTCAACATATTCATCATCCGTTTTCGCGTTCATCACCCGCGGTAAGAATTCCTGATATTTCTCATCCCAGTCAAAATCCTCCGGCATCTGATTCCAATATCCGTAATAATACTGCGCTGTTGACCAGACTTCGGATAAAGCTGCAACTCTCAGTTCAACTGATTTAGTACATTGATCTTGTACCGGCTCTTCAACATGCTGCGTTTTTTCAGAACAGCCTGCCAACAACAGGATCACGATCAAGGTCGAAATTAATTTTTTCATTTTCATCCTGCCTTATGATTTAATTGCTTTCTTTTTGTAAGATTTCCTCTAATGTTATAATTGCGGTGTTAAGGACGGTATCTTTACGATTTTTCAAATCTTCGAGCGTCTGCCAGACTTCGATATCGGGTGCAATACCATGATTCCATATACAATATCCTTCAGGGCTATACACATTATCTACCGATAAACTATAATAACTGCCATCAGGAAGTTTAACTCTATATTTATTCCCGGTTGCGCCATGAGTGGTTAACCCCATTAATGTAAAGTTATCCATAATCTTGGCTTTTGCCGCAAAGGTATCGGCCGCAGAACCAGTTTGATCTGAGGTTAAAACAATAACGGGCATGGTCAGCACTCTCGGTACATCCATTGTAAACCAATTATCCGCCTGACTTAACACATATTCAGATAACTCTCCCTCGACGCCATATAAGGCGTGTTTCATCATTTTCTCAGCAGCTTCCTTCATCTGATCATTAGTCTGAAAAGCAGGATTATCCGAGGCATAGGGAACCATCGAAGAATAGAAAACGGAATTAAATCCAAAATTAGGCGGCACACCCTCAGTTGACAAAGACTGCAGGATAATATCACCATAACGAGAATTTCCACCGCCATTTTGTCTTACATCGAGAATACATGCATGATAATTTTCAAGCTGCGGCATAATGATATCAGTAAACGTATCATCCATACCTCCGCCGGAAAATGAACGAATTTCTATATAAAGAATATCATCATTGACTGGCGCAACAGTATAGATTTGTGAATTATATAATATTTTGTCAAAATTCATATTTACTGAAAGTTCTTCAGTGATCGCGTTATTTTGCTTACTATACTCCAGCTGGATTTCCTGTATGGATTTGTCTTCTTTTTTAAATTGAAGAGTAATTTCTTTACCGACTTCATCATTTCTGAATTGATCCATCGTTTCGCGTGTATGCGCCGGTTCGGTCAGAACTGGTACAAATTTACCATAATTAGTCAAGATATAATCCAACGCTGGTTCTTGATTAACACTGACTAATTCACTGCCAAGCTCAATGTCTACTTTTTCATTTTTCCCCATTAAATAGATTTTTCCATCAAGGTATTCCAAGCGGATGGGCAAACTCCCTTTATTGGATTGATAACCCTGAAACGGAATGTACTTCGTATGTCCATCATGAAGTAAAGCAGTGAACTCACGCATCAAATCGACGTATTCATCATCAGTCTTGGCTGCCATAACACGCGGCAGAAATTGATCAAACGCAGCATCCCAGTCTACAATTTCAGACAGTGATTCCCAATATCCATAGTAATTTTTAGCTGTAGACCAGACTTCGGCCAAAGTTCGCACACGCAAATCTTCTTTGATTGTGCATTGTTCTACAACTTTTTCTCCCTGCGGCACATCCATTTCCGTTGCACACCCGCAAAGCATGAAGACTGCTGTCAATATCGCAAACAATTTCTTTCCCATTCCGATCATCCCCCAAGATCGCAAAGCGATCTGTACTATTTATAATAATACAGTATAACAATCTTTTCCGTTTGTCAATTTCGAAAGAAAAAAACCACTCCTTATCTTCAGGAATGGCTTTTGTTCTTGATTCATTTACTCTGCCAGATACAGCCTATCGAAATTGCCGCTGATCAACGCTTCCTCATAAAGCTTTAGCATCGTCTCGAATTCAGCATAGGTTGTCATCTGATTGATCCGATCTTTCATCCGATTGGAGTAGGGAATTCCCTGGATGTACCAGCAAGCGTGCCCGCGCATTTCCTTCATCCCAATCCGTTCGCCTTTTAATGTACACAAACGACGGGCGTGTTCCAGCGCAATCTCAAATTTTTCATGATCGCTGACGGGCTCAACAGACCCTTCCCCAGAGAACGCGCAGACCAGATCGCGGATCAGCCACGGATTACCCAATACACCCCGGCCGATCATCACCGCATCGACCTGGGTTTCCTGGATTCTCGCCACGGCGTCTTCCACACTGCGAAGATCGCCGTTGCCTATCACGGGAATGGAAACGGCTTCCTTGACCTTTTTGATCCAGCTCCAATCGGCCTTGCCCTCATACAGCTGACTACGCGTCCGCCCATGAACCGCCAGCGCGCTGACGCCGGCTGCTTCCAATCCCCGCGCCATTTCCAGCACGTTGATCGACGAGCTGTCCCAGCCCAGACGGATCTTGGCTGTCACCGGTTTTTCCACCGCTGCCACAATTTTACGCACCAGCTGATAGGTCGCTTCCGGATCCTTCATCATCGCGCTGCCGGAACCGGAATTGACAACTTTCGGTACCGGACATCCCATATTGATGTCGATCACGTCGCAGTTGGTTTTATCCAGCACCTGCGCTGCCTGAATCATCGACGCCTCTTCATGACCGAACAGCTGCATCGCGATCGGATGTTCATCCGGAGCCAGCTGTGTCATCTCCATCGTCTTTTTATTGGAATAACAGATCGCTTTATCGCTGATCATTTCCGTATAGATCAGACCCGCGCCGAATTCATGCGCGATCGTCCGGAACGCCGCGTTGGAAATTCCGGCCATCGGCGCGATGACAACCGGATTGGCAATTTCAAGATTTTTTATTTTCCACATGCCGCTTTGAACTCCAGGATGCTGCGGAGATCCTCTTCGGTAAACTGCACTTTATTGTTGCAGTATTCGCATTTCACTTCGCAGCCGTGGTCTTCTTTCAGCATCTTTTCCAACTCCGCGCGGTCCAGCGTTGTCAGCGCCGCTTTAAAGCGTTGCTTGCTGCAGTCGCAATGCCACTGGATCGGTTTTTCTTCGAGAATTTCCAGATTGTCAAACAACATCGCCGCTAGTGCCCGGGCGTCATGACCTTCCTTCACCAGCTCCGAAACCGGACGCAGCTTCGCGACCGCGGCTTCCGCCAGCTTGATATCATCTTCCGTAGCCTCCGGCATCATCTGGATCAGAATTCCGCCCGACGCCATCACCGAGTTATCCGTATCAACCAGTACGCCCAGCGATACCGCGGAAGGCGTCTGTTCCGAAATTGTAAAGTAATACGCGAAGTCCTCGCCGATCTCGCCGCTGACCAGCGCAACCTGACCGGTGAAGTCGTTCTTCATATTCATCCGTTTGATGACCTTTAAATAGCCATCCTTGCCGACCGCCATTCCGACTGCCAGCTTGCCGGTATCGTTATATTTCAGATAAATTTCCGGATCGCCGACAAATCCGCGCACATCGCCGTTCGCCCAGCCGTCGGCCATGATCGTTCCGATAGGACCGCCGCCGTTGATCTGAACGGTCACCTTTTCTTTTTCTGTCTTTAACATGCTGCCCAAGATCGCAGTGATCGTCAGCACCCGGCCTAACGCCGCCGCACTGGTCGGCCACAGATCATGCTGCTTCCGCGCCTGTTCCGCCAGCTGCGTGGAGGTGCAGGTCAGCACCCGAATATGCCCGTTCGCACTAATCGCGTGAATTAATGTATCCTTCATTGAAAAAACCTCTTTTCTATCCTGTTTTTTTGCACCCTAAGTTTATTATTAAACCGGGCGCTTGTCAAACACCCTGACCTGTCTGAAGGTAAGAACAACGCAAATCTTTATTGGAAGCCTTTGTTTCTCCTTTCGCGTTTAAAAGTTCACGGACTTCTTCGGCCTTCATTTCCAGATACAGCTTCGCTGAATAATCCAGGGAACGTGGAAAATTGGCATTTTTTTTAATTTTTGCCAAAATATCACGTCAGCGGATGTTCTTCATAGGATATCAGAATGATCGATCCTCTGCAAATTCTTTCCTATTTATATAAAAAGAAAAGACAGAACAATCATCTGTGATCATTCTGTCTTCTTTCTTCAGATAAAGCTGAATTACTGTGCGGAAGCCTGGTTCAGGCAGTCCGTGACCGCATCCAGGATTCTGCCGCTGGACAGCGTGCAGCCCGAGATCGTGTCGACGTTGACGGAGTTTTCCGTAACGATCGCCGCTGGCAGATCGCTGATTGCCTTGTCGGCAACACCCGCTGTTTCATGCTGTTCAACGATTTCAACCGCGCTGATTTTGCCGTCCGCGATTGTCGTCTTGACTGTCATCTGACCTTCCTGGCCTTCGACCGTCGCCGTGTATTCGCCGTCTTTCAGCGTCTTGCTCATATCGAAGCGATCCGCGGACGCCGTTTCCTTCTCAAACAAGGAAGCGTCGAACAGGTTGGATACCGCTTTCACCGTATAGCCTTCCGCTAAGGTGTCCGTCATTGCAGTACGGCCCGCAATCCGTCCGAAGGTGATCGGACCCATGACGCCGGTGCCGCCGGAAACGAACTTGCCCCAGATGCCGCCGGTGCATTCGCCTGCTGCGTACAGACCCGGAATGACGTTGCCGCTTTCATCCAGTACATGCGTCTGCGTGTCGATCGAAACGCCGCCCAGCGTCATAACGACCAACGCTTTTAACGGAATTGCATAGAACTTGTCGCCTTCGATCTTGTTGACCGCTAAGCTGTAAGCCGATGGTGTCGCATCAAAGCTGCGTCCGAATTCATCTTCAGCTTCGCCGTCGACGGCTTTGTTGTAAGTTTCAACCGTGGCCTTCAGCGCCTCCGCCGGAACGTTGATCAGCGCTGCCAGTTCGTCCAGCGTCGCCGCCGACTTCACCAGGTTCTTCGCGCGTCCGGTTTCCGGATTGAAATACAGCTGGTACATCATATCGCCGCCGGCTGCAGAAAGATCCGCAATGATCTTATCGGTGAAGATATCATACTGAACCGCGCCCGGCTGTTCTTCCAGAGCGACTTCACGCACATCGACGCGCGCTTCCTGTTCGTTGACAAACCGCTTGCCTTCCTGGTTGACGCAGATACCACCTGCCTTCCAGGTGTAAGTAGAACCGATCGTTCCGCTCTGCGGGCCGGTCTGCACGCCCATCGGAAATGTCGGGATATAGCTCATCGCTTTTTCATCGACGTTGGCGCCGACTTCCTGCATCATCCGCAGGCCTTCGCCCATCGAGGTTGTGGAGCTGAGGTAATCCGCACCATGTTCCGCGTATTTGCCCATCAGCTTGAAGTTTCCGGAATAGCCGCCGGTCGCCATCACGACGCCCTTGTTGGCGGTATATTTAATCGTCTTACCATCTTCGGTAACCGCTTCAACGCTTAAGACCTGACCCTTGTCGTTCGCCAGCAGCTTCACGCCGTCGGTGTTGAAATCAATTGTGACGTTGTCCAGTGTCTTGATGTACTGATCGAGCACCTCATGCGCGGCGCTGGAATAATGTTCCTTGTCGTCCGCCTTTGGTTTGTAGGTCCGCTGTACGGAATATAACTGGTGTTCCGGTGCGAAGACCGCTTTGCCGCCGGTCGCTTTGTCTAACGAGAATTCGTTGTCGGCTAACCCGTGCTCCAGCATCCATTCAAACATATCCGTATCTTCGTTCACGAACGCTTCGACCAGCTCGCGGTTGCCCAGCTGAGCACCGTTTTTCATAATGTCTTCCACAAAGGAAGCTTTCGTGTCTTCGATGCCGGCTTCCTTCTGCAGCGAGGTTTCTGCTGCGGACATTGATCCGGACGTCAGATTCAGATTCCCGCCGGTACGGTTGCTCTTTTCAATAATGATGACGTTCTGTGCGCCGTTGTCTGTGGCCGCGATCGCAGCGGATAACCCCGCTCCGCCTGCGCCTACGACGATGACGTCGGCTGTTTTTTCTTCATCATACGCCGTGGCCGGCGCTGACGGTTGTTGTTCCGCAGGCTTGTTGTTGGACGTTGAGCATCCGCTCATCGCGGAAACCATCAACAAGAAGGCTGAACATAAGGCTACTGTTTTCTTCATTTCTTTCCTTCCCTTCTGTCACCATTCTACCATTTAAGAATGTTTTCACAATATCAAATTCACTCATGTTTTTAAGAATTTCAGAACCTTCATTTTTGCGTTATAAAAATCTATGCTATACTTAATTCAACAGAAACCGGGGTGATTGTGGAATGAATTCGATCTATACACCGATTCGGAAAGATCCTTTTTCCAAGATTGAAGAAGAATTTGATTATGAAATTCTTAAAATAGGAAAGTTTACGAAGAAACCGCCGTTGATCAATCATAGTATTTTCATGAATCATTTTAAGATTTTATTCTTCCTGCAGGGCTGCTGCCGGGTGATCGTCGAAGATCAAGAATACCGGGTAGGTCCGGGCGATCTGCTGGTCGTGCCGATCAACGCCTTCTATACGGTCAGCTCCGAAGGTGAGGAAACGATCGAGTTCTTCTTCCTGCATTTCACCGTTCAGCCGGTGCATAAAATCGCGCGGTTTATCGAATCGCTCGAGCTGACGCAGATTCTGGTACTGCACGATACGATCAACGAAGTGCTGGTGCATCAGCTGCAGCACACGATTAAAATGGTCAACGAGCAGCAGCCGGGTTATTATCTGGAAGCGGTGCTGCTTCTGCAAAGCCTGATGCTGCGGCTGCGGATCCTGCGGCAGGAGGGCAATCATCAGCAGTCCGCTTCGCCGCATGTCCGCTCCAGCGAGGAAACGGTGTTCAACCAATGCGTCCGCTATCTGCAGGAGCATCTGAATGAAAATATCACCGTCGACAAGCTGTGCGAAATCGCGCATGTCTCGCAGAGTTATTTATACCGCTGTTTCAAAAAGCTCGTCCAGCAGTCGCCCAGCCAGTTTATCCTGCAATTTAAGCTGCAGAAAAGTCAGGAATTATTGAAAACGACGGACGACTCGATCACTGCGATTGCGGACGCAACCGGCTTCTCCTCGATCTATTTATTCTGCAGCACCTTTAAAGCCGCGCTGGGACTGACGCCGACGCAGTTCAGAAAACATTTTAAAAATCAGGGTTCCGGCTTTTAAGCCGCGAAACCCTGATTTTTTATTTACTGATAAAGGATGAAGTCGAAAACTAAAAGTCGTCTTCCATCGTTGTGGCAAGCTGATCCCTGTGAATATAGCCCGCGACATTTTTTGTGTCATTGATCGTTTCTGACAAAACTTTTTCCCAGGGCTGCCCTTTGTTTAATTTCATGCACAAATCTATGAACATCGATAAATTACCACCATACATCAATTCCAAACGTTCATTAGAAAACATCATCCGCAAACTAAGGTTGAATGGCGTGCCTCCAAACAAATCGGTAAAAATCAGAATTTCAGAGGCGTCTTTAAAACGTTCGATCATCGCCTTCATTTGCTTTTCTAAAATTAAGGCCGAGCTTTCCTCATCAAAGTCAATACTCCAAACATGTTCTTGTTTTCCAAGGATTAAGTCCAAGGCACTGGTCAACCCACTGTCGAAATGACCATGCCCGATCACAATAATCTCTGTCATCGGCTTTTATCCTCGCTGATTTTCTTTATCATCTCTGTAACTTCCTGTTCAGGTTCGCTTGGGATCATCCTTGATATCAAATGAATCCCTCTTTCAGCTAATTGATTAAACGCATTAAAGTCAGAGGGATCTGCATAGACAGTTTTACAAATCGGAATTGAATTCTCTTTTTGAGATAGATTTCCGATCGTAATACGATGAAAAACATAGCCGTAATTGTAAAGAGATAACAATGGCTGAGGCGAACGTGAAAGGATTAGAACTTTATCTTTCTTGTCAAGATTACGGTTTAATTTATCCGCTGCTGTTTTACTATCCAATATAGACAAACCGACATTGGGCGGACAGCCGATTTTCAAAGCTGTTTTCCGGATCGGATCATTACCGATTTCTTCGTCAACAATTAAAATTCGTGTGATGCTGAAATAAGGAATCCAGAATCCGCAGACCTGTCCATGGATCAGCCGATCATCAATTCGTATCTCCTCTATACTCAATTCATCATCTTCTTTCAATAATCAATATTCCACGACGCCATAATATCTCCGTGTTTTCTGACTTCTTCCGGTTTTGGCCTGCATTGCCGGCGTCAAGCTTTCAACCAAGCAAAGATTTAAAATCACCGGTGTAAAATAAGTTCTGAACCGCGGATCAATTCCCGGCAGATCATATTCTTTCGTATCGATGACTGTCAGTTTTTCATTGGCATATTGTTTCAAAAAGTTTTCCGCTCTTTCATCTAAGGAACGAGCTTTATCCTCGCCTTTAAGCAGGATGACGCATGTATCATTATCCACAATTTCCAAACACCCGTGAAAGAACTCCGCAGCATTGCGGTGTATAAATAATTCGTCCTTAGGTAAGTTTTATTATTTGACCACCACGGTAATTCCAAAAAACTAGGATTATGTTATAATAACTACGTGTTAAACGTGAAGAAGAAAACGAGTGCAATAGGAGAGATTTTTATGTATAGCTTAAAACTTGATTTTTCATCCTGTGAGGAACAGTTGGTGAAAGAACTTCAAGCAATTTCGAATGATCAAATTAGTGTACTCAAATCCGATGGATTATTTGGCAACACAGAAATTATTGTTGCTATTATCGCAGCCACTCCCGTTATCCTTACACAGGTGGCGAAAGTAATTCAAACATATCTTGAGAAAAATAAGTCCAAATCTTTTACACTTAAGATAAATGAAGAAGAAATGTCTTTTACTGGCTATACAACAGAGGAGATAGATATAATTCTCCAGAAGTATGGCAAACAAAATAATCGATGAATATTGAAGAATTATTTGAGCTCTTATATTCTAAAAAGCAAATTCTGAATCAATCCAGAAGTATAAAGAATGTTCAATATTCAGAAGAAAGAGCAAAGCAGATCAATTCCCTGATGAATAAACAGATATTCGGTCAACAGTTTATTAATAGTCTTAATTCAAGAACTCCATATGCCGAAATTGAGTGCTGTTATCAATTCATTATGCAAACCATTCTTGATCGGATTTCTCTTTTTTCAGAATTGAGAGATAGAAGCTATCATGTTATCATCACTGGTGGAATTGACTTACGTAACGAAGTGACAGGAAGTGATGTCATAATTGTCTTAGAATGGCCTCTCATCAAATATTTGGATTTGCTAAACAGTAATGCACTCAAATCAAAATCATTTGAACATTACAGAGAAAATACTAAACTGGTGCTTCGATGTTATAAGCAAAAATATCTTGACCATATGGACATCAATTTGTTTTCTTTCATTTTTCCGACATCTACATTTACTGATGTCCAGTATCAGCTTAATATGGTTTTGCAACAAGTACAGACTGTTTTTATCCTCTGCCACGAATTGGGTCATCTTTTAAATCCAAATTTAACAGGTTTATCAGCCGAGATAGCTGCAGATGCTGTTGCGTTTAAATCGGTGATGATTTACTGTCGTGATAATCAACGACTCATTCCATTTATAGTAATAGGAATTATGCTATTGTTTTCTTATTTGACAATACTCGATGTTGCTATAAAGAATGACAAATCAAGTAAGAGCAAAACAAGAGACGCATGGTTAGACCGCTACGAAGCAATTATGGATTTCATAGAAAAAATTGAACTTTCTGAAAATGATATTGCGTTGGTATCAGGCTATGATGAGATATGTACTGTTATAGACGAGCTTTGTTTACATGATATAGAAGATGCACCGATCTAGTATGCGCATTTGATAATGTTCAAAATGCATTTAGAAAATTAGTAGCCAATAAAGGGTAGATGAGATGACAATAACACAGAATGAGTTACCAGAAGCACTATTTGCAGGAATAAAGTGCTTTGGCACGCCATTAGAAATCGAAAGTATATATCCTCTATATGAAACACTACTTGATGTATTTATGATTGAAGGAATACAAGTAGACGCACCCCAATTAGTCATATACAGCAGCTATAAAAAGGAAGTAGTGACCAGGCATCTGATGAATAAATCGAACCAAATTGACCAGTCCTATCTTATGTTTGATACACATTTATTGGATGTTTTTGGTGAATTTACTGAATGTTTTTTATCAACACACCACCCAGAATTTCAGGTTCAAAAGCTTTTTTATCGACTGCTTGCCGAGGATATGTATGTTCACGGCAGACTTCACGAAGCGCTACATTACTCCTATATGTACAGAACAGCTAAGAGTCAAGTTGTATTTTCTGAAGAGCGAACAAAGTCAATGGCAAGGCATCTGCTAGTTCAGGAGGCCTTTACGCTTTGTCATGAGCTGAGTCATTGGTTTTTGTTTCGCAGTAATGCAGCAGAACGAAGTCGCCAGATAGAATATAAACGTGACCTCTGGACGAAATATTTTGATGATTTAATTGAAAAAAGGATACACACAGGTGATGCCAAAGGAATGATATTGCTTAAAGAAATGCAGCAATACATACAGACCGACGATTTAATCGTAGAAGAGGTTGCCTGTGATACCTTTGCTTCAATTTGCTTGACAGAGTATTTTAATAATATGAATGGCTATTCAAAATCTGATATTGCAGTCAGCGCCTTTCTAGGTATACAAAACTTACAAATGCTATCCTTTTTGAAACGTGATGTAGGAGCTACAAAAAAAAATGGAGCAGCTTGGCTTACCTTTAATATGACGTTGCGGATGAAATTATACAAACACCATCTGTCTGTATATTTCAATAACTATGACAAAGAGTTTGTTCGAGTTTTTAATGATGAAATTGTAAATGCAAAGGAACAATATGATGATCGGGTGCTTTCTCCATTCATTGACGCGATGAATCAAGTACAATGTGAACTCATGCTGCTCAACAAACTTCCTAAGATAACGATATTAGATGATATGTACGATATGATGAATCAGTTAGTTCGTGCTTTATTGGAGCAAGAGGAGTCGGCGAAATGAAAACTATATTCCTATAGCAACGCCATCACCGTAAACGTAAGCGTAAGCCGTCTAAGGCAAAAGCTGGGCGATGGAAACTGTATTAAAATGTCAGAGGCGTAGGTTACTGTTTCATAGACTCCACGCAAAAAAAAGAATAATGTGTATTAATTGGGGCCCTATCAATACAGCTAGGCTTGTCTCAACTAGGATCAGTCGGCCATGGGAGGTAAAATGAAAAATAAAGAAACTGACGATCTAAGTTTGTAAATAGCTTATTAGACCGCCAGCCTTTTTGTTTTCTTTGGATGAAACAAAACCGAATGATATCCTTTTGAACTTTTTGTCAAGCAGCCATAAGGGGATAGATCATTGTATTGCCCTAGAACTAAGCGATGTGTAGTCCCCGGACTGGTTCAGGTTGACTTCAGTTATCTGCCGTTTTTCATTGCGCACATGCCCCAGTGTTCTCGGGTTGCTCATCTGACTTTTAATCGCGAAACAAGATCTTTTCGCTGACCGCTCAGATCCGATCAGCACACTACTCTCGCCATTAAAGCTGCTTCAGCACATTCTCCGTCAACAAGCTTTCCGCTACCTCGGGGGAATGCCGCACCGTGATCGTAATCTTCCGTTCCAGCAGCCGCCGGCAGATCGCGATGTCCTCGCTGGTCAGCGCCGTCCTCTCGTTCAGTACCTTCCCGTTCGGCCGCATCCGCAAACCTCCCAGATTCAGCGTTTTCAGTTCGCGAAAATGTTCCAGCACCTGATTGGCGTCGAACAGACTGCCGACGATGATCAGCACGTTGTCCGGCGATTCCAGCTGCCTGCGCACGATTTCAAAGCCAGCTTCCACCTCCGCGATCTGTAAGCGCACCTCGCGCGGCTTCGCCAGCCCCAGAATCATCTTCGTAAATTCATCGTTCGCCGCCTCGTCGTTCAGGACAAGAATCATATCCAGATTGTAATAGCTGGTCCAGTAGAACGCCACCTGCCCATGAAGCAGGCGATCGTCCACGCTGACCTGCCGGATCATTCAGACCGCGCTCCCATCATGGCGTTGACGTAAACCATCTGATCCTTCGCTGCGTTTACAATCTCCTCGATCTGCGCTCCGTCGCTCACCTCGGAAAACAACATTTCCAATAACAACGAAATATTCGCTCCGCTGATCAGATAGAAATCCCGCGTCTGCAGCTGCCGCATCGCTTCCAGATTGACGCTGCCCCCGACCAGATCTGTGACAACGCACAGCGGCTCCGCCGGATCCCGCCGGTCCAGATACGCCTGCAGCTGTTGTTCAAAATCGTTATTGTACGGAAGCAGATCCACGTTGTTCAGATCATCCTTGAAAAATTTCAGCGTGTTGAGCACGCCCTGGGCATAGTCGCCATGTCCGGCAATCAAATATCGCATGTGCCCGCTCCTTTCTAATTTTTGCTTAACACTTCAATCAAATCCTCATACTCCGTGATTTTCCCCGAGAAGGGTTCGCGCGGATCGTTGATCATCTCGCTGATGAAATCATAGCCCAGCCGCAGCGAATCCAGATCGCCGTTGATGTTGACGAAGATGACTGCCTGCGCCCACAGCTTGTTCCAGATAATCGGTTTTTTCAGAAAACCAATATAAATGAAGCTTTCCGGCAGAGGCTTTAGCGTATGCAGGAAGACGACGCCTTTGGTCGTTTCATGCGACAGGATATGCTCCGCTTCCCAAAACATCGCCAGAATCTCTTTCCAGTTGTCAAACGCTTTAGCCACCTCGCGGAACACCTCGTCGCGCACGCTTCCCTTAAGACTGCCGTTGAAATAGCGCGGGGAGAAATAGCGCGCCAGCTTGCGGAACGACAGACGGTTGTGCTTGATCGACTGCTGGATCTGTTCGCCATACGACAGCCGGCCGTCCATATAAATCGACGGCACCGGATAGGTTGCCTGCAGCGGCACCGTGCTGAGGATCAGTTCCGCCTGATGCAGATCATGATTTTCCAGGTCGCCGACGTCGCAGATCTCGATCATGTTCGCCAGCGCCGCGTGGTTTTCGTTGATCTCGTTGATCAGCGTGATCGTTTCCGGCCGGCCCCGTCCGCAGACAACTAAGATCTTGGCGCCGTGCGGCCGGCTCTCCGTGGAGAACAACAGATTGGTATACAACACGAGATAGGCGAATTCGTTTTTATTCATCCGGACGTTGAAATTCTGTTCCAGAATATCGCTGATCATCATCGTGATATGGGTGGAAAACAAATATTTGTTCAGGAAATCATAGATCATCGGATTGCGCATGACCAGACCGCTGCGCAGCCTTGCGACCATCGCCGGGATGTGCATCCGCAGATATTCCTCGTAGCGGTCCTTATTGATCGCGATCACGCCGAAGCGCTTCTGCAGCATCCGGTAAATATCATACAGCGTTTTCTCCACCTGTTCGATTTCCTCACTGGTGATTTCATCCAGTTCCGTGATGTGCTTGGACTTGAAATGCAGCGCGAAGTAGAGAATCTCCTCCTGCGGCAATAAGATTTCCAGCTTATCCTGCAGCCGCCGCACCAAATCCTGCGCCGCGGGCCATTCCCGGGCGACGCTCGAGCGAAGCTCCCCGAGGTTTTCGTCCTCAATTTTCACGTAATTGTAGAATTTCCACCGGCGGATTGCGATGATAATATGAATCACGAAATTCTGCAGCGACTGATCGGACATGTGAATGCCGTATTTTTCCATAATTTCTTCCAACAACCCGCGCACAAACCGGATTTCATCCTGATTGGTGCTGGAAACAAACATCGCATTGTCGGCGGCGAAATAGCCGGTCGAAACGTTGGCGTGAAAGAAATACTCGGCGATGCACAGCCGTTTGGCAATTTCCTCTCCGACTAACAATATTCCATAATTCGGCCGGGAAATCAGCTCCAGATTGTAGTCCTTGAAGATTTCCCGCACTTCCTTCAGATCGGCGGTCAGCGTGGAACGGCTGATATACAGCTCGTCGACTAAATCCTCGATCGTCAGATAGTAATCCACCGTCAACAGCTTCTTCACGATGTAATTGACGCGTTCGTAACGGTATTTCGGCACGGTCTGCGCGGTTCGCAGCTCACGCCGCTTCAGCTCTGTCAGAAATTGATTATAGAGAAATTCATCGCCCACCGACAGCTGGTAACCAACCCCGGTCCGGGCCAGAATCGCCGCGTCGTAGTCCTTGAGGATCGCGTTCAGCTCGCCGATGTCTTTTTTGACCGTGCGTGCCGACACCTTGACCTTTTCCGCCAGCTGGGCGCTGGTCAGCGGCTGGGAGGCTTCCCCCAGCGCGATCAGAATCTGTTCCAGGCGGTCGCTGATGTATTCCATCCGCTTCCCCTCCTCTCTCAAAAGAATGCAGGGTTGCCCCTGCATGATGCGCTACTGCAGCTTATAATCCTTGAAGTACGTCTTCTTCCCATCCGGAATCAAGCGCAGCTCAACCTCAAAGCCGTCGCTGACCAGCTTATTGCACAGCTCGATATCCTTCTGTGATACCGCGATCGCGCCAATCAGGTTTTCCTTCGTTTCGGCATTCTTGCGGATTCCGCCCAGATTCAGCGAACCGATTTCCGGAATGCTGGTGAGGATGTCGGCAGCATCGGGGATGTTGTTGGTGATGACCATGACGTTGGTGCTGCTTTTTAAGTGAGTGCGGATCAGCGCCTTCGCTTTCTCCACGCTTTCGCAGACCAGCTTCGTTCCCCGCGGCTTGGCGATGTCCAGCGTCATCTTCTGGAAATCATCCTTGGCGATCGCGTCGTTGGCGAGGATGATCATGTTGATCGACAGCTGCTTCGTCCAGGAAAATCCGACCGCACCGTGGATCAGACGGTCGTCAACACGCAGTAATTTTATCATTCGCTTGTTCCTCCTTGTTTTTTACAAGCCGACTTCGTTGCCGGTTTTCGGTGCTTTGGAGCCCATGATGTCGTTCATCCGTTTGCGGGCTTCGTCCAGCGGATTGACCCATTTGTCGCGGCCCATCGCGGAGATCACCTGGAATGGGATGACATTGAACAGGACGCTGAAATGTTCGTCGAGGTGATGATTGATCGTCAGCACTTTCGGATCGTCGATCTTGCGGTTGGTGATCAGATAGACGCGGGAGGTCAGCTCGTGGACGCTTTCGTACATTTTGACCGCGCGGTCGCTCGGCTGTCCCAGCGAATCGACGATGATCACCGTGCGCTCAGCGTTGGTTTCAATCGACGGTCCGTGCAGGAATTCCTCCATCTCATAAGCAGTCGCGGCATGACCGGTCGTCTCCGCGATCTTCAACGCCCCTTCCAGCGCGACGGCGTGATTCGGGCCATATCCCAGAATCTGCACGCGCTTGAGGTCGGTCAGCTCCGCTTCGTTGGCGGCGTACCAGACTTTCGCTTTCTCTACCGTCTGATCCATCGTGTCGCAGGCCTGCTTCAGTTGTTCATAATATCCGGCGGCTTCCTCCGCGCTGATCAGGCCCTTGGCCTTGCCCGCTTCAATCGCGAACAACATGTAGTATAAGCCGAGCGTGACTACGCCCTTGGTGACAAAACCGATCTTTTCAATCCCCATGCCCCAGTTCAGGCACAGATCGCAATGCTCCTTCATGACGCTCTCGACATTGCCGGTCAGGCCGATCGCCGTCAGGCCATGATCGCGGGCTTTCTGCAGAGCGTCGTTGGTGTTGGTCGAACGGCCGCTCTGCCCCGCGCCGAAGACAAACGTCTTTTCATCAAAGATCGTTTCATAATGATTAAAGGTAAACGAAGTGACGACTTCCGTTCTGACCTTGAGGACCTTTTCGACAAAGTATTTCGCCAGACAGGAGCCGTTGTAGGAAGACCCGGAGGCGATGATCAGGATCCGGTTGTACTCCTTTTTCGTATACAGATCGACGGCCGGCTGCACCAGCTGTGAAGCTTGTTCGATATTGCGGCGGCACTGCGCCGCGCTTTCTTCAATATAACCCATCATCGTTTCCATTTCGACAATTCCTCCTTATGTTTTTCATGGAAAAGAGGAAGCAAGGCCCTTCGCAAAAGCCTTGTTCCCCTCCTTGTGCAATGCGGTCTGTCTGCCCTGCCGCTTTAGAACGCGCTAAACTTAATCCAAGCCGGATGCTTCAGTCCACGGACAGGAAGACATAAGCAATTTGAAGACTACGATTAGAGAATGCCGATGACGTTGCAGACGATGCCCAGAATGAACATGCCGATCATGATGTGCAGCATGTTGACCTGCTTCTTTAACAGCCAGGCGGTCGCCCAGGTAATGCACAGCGGCAGCAGGCCCGGCAGAATTTCGTCAAACAGCGACTGCAGCGCTAACGGTTCCATCTGACCAAACTGAATGACTAACGGCGTCGAAACCGAGACCATCGACATTGTCATCGCGCCGATCACCATCAGGCCCAGGATGCCGAAGCACAGCGTCAGCTTGTCCATGATGTTGGACTTGTAGATCTTGTTGATAAACTTGCTTCCGAAATCATACGACTTCCACATCAGATACCAGCGGGCCAGGAAATGCGGTGCGTTGTAGAGCAGAATGAAGACGAACGGCGCCAGCACGTTGCCCTGTAAGCCTAACTGCGCCGCGACACCGGCCGCGATGACGCGGAAGGTGCCCTGGAACAGCGAATCGCCGATGCCGGCCAGCGGTCCCATCAGCGCCGCTTTGACAGCGTTGACCGAAGCCGGAGCCAGATCCGGATTGCTCGAGATTTCTTCTTCCATCGCGCAGGAGATACCGAAGATCAGCGTCGATACCTGCGGCGTCGTGTTGAAGAATTCATAGTGACGGCTGAGCGCCATCGCCAGATCCTTCTTATCCGGATAGAGTTCTTTTAACGCCGGAATCATCGCGTAGCAATAACCCGAGCCCTGATAGTTCTGATAGTTGAACGAAGCTTCCAGCGTATGCGCACGCCAGTACACGCCCATTAACGCCTTGCGACTCAGACGCTTGGTTTCGCGTTTTTCGTCCGTGACTTCCTCTTCCGCCGCTTCCTTGTCCTCCGACTTGATGAAGAAGAAAGCGATCACCGCGAAAGCTGCGCCCAGAATCGCGACGCCCGTATTGGTCATGCCCAGGAAAGCTGACAGCACGAAGCCGATGAAGTAGAACGCGCCGATTTCGCGGGTCCAGATCATGTTCAGCAGCATCGCGAAGCCCAGCGCCGGCAGGATCGACGTGCCGACTTTTAAGCCGTTGTAGATCCATTCCGGGATGAAATCGACGACCGCCTGAACTGCGCCGGTGCCTAAATAGATGGACGCGAAGACCAGAATCATCATGATCAGGCTGAACAGCCACCAGGTCAGCCAGTGATACCGTTCCACCTTCTTGTAATCGCCGATTTCGCAGGCTTTCTGCATCTCAACGATCCAGTACTGCATGACGACGCGGATGAACGTTTTCAGCATATTGAACAGAATGCCGGTCGGAATTGCGATGGTCAGCGCGAACGCCGCGTCCTGACCGGACAGAATCGCCAGTCCGCCGCCGACGATCGTCGCGATGGAAACATCCATGGATACCGAAATACCGATGTTCATGACGCCGATGAAGGCCAGCTCCAGCGTGGCGCCGATCAGAATTCCGGCTTGCAGATCCCCCAGAACCAAGCCGACCAGCGGACCGAGAACGATCGGTTTGGTCAGCATCATGTAACCGTTGATCATATCGGTTCTCGACACGAGATAGATCAACGACAGAAGCAGTGCGTTTAGTAACATAAGTGTTTACCCCTTTCTTAACCTTGGATTGTGTTGCGGTAGGCCTGTCGGTTTGTTTTCAGCTCTCGCTTCCTTTCTTTTGAATGATTGAATTAACATAACAGATCCGGTTCTGCGCTTCGCTGACGCAGCGCTGCAGATCAGCGGCCAGATCGTCTGTTTCTTCCAGTTTCAGCACGTTGAGAATCAATTCGAGATTGACCCCGGTGAGGAGGTGGCAGTTGGGTTTCAGCAGGCTGCGCATCATGTATTGATTCACGCTGCCGCCCAGCAGGTCGGTCATAATAATCCAGGTTTCCGCTTCATGCCCCGCCATGATCTTCTGCATGTGGGTTTCCAAGGGAACCTCGTCGGTATAGGCGCACAGGGCTGTCACATCCGGATTTTCACCAGCCAGCCGGCGCACCGCGCTGGCCAGTCCGGCGGCGTATTCGCCATGACTCGCGATCAGATATTTCACATTATTCCTCTTTCCATTCGTCCTTTTCAATGCCATTATAGAAAGCTTTGTAATCATTAACTACTCAATTAATTTCACTAATTCTAGTGCAGCGCATCAGCCGGGCTGCCTTCCAGCAGCGCCGGGATTTCCGCCAAATCGTCAAACAAGGCGTGGGCCGGGGATTGATCAAATCCATACCGCTCGTCGCGCTTGGCCAGCACGCGCATGCCGGCGCGGACCGCGGCCTGAATGCCGTAGGTGGAATCTTCAATCACGGTGCATTGCTGGGGCTTGGCGTAAAGCTGGGCGGCGACGTGCAGATAGATTTCCGGATTCGGCTTGCTTTCCCGGAAATCATTGCCGCTGGCGATCACTTCAAACAAGGGCAGGATCGCGAGCTCCCGGAGCACTTGTTCGATGTTGGCGCGCGGTGAGCTGGACGCCAGAGCCAGGCGCCAGCCAGTGTTTTTCAGCTGATTCAGCGTTTGATGTACGTGAGGATTCGCCAGCTCGCGGTAATCGATCCGCTGCCCCTGATGGTACGCCCGGTAATCGCGGCGATAGGTTTCCTCACTATCATAAAATGCTGGATCCGCCTGTTTTAGAATCGAAAATGTTTTGCGGCTGCTTTCCCCGACAAGCCGATCGAGCACTGCACGGGGAAATGCATAACCCCGGCTGATCAGAAAATCCTCAAGCCGTTTGTAATAAACCGGCTCGGTATCGACGAGCACGCCGTCCATATCAAAGATGACGATTTTCTCCATCTTCAACCTCCTTTCTGTGTTCCTGCGGATTTATTATAGGAAGATCGTGCTGTGGAACAAAAACGGAAAAAGATCACTAAGTTTAGTGCAGCGTTCCCCTGATTTCTGAGCGGCAACCTTGTATAATGGAAACAGAAGGGAGCGATACATCATGCTTTTATTTTCCCAGCCTGGACCTCACAACACCAACGCGGCCGCCGTCGAGGGCATCCGCAAAGCCAAACAGCTGAATACCGATCTCGTCTTCGCCTCATCCTCCGGCGCGACCGCCAGAATCATTATTGCGGAAGCGCGCAAACAGGGATTTCCAGGAAAACTGATCGACGTCCGTTCCGTCTCCGATGCCCAGGCTCGTGGTCTCAACCGGATGGACGCGGAAACCAAACGCGAACTGGAAGCTCAGGGCGTCGTGATCGTCACCGCCGGCCACGCGTTAAGCAGCGGGGAACGCGGACTGAGCCGTCAGTTCAGCGGGGTTTATCCACTGGAAATCATGGCCGCCACGCTGCGGACTTTAGGTCAGGGCGTCAAGGTTTGTTTTGAATGTGCGGTGATGGCGCTCGACGCCGACATGATCGAATGGGGAAAACCCGTCGTAGCTCTGGGCGGAACCGCAAGCGGAGCGGATACTGCCGTCGTGATCACGCCAGGCTATTCTGCCTCCATCCTCACGACCCGGATCCATGAGATTCTCTGCAAGCCCGCGCTGATGCCGGACTCCGGGTCTTCAGGAAGAAATTCATCAACATAGACCCAGTCTGAACACGTTATCGTTTTCATGAAGAAGGTTTTGCCTTCAGAGAACGCAAGTCAACTCCATTGAGTTAATTGTATAATTCATTCGTCTTTATTTCAACGCATTTGAGTTTATTTCGGTTTTTTCATTTTCCTCGTTCACCGTATTGGTCATTTTCAATTTCTTCTCCCTAATCCGCCTTCTTTTTCAGTGCGCACCTAAACGATGAATCCCATCACTTTAAAACTCTTTAGCGGAATATAACACTTAAAAGTCATCGTTTTATTCTTTCTTTTGAGATGCACTTTCCGAATAGAAGAAAAAGAATTCGATTAGGGCTGCGAGATTTTCGGAGTCGGAGTATCCGGACTTTCCTCAAGCGCTTCGATCCGGTTTGTCTGTGGTACAGCCGAACCGCCATTTTCAATTTCCCGCTTCGAAGCCGACATCTCTTTTTGAGAAACCTCCGGCTGGGTCAGATTGTTCAGCCACCGTTCCTTTTTCAACAAAGCCAGCGCTAACAGACATTTCAGTAAATAACTGACTTCCACCAAGAAGTAAACCGCAGTCAGCGGCAAGTCAGTTCCTCTCGTTAATCCAATCAACAAGGGAATCGGAATGATCCACATGAACAGGGAATCGATCAGAAAGATCGACCGGCTGTCCCCGCCGCTGCGGAAGACGAAATACACAAGAAAATGTCCAGTCGCCAGCGGGAATAACAGCGCCATGATCTGCATCAGCTGATCTGCCGTCCGCAGCGAAAGCGCAGAACCTGTGTAGATCAGCGGGATTGTCCACCGGCAGAGATAAATCAGTATTCCGAACGCGATGGAAAGTCCCAGCGCCAGCTTGAACACACGCCGCACAACCTCCTTGGCCTCCGCTTTCTTTCCCTGCCCCAGAACCGGACCGACCAGAATAGTCAGCACCGTGCCGGCCGCGGGAAAAAGCACCCGGAACAGCTCATAATAGGTCATCGCAATGGCATATCCGGCCGTCATCGGCGTACTGAACGACGAGTAGCCTTTAAATAACATCGCCAGCCCCAGGCCGTAGAATAACTCGTTCAATCCGATCGGAAGCATCGTCTTTCCAATCTGAATTGCCAGCGATCGCGGCATTTTCGACGTCGTCTTCCACGCCTGCACAAAGACGCACCGCGAGCGTTTCATCAGGACAATCATGGTCAGCGCTTCCGCACATCGGCACAGGAGCATCGCCAGTCCCGCCCCCAACATACCGCCAGGGATCCCCTCCAGCAAAATCAGATTCGCCAAAATCTTAACGATGACGGCGGCGCAGCTGCCCCACAGCGGAAGGCGTACCTGTCCGATCGCCCGCATCGCGTTGGCAATCGCCTGCGACAGCACGTAAGGAATCATCGACAGCGCAAGCAGCTGAAGGTAGACCGCTGCCGGGCCTTCCAGTGCCGGATCGGAAGAAAACAGCCGGACCAGCGTTTGCGGAAAGGCAAGCCCGGCCAGGATAAACGGAAACAACAGCGCGATCGAAGCCGCCAGGGAAAACCGGAACGTCTGAGTCATCCGCTGCGGCTGATCAATTCCGGCATATTGGGCGAGAAAGACAACCCCGCCCGCCAGAATGCCGTTGAGGAAACTGCTCGGCACCGTAAACAGGCGGTTGACGATCGCGGCGGATGAAACGAAGAGATCGCCGTACCGGCCGACCATCACGTTGTCGATAATCGTGATCAGGTTGAGAATCAGCTGCTGCGCGATCATCGCCAGACAGAGATTCAGAGCCTGCCGGTAAAAGTGTTTCGCTGATTCCTGATGCTTTTCCATTTGGTTCCCCTCCGCTCTGACTTTCATTCTTCCTTTAGTATAGGAAGTCCGGTCCGGCGGCAGAAGCTAAAAAAAATCACCATTTCTGGTGAAGTTTTCTTTCTCCTCTGGGCTGAATCAACGGAGATTTTAGTATTTACGGATTAGAAACGAAGGTCTTCGCACACGTTGATTCCCATGATTTCAACGGGGAAACTGGCTGCGGATCGCTTCCATCAGCGCCAGCACTTCCCGG
Source organism: Holdemania filiformis (assembly GCF_003459085.1). Taxonomy (NCBI): domain Bacteria; kingdom Bacillati; phylum Bacillota; class Erysipelotrichia; order Erysipelotrichales; family Erysipelotrichaceae; genus Holdemania; species Holdemania filiformis. The sequence continues at coordinate 115,024 of NZ_QRUP01000007.1, read as the reverse complement.
GTCTTGGCCTGCGGATAGAGCGGACTTTCCCGCCAGCCGTTGCCAACGCAGCGGCAGACTTCCGCAATCTCCCCCGCCAGATCGGTATACTGAATCGTCGGCCGGATCGTCTGTATTCCCCGGGCATTTTCCAGAATGATTTCCTCGGCCCGGTAATAGTAAGGAATCCGCAGCGTGCCTTCTGTTCCCAGGATCACGGCTTCGCGCGGACGTTCACGATCGATCGCACCTTCGGTCAGAATGCGCGCACCGCTGTCGGTCGTCAGTTCGCATTGGAAGTGAACGTCGATGTGATCGCGCAGTTGGGCCGTCACGTTCAGAGTCGGCGTCAGGTCCGGAAACAAATCCAACACGAAATAATAAAGATAACTGCCGATGTCGTACAGCGCACCGCCCTGAAGGGGATCCAAGATATACCAGCCCGGTTTTGTCTGGCCTTTTAAATCGTAACAGTAATTGACATCGGCGCCGGTCACTTGACCGATAGCCCCGTCTTCAATCAGATTTTTGACGATCGCGCTGGTCGGGTAAAACGGCGTCTTCAGCGCTTCCATTAAGAAGCAATCCTGACGTTTCGCTTCCGCGCACAGCTGATCCCAGTCCGCGCTGGTAAATGCGGCGGGTTTCTCCACCAGGACATGTTTATGCTGCGCCAGCGCTGCCAGCGTCATCGCTTTATGCTGCGCATGCGGCAGCGCAATGTAAACGCAGTCGACCTCAGGACTAGCCAGACAGGCTTGATAGTTGTCGGCAATCCGTGCGCCCGGCACCGCCGCGGCCGCCACTTCCCGCTTGGCTGGGGTCTGAGAAGCAATCCATGTGATCTCCGCTTCTTCAACCTGGGCGCTGTCATGAACGAATCGCTGCGCGATCCCGCCATAACCTAATATTCCAAATCGCATAACTTCACACTCCTTTGACACCACTATACGCCTGCCTGGGGAAAAGAAAAAGCGAAGAATTGTGAATTTTTATAACGGATTTCTTACGGTTTTCTATTTTTTCCTGATCATGGACTGTATTGAATTTCTTATTGATGTCCAAGCCTTCTCCGCCTTTGTTATGAAACTTCCGATTCCAAATGTGTTCTGTTTACCCGAATTGTGCGGAAGCCGGAAGAACGTCAAAGGGACACTCCTTCAATGAGAGCGTCCCTTCTTTTTACATTTTTTGTCCGAAGCAGAATGAAGGAAGAACAATCCATTCAGATCCGACGGATCTGCCGGAAAGTCCTTACTTGACCAGCGGCTCCCGCGCGTGATCCGACAGCGTCGTTTGTGTGGACCGCGCCGTGATCTTGTCCTGCGTGATCGTAAACTTATCTCCAACAAAATAGTGGGTTGTTAATTCAAAAGGTTCGTCGTTGACATTCCACAGGATCATTTGACGAAGCAGAGGAACATGATTGGAGCCGATCAGCTTGGCTTGTTCCGCGCTTGGCAGACAGGCACCCAGTTCCATATACCCGTAGGACCGCTCAATCCCCAATTCTTCGATGTACTGGTTCAGCGAACCTTCCAGCCGTTTAATATCCATCGTCGGCAGAATATTCTGTGAGATATAGGAATACGAAATACAGATCAGACTGCCGTTGCCGAAACGCGTCCGGATGAAGAAATGCAGAAAGTCTTCCTCCGCTACATGCAGCAGAGCAGCGATGTCCGGAGCTTCCTTACCTTTGATAATTCCATATTTAATTAATTCAGCCGACGGTTCCAAACCGGCATTGCGGATCATATCCGTAATGCTTTCAGTCCGTACTGAGCTTTTTTTGATCTTCGCCTTGAATTTGTCATCTGCGAACGTACCCTTGCCTTTTATCCGTTTGATAAACCCATGCACGGCTAATTTGTTCATGGCCCGGGAAACCGTCATGTGACTGGTGGAAAACTTGGCGCAGATCTCGCTTTCCGGCGGAAAGAGTTCATCGTTAGCAATCTCTCCGCTTTCGATTTTCTCTTTAAAGTAATTCACGATTTCCACATATTTTGGAAGTTTCGGCATGTTTTACCCCCTGCTTTTCAAACTTTCGGCAATTCTTTTGTTCTCAGAATTGCCGTGTTCTGTTTATTTCGTTTCTTCCACATTTCCATGTCTGAGGCTTGGATAATGCGACGAAACGTAACGCTTCTTGACCGGACTGACCTTCGTATCGATTCCCGTGTCTTCGCAGATCAGCGCTGAAAGCACCTGAAAAGGAATCACATAGAGAATCGGCGAAAGCAGATCCGTCGTTTTCACTGAGAATTTCAGATCTCTTTCTGAACTTGCCACATCCTCCTCACAGGTGACCACAAATACATGTTCTGTAAAGACGTCTTTATAATACGGAACTAACTCTTTCAAACGTTCCAGTTCTTTCTGACCCTCGGAAGCGATCATAAAGATATAGTTATCCTGATTGTAGGCCCGCATCGGCCCATGCATCTGTTCTTCCATCTCATAACCCGTGCACGGCCGGGAATATGTTTCAAAGAATTTCAGGCGTGATTCCAGCGCCGTTGGATAGTTAACCCCATAGCCTGCGATAGAGGATTTTGTCATTTGATAAAATTCTTCTTTATTACGATTATACCAGTCGATCGACTCATTGACAACTATTTCCAGGTTGTCGGCCAACGCCTTGGCCGCTTCATCCAACTGCTGATAACGAGCCTGGTCAATCAGTTTTTTACGCCGGGCGATCTCAATGGCCTGGATGTAAAACTGGAAGATGGTTTCCGTATAACCGCGCGTTTCCGGACCGATTTCTTCTTCTTCGCAGACTAAATGACAGTATACGTCAGCCAATTCTTCCAGCACACTGTTTAATTGTTCGGTCACCGCAATGGTGAAATACCCGTCCTCCGCAGCTTTTTTTACCGCTTCACAGGTTGAGATACTGTCGCCGTGCTGTGAAAAGCCGATGACGCAGATTTCTTCTTTCTTAAAAATTCCGGACGGATTCGGATTCTCATGATAGGTAAACAACGTCGGCGCGCAAGCAACGCCTTCAACGTGCAACAGCTCGACAAAGAGATTTTTGATAACCATCGAAACATGATTGGAAGTACCGGATCCCAGGAAATAGACCTTCTTAAAATCATGCTCGACAAAAGCGTCAACAAAGCGGGTCATATATTCATTGCGGGTAGCGTAGGCCTTCTTTAAAACCCGGGGTGTATCCTGAATATGACCAATCATTGAGAGTTTTTCTTTTTCCATGCTTTATTCTGTTCTCCTTTTTCTTGAATCACCGGGCAGCTCATCCCAAATATACCACATTCCATCCAAAAATCAACAGTAAATATATATTTTATATAAATTTCTTTCTTGAAAATAATTTGTGTTCTCCAAGGATTCAGGATATTCTGCGGTTTTTTGTCAGGAATATGCGGGAAATCATACAAATCTGTCATATATTAGGGGTGTAATCATTTAGGGTCTCAATTTTTAATATATATTTTTGATATTTTTATATTTACAAATATATATTTATAGATTATACTGAATTTAAATCAGGCAGCTCTCATCCAGTTTCATCCATTGAAAGGGGGAAAAAACATCGAATGAATCAAATTATCATCGCCGCCCATGGCCGGCTTGCGGCGGGCATGAAGGAAACGCTGGAATTTTTCGGCGCACGAAACATCATCATTCTTGAACAAACCGCTCAGGAAACCGGCTTTGAGGATAAGGCTGAACAGATCCTGCGGGAATGTGCCGGGCAAAACTGCATTGTCTTTACCGATCTGTACGGCGGTTCCGTCAATCAGATCTTTTTCAAAAACCTGCGGGATCACGCCTTCCATCTGATCACCGGCATGAATTTAGCGATGATTCTGGAGTGTGCTTTCACGGAAACCGATCTGGATGCGTCGCAGTTAAAAGAAATCATCGCCAACGCCTGCCGTCAAACCTGTTACATGAACGACTTATTGACCAGCGGCGGGGAAGACGACGACTAGAAAGGAAGAAAATCAATATGATCAGTTTATTACGCGTCGACGGACGGCTGGTTCACGGCATGGTCGCGGTGACCTGGGTCGGGGAACTCAAACCCAATGTTTTAGTCGTCGCCAATGATGCGGCGGCCAACGACAGTTTTCACACAATGACGTTAAAGCTGGCCAAGCCGGCCAATGTGGACATGTATGTCTGGACGCTGGCCAAGGCGGTTGACCGCTTGAACGGACCGAAATACAAAGCGAAGAAAATCTTTATCACGGTCGGCACCATCGCCGATGCGGAAGCGCTCGTCAGCCAATGTCCGGAGATTCGCCGCGTCAATGTCGGCCCTGAAGTCGACGGCACAAAGGGGCGGGTAACCGAAGGAAAAGTGGAGATCAGCGACGGCGTCTTTGCCTCCCCGGAAGAATTCGCGTGTCTGAAACGCATTCATGATCAGGGTGTCGAGGTGTTCGCACAGATCACTCCGCAAATGCCGGCAGTCGATTTTACGGATTTCGCTAAAAAATTTGAATAAGAAGGAGAAAAGAGTATGATTTTACAAGCTATTCTCGTCGGTCTTGTCGCAGGTTACGGACGGATCGAACAATCCTGGTTCGGGCAGCAGATGATCGCGCGGCCGATCTGGCTGTGTACGCTCGTCGGACTTTTGTTAGGGGATTTAAAGCAAGGCGTCATCATCGGCGGTACACTGGAGCTGATCTGGGCCGGTGTCGTTCAGATCGGTGCTGCACCGACAGAGGTTGTCAGCGGCAGCGTGCTGGCCTCGGCGCTGGTCATCACCAGCGGTCTGACCGTCGAGGAAGGTGTCGCACTGGCAATCCCGGTCGCGCTGCTGGCCAGCGTTATGAATACGTTTATCTCGTCGGTGAACTCAGCCGTTCTGTCTTCCTTGACGAACAAAGCGGTGGAAAACTGTGATACCAAGATGATCTGGTGGACAGGCATCGGCGGGGGCATCATTTATTTCGTCGTTTACTTTGTCGTTATCGCGCTGGGCTTTATGGCCGGATCCGTCGCAATCCAGGCGGTCATCGATTCCATTCCGGGCGTCGTCCGCTACGGTCTGACCAATGCCAGCAAGCTCCTGCCTGCGATCGGCATCGGTATTCTGCTGAAATTTACGTTTGATTGGAAATATGCCGGCTTCTTTGCGCTGGGCTTCCTGCTTCCAACCTATCTGGGAATGGGCACGATGGGCGTCGCACTGACAGGATTGGTCTGCGCATACATCTATTATCAATTTAAACCGAGAGCAGAGGAGGACGACTAATCATGACAAATCCGGTTCAATTATCAAAAAAGGAATTGAATAAGGTATTCTGGCGTTCCTATCAGGCGCTGGGGTGTTATACCTACGATAAGCAGCAAGGGATTTCCTACATGCGCGCCCTGCTTCCGGCGCTGCAGAAACTCTATCCGGATCCGGAAGATCTGAAAGAAGCCCTGATCCGGCACAACGTTATGTTTAATACAACCTGCGCTTTCGTACCGTTTTGTCTGGGCATCACCTGCGCGATGGAAGAAGAATACGCCAACGCTCCGGAAGGTACATTTGATCCGCAGTCGATCAGTTCCGTCAAGATCGCTTTGATGGGGCCGCTGGCCGGGATCGGTGACAGCTTCTTCTGGGGGACGTTCCGGGTAATCGCCTGCGGGATCGGCGCTCCGCTGGCGGCGGCCGGCAATCTGCTCGGGGTCGTGCTGTATCTGGTGTTGAATTTACTGCCGTCGACCTTGACCCGCGTCTATGGCTTTAAGCTGGGATATCAGGGCGGCCGGGAATTCTTAGCGAAAATCCAGGCTGACGGCACTCTTGAAAAAGTGACGGAGGCCGCAAAGATTCTGGGTCTGGTCGTCATCGGCGGACTGGTGCCGGCGATCGTCGCGGTGCCGGTTTCCCTGGAGCTGAACATGGGCGGCGGTTCGTTCATTCTGGCGGATGTTCTCAACAGCATCATGCCGAATTTACTGCCGTTGGTCTTATCCGTCGTTGTTTATCATTACATCCAGAAAGGCGTCAGCGTCAACAAGCTGTTATTCCTTTTGTTAGGCTTAGGCATTTTATTAACGGCGGTCGGTTTCTTCCCGATGGGATAAGCTGGCAAAGATAGTTTCAGGATAAGCAGGCTGAGAGATCGCCTGCTTTTTCTTACGAAAAACATCATCATGACTTCTTATGTAAAATAATAACGATCAAGTTCAGGGATATGGAAATACCGTCACGGTGTAATAATGATAAATGGAAAAAGCCTTATTTTAAAAGCGAGTGAGCGTTTGTCGTTGTTTATTCATTCCTTTTCCAGCTTGGAAAGACAAAAAAAAATCATCGAGTAAAGGAGACTGTTGAATGCAAGGTAAAAAAATAATAGGATTGATATTCCAAAAAAGTATTCGCACCAGATTTACCCAACATTTATTGATTTATTTGCATAATGTTGGGTATAATGTAGATAGGTGACAAGAATGAATCTTATGATAAGTACAGTGCAGCAAGAAAAGCAACGAATTGATTATATGCTGGTAAAATATCAGAAGGCTCTTGCCGAATTGCCAAAGGGTACAATTTCTGAAAAACAGGTTAAAGGCAATACGTACTACTACCTAAAATACCGAGCTGGAAAAAAGATTATTTCCAAGTACATCGGAAAAAAAGAAATCGAAAAACTGAAACAACAGATTGACAGACGTCGTCATATTGAAACAATGATTAAATCGCTGCTAGAAGAACAAAAACTTGCGGCAAAAGTATTGGAGGGTAATCTATGATTTTGTATCACGGAAGTAATGTAGTCGTTTCTGAACCGAAGCTGATTCAGCAGAATCGGTTTCTAGATTTTGGTTTTGGTTTCTATACCACTACAAATAAAAAGCAAGCTATAGGCTTTGCGGATAAGGTTTATAAACGAAGAAAAGACGGTGGCAGAATCGTCAATATTTATGAGATTGACGAACAGAAAGCCTTTACAGAATGTTCCATTTTACGGTTTGATACCGCTGACGAAGCATGGCTTGATTTTGTATCAGATAACAGATCAGGCAACTATGCAGGAGAAACATTTGACTTTATCCTGGGGCCTGTTGCTAACGATAATGTTTACACCACATTTACCCTTTATACCGCTGGAGCATTGACTAAGGAACAGACCTTGGAGGCTCTTAAAATCAAAAAGCTGTATAATCAGTTAGTACTCACCTCAGGAAAAGCGTTAAGCTACTTAAAGTTTATGGGCACAATACCGGAGGAGGAATTTTAATGGAAAAGCAGAAATTTGAAGCGATGCTCATACTTCTTGTTCCGCAGGTAGTCCACCTGATCACTGAGAATTACCCGTTTGATGAAGTTACTGCCTCTAAAGAATTTTATGACTCTCAGGTATATTCTTTTCTGGAGCAGGAAGATACGAAGTTGTGGCATTTGAGTGCGCTGACTTTGTTCAATATGTTCGATGAAGAAAAAAAGACAGGCACATTCACATTCCCAGAGGAGGCATGATGATGAGTAAAGAAGGTAATTTTTTAATCTATTGTATCGAAAGGTATAAATCCGCAAAAGGCTTAACCGGCAGACAGGTTTCTGAATTGTTCACAAAATACCGTGTATGGGATTACATTTATTCTTGTTTTGAAGCTTTGCATACAACCGGAGAAAAGTATATTGTTGAAGATATTGATCTGTATATTGAAGCCAGACAATCAGCGATGGTTTAACTGCAAAACCGGAAATAAAATGAATCGGAACCTGCTCATTCTATATGAAAAGCGCTGCCTTCAAGGACAACGCTTTTTTATTGAACTTTCTGCCGAAAATGATCCTTTGGCAGCCGCAGCTTTTCACTTCCTGGATTCGAGGAAAGGGAGGAAAACGATCTAGTAAGTATAGCTGCCCATCTTTTTGTGGAAATCAGGATCGCTGGCAACGTTGCAGTCTATGCCCAGATCCAGCGATAATTTTCTCGCCAGCACCTGCAGCGGCACAATATACTCCATCGTTGCGAAATACGGATCATTGACAAACGGATAAACGAAATTATGCAGATCCTCAGCCTGGGAAGCATCCGAAGTGATCACATAGTTCGGGTTATGCCGCTCGCGGGCGAAATAATCCCGCATCCGCAGACAGCGTTCAAAATACTGCCCCGGGCAAGCCAGATAAACCATCGTCGTGTCTTCGTGAATCGAATGATATACGCCGTGCATGAATTCTTCCTGCTCGTAGCCGACGACGCTGTAACGCACCGCTTCCAGAATTTTCAGCGTGCCTTCCATCATGGCCGAGATGCAGCTTTCATAGCCCACCAGAATCATCCGGCGGCAAGGAAGCAGATCTTCCTTATTGCGCAGATACCATTGGCTCGCCTGTTCCGCAATTTCCGGAATGTTGTCGCAGGTTTTCACCATCTGTTCCGTTAACCGCATTTTCTCTTCTTCTGAAATCCGGCCTAACCGCACCGCCAGCTTCATGCCCAGAAGCATAATCGTCGCCATTGTGCCGATATACCCCTTGGTCTTCGGACCGGCATATTCCATGCCGATCGCCAGCAATATTGTGACGTCCGCATGATCGCTGACCGGCTTGCCGGCCTCGCCGGTAACGACAATCGTCTTTAAGCCCAGACTCCGCGCTTTATCCAGCGCCGCGATCGTGGATGAACTGCGGCCGGCCTGGGAAATTCCAATGACCAGCGTATGCGGGTTCAGAATCAGTTCATTGTCCTTAAACTGCATCGGATAGCTGGCAAAGACCTTAACCTTCAGCACATCCTCAAGCAGCTTTTTACAAGCCAGCGCGCCGTGATAGGATGTACCTGAGCCGACGACATAGATCTGTTCAATCGTGCCGTCTGCGCAGTAATCCAGCGCTTCTTTGAATATTTCATCCTGGTGCTCGACGATGTTGCGCACCGCCGGCTTGGATTCCAGGATATACTGGTACATATCCCAGTTTTTTTCCGTCATGAATTAGCCTCCTTATTGATTGACTGTCCGGTAGTAATAGTTATAACGGGAGCCGATATACAGCATTTCCGTGTATTCGATCAGATCGTCGTCCTGGTCGTACATCCAGGTGATGTTGCGCAATAACGCCACATCCTTGATTTTCAACAACCGCTTTTCTTCTTCTGTCGGCATCATCGCCGTCATCTCGCCGTCGCTGTACTTAAACTGCGCGCCGTTTTCCTGCATGATCTGATAGACCGAGCCTTCGATCTTCCGCAAGTCCACGCTCGACATGTATTTCTGCGACAAATAGGTATAGCTGATTGCGATCGGCGTTTCATCCGCCGTGCGGATGCGCACGATGTAATGAATCGCATCGTCCGGACTCAGCTTCATTTTTTCCATCAGCTTCGGCAGTTTATCGGCCCGCTCGATCCGATATTCAATCAGAATCGCGCCCGGTTTCTGCCCCATCTTCGTGATGTCGTCAGTAAAACTCGTCAGGTTTCCGATCGCCTTGACGATCTGTTGGTTGTCGACAAAGCTGCCCTGTCCCTTGACCCGGCGGATACAGCCTTCCTGGGCCAGAATATTCAGGGCCTTGTTCGCGGTCATGCGCGAGACCTTAAACGCCTGCGCAATTTCAATTTCGTTGGGTAGTTGATCGCCCGGCTTGAGCACTTTATCGACGATCTGTTGACGGTAGTAATTAATTATTTGTTCATATTTATTCATTTAATCCAGCTCCGAGGGATCGCTGATCATCGCCATCAGCGATTTTCTATTCTTATCATTATTAGTATACCGCATTGCCTGGTTCAGGTAAATCTCTACCTGTTCCGGCTGGTTCTCATAATGGTAAAGTTTAGCCAGACGGAAAGCGATCAGCGACTTGATTTCGTCGTTTTCACATTCCGGCAGCGCCTCGGTCAGCTCCTGGATTAACGTGGTGTCTTTCTGGATGTAAATGCGGTCAAGCTGTTCCACTTCCCCACGGATCAGTTCCGCTTTCTGCCCCTTTTTCCCGTTTAACAACGGCATCAGCTGGTCGCGGCAGGTCTCGGCCAGCGCGCGGTCGCGAAATTGCAGAGCGTAGCCGAACATCCGGGAATCAAGCGCGATCTTTTCATCCGCGTTCATCTTCAGCGAAGCAAACTGCGCGTAGGTCGCGCGAACCTGATCATGATCCTGCAGATCAATAAAATAGTTCAGCTTCATCATCAACAGCGACACCTTGGAAAAATTAAACTTGCAGTAAGGGGAATCGAGCAGTTTGAGAAAGCTGTCCGTATCCTGTTTCATTTTGAACGTATACAGCTTCCGCAGCGCTTTCTCGCTCACCCATTTTTTATAGATCACGCTGCCAAACAAACACAGCAGCGTGATCCAGAGAATCGGGTTAGTCATGGAACCGGTTCAGCGCCCGGGCAAATCGTTTGGCCGTGATGTGCGGACGCGTGATCGCGTTGCCGACAACGACGGCGTACGCGCCCATATACAGGCACTGGACCGCGATCTCCGGTGTGGCCACCTTGCCCTCCATGATGACGCGGGCACCGGTGCCTTTAACGGCATCGACGATATCCCGAAGCAGAATATAATCCGGAGCGTCCTTGATTTCCAGCTTGTCGAAGGCGCCGGCTTTCGTATACCCGGCTAAGGTTGGGGCGACGAAATCCGCACCCATTTCCGCAGCGATCCGCGCGTCCTCCGCAGTGCTGACATCAGCGAAGATCAGCGCTTCCGGAATGTTTTCCTTGATTTCCCGGATTGTTTCATACGCCAGCTTGCCATCGTCGCGGTAGTGATGCGTCGCCTGCACGGCGATGATCTCCGCGCCGGCTTCCCATACCGCTTTCGCCGCTTCCAGATTCGGTGTTAAATAAACGTCCTTCACATTGCGGTTAATTTTCCAGATTCCGATGACCGGCAGATCGACCTGCGCCTTGATCGCCCGGATATCCTCCGGGGAATTCGCGCGAATGCCTTTCGCTCCTGCCCAGGCCGCGCACTCCGCGAATTTGACGGTGATGCCTTCCATATAATGAGGTTCCTCCGGCACCGCCTGGCAGGAAACGATTAAGCCGTCTTTCAGACTTTCCAGCACTTCTTGTTTTTTCATTCCGTTTCACCCCTGTTTCATTCGATTACAACAGACCCAAAGCGACAGCCACAACGCCCAGAACCAGCAGGGCGATCATGATGACCGTGCCGGAATAGCGTTTCTGTAAGCCCCAGTAGCACGCGAAGGTCAGACCCAGCGGCAGAATCTTCGGACAGATTGCGTCAAAGATCTCCTGCAGGACAACCTGCGCCCCGTTGATGTTCAGCACCGTAACCAGATTGACGTTGACCATGGAAGCCATCATCGCGCCGATAACGACCAGACCCATGATGCGGGCGGCTTCCGTCAGCTTGTTCAGCGTGCCGTCTTCGGAGATCCGGGTCAGGAATTCGCTGCCGCCTTCATAACCGATTTTGAAGCCGACGCGGCGGACGATTTCCGATGGAATAAAGTTGATCAGGAAATACAGGATCGGGCCTAAGATGTTGCCGGCGACCGCTAACGGCGCGCCGACACCGACGCCGATGACGCGGAAGGTGCCCCAGAAGAAGCTGTCACCGATGCCGGCTAACGGTCCCATCAGAGCTGCCTTGACGGAGTTGATCGAAGCGACGTCAAATTCACCGTCCGGAGCGCTGGCGCACTGTTCCTCCATCGCGCAGGTGATCCCGATGATAAATGGACTCGGTGTGGTCGCGCAGTTGAAGAATTCCAGGTGGCGTTTGACGCCGGCCTTCATCTTCGCTTCATCCTCGCCGTACAGCTCGCGGATAGCGGGCATCATCGTCCAGGCGTAGCCTGTCGACATCTGACGTTCATAGTTGAAGCATCCCAATAATTGATAGTGACGATTATAAACTTTCTTTAAGGTTTTCGAGCTTAATTTCTTCATGCCGATCGTCATCTTACAGTTCCTCACTTTCATCGCTGGCGCTCATGGAGCCGGACTTGCCGCTCGGAGCGAACTGGTAGTAAACATAAGCGCAGATTACGCCGATCACCGCTGCGGCAATCGTGCTGACGTTGAAGAAAGCGACTAAAGCGAAGCCCAGGAATAAGAACGCCGCGAACTTCTTGTCAAAGGTCAGCTGAATCAACATCGCGATTCCTAACGCCGGAAGCAGGTTGCCGGACTGAGCCAAACCGGACTGGATAACGGCCGGAATGTTGTTGACGATCGCCGTGATGACGTCGCCGCCGATTAAGAAGCCTAAGAAAATCATCGTGAATTTGAAGACGAAGTACAGCGCGCTGCCCATCCAGTTGGACATTTCAACGCCCTTCCAGTCGCCCTTGTCGGCGCATTTGTCAGCGCGGTGCGCGAAGGTGGTGTTGAGGATGCAGACGCCGATGGAGCCGACCTGAGCCAGCAGTGCGATCGGAATCGCCAGGGCCAGTGTGGTTTCGTAGGAAGCGCCGGTTTTGATTGCCAGCGCAGTGGCGAGCGCACTGCCGACAACGACATCCGGCGGTGTGGATGTTCCGATACCAACTAAGCCCATCCAGACCAGTTCCAGATTGCCGCCGATGATTAAGCCCATGGTGAAATCCCCCATGATCAGGCCGACGATCGGGCCGATGAGAATTGGCCGGTCCAGCATGTGCTGACCGCCGATGCGGCTTTCCATGTAGATCAAGGTTGCGACGAGCGCGACTAAGAATCCCTGAAGCATAAGTTTTTGCCCTCCTTATAATTTTTTATTTGGCAAATATTTTTTCAATGTCTTTGAAGTTCATGCGGTCCTGAGACGGTGTGATCTGCGCAAAGACTTCCACACCGGCGTCGGCCATTTTCTTGGCGCATTCAAATTCCTTCTGCGTCATGAAGACCTGCGGCAGCGTCGGAATGTAGTCTTCGCCCGGCTTCTTGTTGACGCCGGCTGTGCCGATGTTGAGCTTGGCGATCCCCTTGACGCGTTCCCAGATGTAGCAGGCATCTTCGACGGTTTCCGTGACCAGGAATATTTTCTTCCGGTCGTTGATCGGATTGTTCAGCGCCTTGATCGAATCGTCGCGGGTCTTGATGATCAGTTTGACGCCGGCCGGTTTGGCCAGCTTCATCGTTGCGGCTTTAAAGCTGTCCCCTGCCGCCTCGTCGTTGGCTACCAGAATCGTTTCCGGCTTGATTGCGGAAGTCCAGGACACAGCCACCATGCCGTGAATTAACCGGTCGTCCGCTCTGACTAAAATAATCATAAAATCCTCCTTTCCTTTTTATAACGCCTGATTCAGTTCAGGTCATTACCTCAATGATTTTGCTTACAGCTCGTCGTCCTCGGTTAGATCTGCTTCTTCCGCTTCAGCGTTCAGCGTGTTCATGCACATCATTTCCGCTCTTGCACGCTCCACGATCTGCGCAGCCAGCTCCGGTGTAATGTCTTCGCTCTGATAAACCATTTCCAGCACTAACGGAAAGTTGACGCCGGTGACCAGCACAAACGGGATTTCCCGCATCAGCTTCGCAGCGATCTGATTCACGCTGCCTCCGGCCAGATCGGTCAGAATGACAAGGTTGCCCGGCTCCATTGCCGCCAGCTTAGCGCGCAGCGCTTTTTCAAATTCATTATCCTCGACATAGGCGTTGATATAATGAATGTTAGCGGCGTCGCTGTTGAAGAAATGAATCGCGTTGGCCAGCCCTTCGGCGAGCGTGGAATGAGTGGCGATCAGAAATTGATTCATGCTTGTTCCTCCGGTTTCTTATGAGCGAACGCCCGGCGTTTCGGCGGGTAGACGCTGGTGTCGTAGCCGATCGCTTCACAATTGCGGGCCGCCATCAGCTGGAAGGGAACAACGAAGGCCAGCGGACTTAAGTCGGGCGCGATCGGACTGCGGAAATGCAGATCCTTTGGATTTGTCGCTTGTTGATCAGCATAGAACACAAAGACGTGCTCGGTCACTTCATTCTCCCGGATCCAGTCCAGAAACAGCGGAATCCGTGATCGTTCAACTTCATTGCTTGCGATGAAATACAGGTAGGTTTGATCGTCGAATGCCATCTGCGGCCCGTGAATCAGTTCCTCCAATTCATAGGCGCTCAGCGGCTTGTGGAAGGTTTCATACATTTTCAGAACGCCTTCCAGCGCGGTCGGATAATTTGTTCCATAAGCGGCGATATGCCCCTTTTTCATGTTCAGCAGTTCCGGTTGATTGCGATCAATCCATTGCTGGACTTCTTCGATCAAGGCATCGAAATGTTCGAGCATCGTTTCCGCTTCCTTTAGTTTCTCTTCACTTTGCGCTTTCTCCAGCTGACCCAGCGCCGAGGCGATTTCAACCGCCCACAGATAGCCGGTCAGCAGCGTGATGATGTAGCCGCGGGTTTCGATCGGGATTTCTTCCTTGCCGCAGGTTAACGGTACGACGACGTCGACTTCGCGGGTGATCAGGCTGGATAACGCTTCCGTCAGCGCAACGGTAAAGTAGCCCGCATTTTTAGCTTTGCGCATCGCTTCCACGGTGGAAACGCTGGTGCCTGACTGACTGATGCCGACGACCAGAATCTGCCGCGGCTGATAGATCGCGTTGTTATTGATCTGCGTATAATTCGTAAACACCGTCGGAATCACGACTTCCGCTTCCACCTTCAGATACTTCTCAAACCAGTTTTTAAAGCTCAGCGCTGCGTGATAGCTTGTTCCTGACCCCAGAAAGTAAACTTTCCGGATATCCTGGTTTTGGAATAATTTAATCATTGGATCGACGAAGCAGGCTCTTTCGGCAAACGACTGACGAAGCGCCCGGCCCTGGTCAAGAATATATCCCGCCATCGTAGGTTTTTCCATATTTTTCCTCCTGTATATTCATAATTTTATTTCTTGTATATACATAATATATTTCATGAATACGCTTACGTCAAGATAAAATTGTAGATTTTTGTAGGATTTTCGCTGATGTTATGACTAAAACTATTCTTATAGACAGTTTTGTAATCATTTAATCAAGTTATTATAATGATTCAGTTTGCTTTTATTCTTTAAGAATCATCCCGCTTTCTCCCCCTATCCTAGCATTATATATGTATAATCATTTAACAATATTCCTATATCTTTATACTTTTTATTTCTTTTCATCGCCAGGTTCGCTCTCTTTCCGTCTTGTTTCGCTTTCTTCTTCAAAAAAAGCAGCACTCTGAATTCCACAAAAAAAAGTCAGCCCTTTGTACAGCTGACTTCAGTTCTTGATAAATCCTTTTCTTATGTGAAAGAAACTGACTTTAGATCGTTGAGAAAAGATTTAGACAGGTTATGCGATCATGAATTCATACATATCGCCGGACTGGATATAACGGCAAGGAATCGCTTCGCCCAGCGCTTCCGGAATATAATGGACCATGTATTCCATTCCCGGTTCCTCCGTATTGAAATGGCCGACCGCCAGAATCGCCTTCGGCATCCCCAGCATCGCGCTGTCACGGATATATTCGCTGACGGTAAAGTCGATCAGTTCCATCGAGATCAACAGGTCGATGTTTTCCTGGTCGATCCGGGTAATCATGTCGTTATCGCCGCCCAGGATATGGCTGGCAATCGCAACTGTCCTGACCTTCGCCTCCGTGTTCCCCAGCATTTTTAAACCAGTCAGATGGAATTTCTCCATAATCTGACGTCCAATTTCCTTAACGGGCGTTTCCGGCATCTCAAAAATCATCGGCCGGGCCGGATCGCAGCTGAGATATTTTTCCCAGCCTAAAGTGACCATGACGCCGTGGAAAATCCCGTCCACATAACCGCCGTTCATCGGAATTCCGGAATGGATATAATCATGATCACGCCAGACGACAATGCCGGTTTCATCCAGCAGCTGCTTTTTTGCCAGAAACGTTTTATTCTGGGCTTCCTCCAGCCAGTCGGTATGATCGCCATGATTCCAGAACAGCGCTTCATGACTGATGATCAAATTGGCACCGCACGCATTGGCCTTGCGGATAACATCAACCGAAGCGTAACACGTCGTTACGATGCCTGTGCATTCCTGATCCGGATTCCCATAGAGAATCTGGTCGCGGGTCGTCGCGTCGTCGATCGGCTTCCCCTGGGCAATTCCGCGGTGATACTTTTTCATTTTTTGGATTACTTCACTGATTTTCATAAAAGACCTCCTGGTTGTATTGTAACCCCTTTCCCGGCATTTTTCTATTCTTTAATCCCCGGATTATAATTCAGGGTCTTCACACCCAGGTTCTGAAAACTCATAATCGTTGATCTCCGGAAAATCAAGAAACTCGGCCATCGTCATATCCAACGCATAAGCGATGCGGAAAATAGTGACCATTCCCGGATTTTTATAAAGACCGCTGACAATCCGCGTCAGCGTCCGCTCACTGATCTTGGCTTTCTGACTTAGTATTTCGAGGGAGATCTGCTTTAACTCGCATAATTCCTGTATTCTTTTCGCTAAGATTTGATTGTAATCCATATCTGTTCCTGCCTTATTTTCTGCAATGATTGTTAAAATTTAATCATTAATTTTTTTACTTTCAGAATAATGTAACTCTCAGGTTAATTATTCCTCTTTATTATAATCGATATTTACCACAACTAAGAAATGGATTTCATTCATTTTTTAATTTAATATCTTTTTATCTCTAAAATACTTCAATCTCTATACTTTTCATTCTAATTCGCAATTTAAAAAAATTAGATTTCGTAAAGACCTAAAACTTGAAAAGTTTCATTTCAACTGTTAATCAGTTTATTAATTTAAGAATAATACACCTTAAATTATATTACAACCAATGACTTAAGTAACTATCAAGAGTTCCCAAATCAGGATTAGTTCTCAGATCTTCATAAAACAGTTCATCGTTCGCCAGCAAAACAAGCAAAGAATCGATCAGCCGCAGATTGGCTTGGGTCGGATAATATTTTATTATGACAATCGAACGCGATTTTAGGGAGTCCGGTAATGGTTGTGATGAGCTGTATTGACAGAGGAATAATTCAGCATTACATGGTTTTTCCACAGGAATCAACTGAAACTGAATTCCATTGCAAATAATCGATTTAGAACTGGCATTCCCCCACTCCGGTATCTCACTAACTGTGGTAAATGCACAGCTTTGTACACTTTGAATCGCAGATGTGGAAACATGACCGTTCATAAGAATGAACCGAGATAAATTACGAATATCATCAAAATGTTGGTCTAATACATAAAACCGTGGATGATTTCCTAAATGCAGTACCTGATCGACAATATATACTTCATTCTCCTTCGGCGTCATTGTTGTTTCAGAGCCCCGGCTAATAATCTGAATTGATTCATATAAGGATGATGGTACGCAACGGATAATATTCTCCCGTAAAAGCATATTATCGACCAGGCTTAAACTGGAAATAATTTTAATCTGACAGCGCTGAAACTGCAGCGGCAGCGACTGGATATAACGCTGAAAAATATCCATTACCTCGACCATTTGCGACTCGCGGATTTCGGTCTGGAATTCCTGTTTTACAAGCGCCAGTAATTCGTCTTTCATTTCCAGAAGTAATGGATCCTTACTCATCGCAAAACTTCTGCCGCTCAGATTAAAAGCTTTGAATCGAAGCATTTCAAAATGATCGCGCAAGACTAACTTCGAAACAGAATTATGCAGAGCATCTAAGAATAACGGTTCTTTTATAGAACAATGCAAGGTATGTTCAAAGAAGTCCTGAATTTTCTGAGTGAGTTCTTTCGTTTTATTTTCAAACAGCAGTGCAAAATTCTCATAACCAGATTCTTCTACTTCAACATATTCTTTTAAAATTAGAATCAGTATCGCCAGTGCTGAGATTTCTTCTGAAGTAATTTCATCCAACGACCCCAGTTCTTGAAACAGCTTTTTAGCAAGGGCTGCTTCCCAGGTTTGTTTCAAGACTTCCAACGTTGGATCTTCCCATAAATTCATAAAAAATCCGCGGTGAATTCGATTCTGACTAATGATCAAATAGTTCTTGATAATCCGTAAGCTATTCGTACTAAAAAGCTGAACTTCCTGGGGTGACAGCTGATGCATAACTTTTTCAATTTGTGCTGCTAACTGTGGATTCGCCTCATTAAAAATCAGGTCCTTATTTAGACCAATCAGAATCCGCGGATTCACAAATCCGGTCAGAGCAACCAGGCATAACCGCTGATAGAATTCGTTCCCTGTCACGTACAGGCCATGACGGGGAACATTCTGAATTTTAATATTATAACCTTCCAGGAAATCACGAGCCCATTTGATCGACCGGCGCAAGCTTGATTTCGAATAGTTCAGCTCAGCAGCAATGTGATCTACAGATATTTCCCTCCGCCCAGAGCTTAGCAACATTAA
Source organism: Holdemania filiformis (assembly GCF_003459085.1). NCBI lineage: Bacteria > Bacillati > Bacillota > Erysipelotrichia > Erysipelotrichales > Erysipelotrichaceae > Holdemania > Holdemania filiformis. The sequence continues at coordinate 96,767 of NZ_QRUP01000007.1, read as the reverse complement.
GGATATAACTGTTGAGTGAATTAAATGTACCGCTGCCTGCGGATTATTATAATGTCTGTAATATAATTCTACACAGAGCTGTTGTTTTTGATTAAATATACTTTGATTCAAAATTTTATATGTTATCGATTCACCGTGATCCAAAAACCGCACGCCAAAGAAATTTTCCATCTCCTTCAGTTTTTTCCAATCATTTTTAAGCTCATAGTCAGACAACATAAAATAAGCCTGGAATTCAGTGATAAGGACCTTTTCATTCTTTATAATATACGCGACTTCTAAATAATGGCGAATTCGATAATTCAGCATTTTTCATCACATCCTACTTTGATTATAGGAGTCTTTTATTTTCCCTGCAATTTTTTTTCAAATTTTAACAAAAAAACCCGCTTCGTAATGCAGAAATAATATCGTATCATAGAAACAGATATTAATATCACGACAAATAAATCATGCAGCTGCAAGTTAAGTAAGGAGGAAAAACATGATTGTACAACTACGTCTTGACGAACGCTTGATTCATGGACAAATCACAACCGCTTGGTCGCGCGCCCTGGATATTGACACCATCTTGGTCGCTAATGATCATGCCGCAGGTAACGTATTATTACGCAACACTTTGATGATGGCACGACCTGCCGATAAAAAAGTCGCGATTAAAAGTATTACGGATACGCTTCACCTATTGAAAGATCCGCGAGCTGAGAAAATGAAAATTCTTATCCTCGTCGATAATCCAAAGGACGCCCTCTGCCTGGCTGAAGAATTGAATATTCATTCCATCAACATCGCCAACTATTTAAAGAAGAAATCGCCGGATAAAATTAAAATTGCGGATTACTGCAGTGCTGATAAAGAAGATTTTATTCTTTTTGAGAAACTGATAGAGGGGAATCGCGAAGTCTTCTCGCAAATGGTCCCCAATTCAGAAAAGCACGACTTTAAAGTTCTTCTACACCGTGCAAAATAAGGAGGAAAATTATATTTATGATGGAGGCTATACTCGCCGCATTAAGTTATTGGGTCGTTTGGTGTTTAGATAATATTACTGGAACACAGGCACTCTCACGCCCATTAGTTTTAGGTACTGTAACCGGTTTATTCTGCGGAGATATGAAAACCGGTATTATTATGGGAGCTACCTTGGAAGCCATCTACTTAGGCGCCGTTGGCGTTGGTGGTGTTGTCCCTTCCGATTGGCGTACAGCAACTACGGTATCCATCGCTTATGTCGTACTGACAGGCATCGACATAGAGGCTGGACTTGCAATTGCCGTCGCTCTGGGAACATTAATGAATTCGTTTAAACCCATTATCAATGCATGCGAAAATGCATTGCATCCTATATTTATGAATCTGGCTCAGAATGGTGAATATAAAAAATACCGAATTGCGATGTATCTGGATTTGTTCATTGTCAAAGCCGGTATTAATACAGTCGTGATCTTCCTATTTATCTTACTGGGCTCCAGTGCAATTGATGCGTTCATCGGTTATGTACCCGCCTTTGTTTTTAATGGCTTAAACGCATCAGCGAATCTGTTAGTCGTCATTGGTCTTGCTTTAATTACTCGTTCGATCTGGTCACCAATTACAGGTGTGTTTATCGTCGCCGGTTTCATTCTGGCAAAATATATGGGCTTAGGTATGATTCCGATTGCGGCTCTTGGTTTTGTCATCGCTTTTATTAGTTATCACAATGACCTGCGTTACGATGAACTTTCAAAAAAACTGTCTGCTGCTGAAAGTGGACAACATCAGGAAGGAGAGGATTTCTTTGCCTAACGCCGAGATGACATCTCAGGAAAAACATATACTGCGCCAGAGTTTTCTTAAAAACATGGGGCTGATGATGTCAACCAATCAAATTACGTCACAATCAAAAGCTTTTGCTTGCAGCATGCTCCCGGGACTTGATATATGGTATAAAGATGATCCTGAGAAAAAAAAGGAGATTTTTGCCCGGCATGCCGGAGAATATTTCAATACACAGACGATCATGGCCGGATTAATCAGCGGAATTGCGCTGGCTATGGAAAAACAGCAGGCAGAATCCGGCGAGGATCTTTCAGAAACAATCACGAGCGTCAAATCAGCTCTGATGGGACCTACCGCAGGAATTGGTGATTCTTTATTTAACAACTGCTGCCGAATTATTATCGCCAGTGTTGCGATCGGTCTAGCTGCCAATGGAAATCTCTTAGGTCCATTATTCTTCGTCGTACTCTTTGGCGGCGGCACTTTAATTTTGAAATATTTAGCAACTCTCATTGGTTATCAACAGGGAGTAACCTTTGTCAATGAAGCTTTCAGTAAAGGAATTATCCCGATTATTACAAAGGCTGCGACGATTCTGGGTTCTCTAATGGTTGGTGCCTTGGTTGCGACTAACTGCAAAATCAATATTGTCTTAGCGCCAACTATTAATGGGGTTTCCCTATCTATTCAGGAAATCCTTGACGGCATTGCTCCGGGAATTTTATCGATACTTTTATTTTTCTGGGTTTTTAGTCGAATTCAGAAAGGAAGCAGCCCGACCAAGTTGATCTTCCTATTGATGGGCATTTGTATTGTACTTGCCTTCTTAGGAATCTTTTAAGGCGGAGCATGAATATGAAATTAATTGTTCAATCGGATGATTATGGATTCACTCCAGCCGTTACTTACGCAACTCATGAAGCAATCCGGGATGGAATTATTCGTAACACAGGCTTATTTGCGAATATGCCTGCGGCCTCCCTGGCCGTTCAGTTAATTCAAGATTGTCCTGATGTTTGTTTAGGAATTGATATCAATCTGGTATCTGGCTTTCCTTGCGCAGATCAATCGCAAATTCCTGCTCTCATCGATCATGAAAGCGGGGAATTTATTCGATCCACAGTACGAAAGGCAGATTCCCGTTGGATGAAAGAAGATCTTTATCCTTACAATGAAGTGAAAATTGAAACACAGGCACAAATTGAGCGATTTATCAGTTTGACACACGGCCGAAAACCCGCATATATTCATGGACATTCCATTGGCGAATCCAGCGCCAATTACCGACAGGCACTGCATGATGTTGGTCTTCAGTACGGAATTCCCTTTACCCGCGATATTTGGGCAGCCCTCGGCGTGGTACGCACACGCAACCAACTCAAAAAAACGATGCTGGAGCAACTGGAATACAGCAGTGAAGAAGATATTCTGGCTCAATTAGAACATTTGACAGATCAGACTTATGTCAGAATCGGTGGACACTGCGGATATGTTGATGCTCAACTGTTCGCTTATTCAACCTGTACCCTTTCAAGAATCCAAGACTATCAAATGTACACCTCGCCAAAAATCAAAAAGTTCATTAACGATCATCAGATTGAGCTTGTGCGCTATAACGAGATTTACTCTCTTTAAATCTTGCTTCTAAAATTCAAATTCGCATTTCGAATGAAGAAAACGGAACTCAGTATCGGGCTTCCGTTTTTTATATAAGACTCAAAGAAATACAGTTTCCAAAAACATAGTATTCCTGATTCCAATATTCTTCATGATCAAAGATTGTCAGTGATTACATCGTAATGATATCCCAACTCAAATACGAAATGCTTATTCTTTAAGTAAAGAAAATCAAATTTTTGGGACATTGAACTCACCACTAGAAAAGAAAAAGACGGCCGCATTGACCATCTTTCAGCTTATCTATTCTGTTTCCGTTTCAGGCTGGCTTGTTTCCTCAGTTTCCACTACGGTCGGGGATTCCGGTTCTGCCGAAGAAGCCGCTGCCGCCTTCATTTCCGGCGTTGGCAGATCCAGGAACGGTTCGCCCTTGATAATCTTATCAATCTGTTCCGCCGTCAGCGTTTCATTTTCAATCAGCGCTTCCGCGATCTTGATCAGTTCTTCTTTGTGTTCCAGAATGATCTTCTTCGCTTCGTCATGGCACTGATCGATAATCTTGCGGATTTCCTGATCAATTTCAAACGCAACCTGGCCGGATACGTTGCTTGAGGAATTGTAATCACGGCCCAGGAAGACGTTCTGCTGACCATGATCATACTGGACTGGACCGAGATCGCTCATGCCGTACAGCGTGACCATATCCCGCGCCATTTTCGTCGCCTGTTCGATATCGTTCACCGCGCCGGTTGTGATATCGTCAAAGAAGACTTCTTCCGCGACGCGGCCGCCCATGTAGCCGGTGATCGCCGACATCAGGTCGTTCTTCGTGTTCATGATCTTTTCTTCCTTCGGCGTCATCAGGTTATAACCCCCGGCGGTGCCGCGCGGAATGATCGTTACCTTCTGAACAATATTGGAGTTTTCCAGATTCAGGCCGACAATCGCATGGCCGGACTCATGGTAAGCCACCAATTTCTTGGATTTCTCATCATATTTTCTGGATTTCTTGGCCGGCCCCATCATGACGCGGTCAATCGCTTCATCCAGATTGTGCATGTGGATCAGATCGCTGTTCTCCCGCACCGCCAGAATCGCGGCTTCGTTCAGCACGTTTTCCAGATCCGCACCGGAAAAGCCCGGCGTCCGCTTCGCTAAAGCATCCAGATCAATCTCCGGAGCCAGCTTTTTGTTGCGGGCATGGACTTCCAGAATCGCCTTGCGGCCTCTGCGGTCCGGCAGAGAAACGGTAATTTGACGGTCAAAACGGCCCGGCCGCAAGAGTGCCGGATCGAGGACGTCGGGCCGGTTGGTCGCCGCAATCACGACGATACCGGCATTGTCCGTAATGCCGTCCATCTCAACTAACAGCTGATTCAGCGTCTGTTCCCGTTCATCATGGCCGCCGCCTAACCCCGCACCGCGCTGCCGGCCGACCGCATCGATTTCATCAATGAAGATCATACACGGCGCTGTCTGCTGCGCTTTTTTAAACATATCGCGGACACGGCTGGCGCCGACACCGACGAACATTTCAACGAAATCCGAACCGGAAATCGAATAGAACGGAACGTCCGCTTCACCCGCGACCGCCTTCGCCAATAATGTTTTACCAGTACCCGGCGAGCCGACCATCAGGATGCCCTTCGGAATCCGCGCGCCCATCTTGGCAAACTTCTTCGGCGATTTCAGGTAGTCGATAATTTCCGCCATTTCCTGTTTTTCTTCATCGCACCCGGCAACGTCGTCAAAGCGAACCTTGATGTTGCCTTCCAGCCGGGCCCGGGATTTTGAGAATTCAAAAGCCTTGTTATTGCCGCCGCCGTTCATCTTGGAAATCAGGAAGAACGCCATCGCGCCGAAAATCACAAATGGAATTAACGATAAGATCGTATCTAAAAACAGATTCGATTCGTTCATGTCGCTGACCTTGACGTCAGCGGCTTCCAGCGCGCTCATCAACGCGTCGACTTCAGTTTCCGAACGCGGTACGGAAGCGGTAAAGCCGACCTTCTTGCCGTCCTGCTCGAAAACACCCTTGATTTTAATCACATTGTCGCCGACCGTCACTGCGCTTTCGGTGACTTTCTGTTCTTCAACTAACTTTTGAAACTCGTTGTAGGTCAGATTCTGTGTCGCAGTCCCGGTGTTCATGTTCATTAAACTGAACAGCGCCAGGATCACAATCAGATACGGAACAAAATTGATCCAACGATTATTACGCATTGTATCACTCCTTCGCTAGCGTTACTTGTAGCATTCTTCTTTCAGGACACCGACAAAAGGAAAATTACGGTACTTCTGATTGAAGTCCAGTCCAAATCCGACTACGAATTCGTTCGGAATTTCAAAGCCGGTATAATCCGCCTCAATATCGACGACCCGGCGATCCGGCTTGTCGAGCAGCGTGACGACGCGCACCGTCTTCGCGCCTTTGTTTTTCAGCATCGCCTTGACGGTTTTCAACGTTCTGCCGGTATCGACAATGTCTTCGACCAACAGAATGTCCAGATTTTTGACAGAGCAGTCCAGATCCTTGATAATCTTGATATCGCCGATCGACTCCGTGCCTTCATAGCTGGAAACGTCCATGAAATCAAACTGAATGTCCAGATCGATGTGCTTGATCAATTCTGCCAAAAAAGGGACGGATCCCTTCAACAACGCGACTAACAGCGGCGGTTGTTCATTGTTCTTGTACTCTTGGGTAATTTGTTGTCCTAACTCTTTGCAGCGAGCTACGATTTCGTCTTCATTGAGTAAAATTTTTTCTAAACATGGATGCATAGTCAAACCTCCAGAATATCCCTATTTTATCACAAAACAAGTTGGATTGTTAGAGTAATGTGCGACATTACAGCCTATTTTCGGGACCAGAATGATCTCACCGCGGCAGTTGACGACAACCGGCCAGCGCCGGCGCTGATCCGGCGGGATCTTTCTGTCGATAAACCACCGGTTTAAACGCTTTGTGCCGAACCGGAGCTGAATCGCATCCTGGGGATGGGGATTGCGGATTGTGATCGGAAAGTCTTCCTGATATAAAGTGACCGCTTCCGTGGATTCTCCGTTCTCCGCGATCCTGAAATACGGCGTCGCGAACAATTCTATTTTATCCAGAACATAACAATAAGATACCTCATCTGTGAAGTCAAGTGAAAAGAATCCGTAAGCCGCCTGAAAGCGCCGGTCTTTACTGAAACTTACGTCGAAATTCCCGTTTTTCTGCTTCAGCGCTTTGATCAGCTCGATGAGAAAGGCTTCCGATGGCGGAACCACGCCCTGTTCCTGCATCCACGCCCGCAGGAAAATCCGTTGTTCCGCTTCGCTCAGCGCGAGAAATATTTCCTGGGAAATGACTGGATCCGCGGGATTCAGCTTCGTTTTGACAGCTTCCTTCTTTTTCTGACGACTGCGGTTGCGCGCCTTCAGTTTTCTGACTTCACTCCGCTTCTCTGCTTCGCTGAGTTTCGCCAGCTCATGATGCCGCAGCTGATTGCGGCGGTAATCGTCGCTCAGATTGGACTCGTCGATCCCATAGGCAATTTTGTGTCGGTCACAGTATTCCTGCAGCTGCCGTTTCGTCCAGCTTAACAGCGGCCGGACGACGACCACGCCCAACACCCGGCCTTCTTCCCGGATGCCCAGCACTTCGCACTGCCTTCCGGACTCCTGCTGAAGCAGCGCTGTTTCCAGAAAATCATCCAGATGCTGCGCGATCAGAACGCCTGCCGCCGCTTCCTGAACAGCCAGCCGCGCAAAGAAGGCATACCGTGCCTCGCGCGCCCAGGCTTGAAAGTTTCCAGACGTTTCCTTAACCGGATCCAGCGAATAAAACGGAATCGCATAATTTCGGCAGTAGGCTTCAACGATCTGTTGGTCGCGGTCCGCAGTCGGCCGGTGATGATAATTCACATGGGCGCACACGATGGTCACACGATGTCGGCGGCACAAATCCAGAAGCGCCATCGAATCGGGACCGCCGGAAACACCCACGATCCACTTTTTTTCCGCCAGCTGATTCCATCGCATTGTACCGCCTCCTTCCGCTTGAATTCCTGGTTTATTTATTGAACCACAGAAATATTCTGTTGCCAAGCGATTCGCCTGCGACAATCCCGGATTATTGTATAAATTCAGGCTTTTTTTCTGTTTTGAAGTCCAAAATGTGAAAAACCCGCGTCAGCGCTTGCTGACACGGGCGATTAACACGGTCACGTCGTCGGCGCAGCCGGTTTCCTCCATCGCCTGCAGACCGGTTTCAATCCGCTGCAGAATCTGATCCGGATCGCCGCCGCGGATCCACTGATCGAGCACTTGTTTTTCCACGCCGTCGCTGCTCATCACGAAGCAGTCCTGATCCTGGCAGTCAATCTGAAAGCAATCCGTTTCAATTTCCTGAATGATCCCGATCGGCAGTGATTCGCCGCTGATTTCCATGATCTGATCCTCCCGGATCAGATACGTCGGACATGCACCGGACTTACTCAGGAACGCTTGGTGGCGGCGTTGGTCATAACACAGGAAATCCAAGGTCGCGAACAACTCCCGCTGATCGGCGTGAAGCAAAGCGTTGATGCTCTGCACCGCCGCTTCCACCGGCAGCTTGGCGCTCAGCATTCGCTGCAGCACCTGCGTAACAAATTGGGAACTGCGCGCTGCCTGAGGGCCGCAGCCCATCCCGTCGCTGATCGTGCAGATCGTCGTTTGACCGTTGCGGAACACCGCGCTGGTATCGCCGGAAACCTCAGGATCTTTTTTTAAGGTAAATAACCTTGTCTTCAATGTTGAAGGCTGAGAGGTCGACAACTCCAGCCGGCTGCCGGTGTAGAAAATCCGGTTGCGCTGAAACCGCGTCACTTTCAGATCCGGATCGATGACCATGTGGATCAGAGGCAGGACGACTTCCTCCAATTCGCTGTGCGACAGCTGGGAGAAATCGATCACCACCTGCAGCGGGCCTTCCTCCCACTGCTGGACATGGACGCGCTTGACTTCAAAGTGATACCCTTCCAAAAGATTCACCAGTTTATCGCTCAGCGCTTCGTCATCCACAACGCTTTGCTTCATCTGCATCGCCACGGTATCCAGAGCGTCGGCCATGCCCTCCAGAATTCGCGACTGACTTGGCTGAATCGGCTCAAAATAATCGGCGATCAAATCAAAGATATGCGAAAACTGCGATAGCTGGTGCAACAAAGTCCGCTTGCGGCCTTCAATCCGCTGACCGTTCAGCGTCTGCTTTTCCTCGCTCACCCACCGCTGCGCGATCTGCGAGGCCGGGAACTGCTGAGCAGCCAGAAAAATCACGATGCCCGCGGCCAGCGACCAGGCCGGCTGCTGGGTCCAGATCAACGGCACCATCCAGCCTAAGAAACGCATCCATCCCAAATCCTGCCGCAGGATGTTCATCAATAACAGCGCCGCGCACCAGACCGGCGTATGGCTGCCGATGGGAAAACAGAACAACAGGCCCAGACACAACGCCAGGTATTCGCGCACCGGCATCGTCATAGCCAGACATGCCATCACCAGCACCGACGCCATCCACGCGCCTTCCAATGGAAAGATCCGCATCATCGGATAGATCAGACTGCATCCGAGAATTCCCAGCATCATCATACTGAGCTTGAATTCCGTATCGATCCACATCCAGTCCGACTGCGTGAAGCGGCAGATCAGGACGCTCGCCCCCGCCGCGGCCAGGCCCTGCGCGAAGGCCGTTCCGGTCGCCAGACTGGCCAACAGCACGTTCAGACCGCAGATCATCGGAAACCACGCGAATAAATTCTGCCGCAGCAGCTGGATCAGACAGATCAGCAGCAGGAAGAAGACCAGCAGCAGCAATTGACAGTAAAATCCCGCAAAGCCGGAGAAACAGCTGCCAGCCAGCGTACCGATCGCCGCCGCCATTCCCTCTCTGCGGTTGCGCTGATAGAAAAAGGCCAGTCCGGGATAAAGAAACACTGCGGATCGGAACGAAAGCGCAGTGAAGAAAAAACTGAAAACTAAAAACCCATCGCTCCTATGAAACCTCTGGAGCCATGCCGTTGACTTCTTTAGGGTCAGCTGACTCATATTTTTCACCTTCTTAAGGCTATTGTAAGAAAGCTTCGCTGAAAACCCTGTCGAATCTTCCAGTTCTTATGAAATTCTAAAGCATCAGACATTCTTTGACGCGGTTGACAATATGACGGAACAGCGCGCTGTTTTCAGGAATCGTCGCTTTGACGTCTATAATCCGGGCGGTATTGATGTATTTGCAGTCGTTCAAAAACAGCACCGACTCTTTTTTCATGCCTTCGATCAAACCAATCCGCATCAGATGCCGGCGTCCGTTCGGACATTCGACCGGGTCATACGCCATTTTATAGGTTGCCGGGTTGGACGTCATCGGCACGACGAACGCTTTGCCATTGCAGAAGGACAGGATCACGCCGAAGTGCTGGAAACCCGCCTCGTTCAGATACGCCTGGCCAAAGTCAATGTAGCAGATATCGCCGATCTTCGCTTTCACACCCAGCTGGACGCAGCTGCGGGCATCCTTGCGGTTGAGCCAGTTCGCTTCGCTGACCAGATGACAATGCGCCTGCCGGACCGACAGCGCGGAAAATTCTTCTTCCTTTAATGAGAGATACGCTCCCCACTGTTCCTTGAGCGACGGATCTTCACTGTAAATCGGCGACAAATTCAAAGCCGGACGTTCAAGCATCAGGTTATTTTTCATTATTCTTCACCTTCCTGATTATAATGTTGCCCGATTTCGCATTTTTCCTGCTTTCTTCTCGGTTAACGAGAATTATTTTTTTCTGCGTGCCGATTTCCTCTGTCCGCCGCTGGTCCGCGTGCCGCAAGGCGATCACGTTCCACCTCATTCGATGTCAAAGAAAAACCTGACTCTTTCATCAGGTTTAGTTCTTACCTTAATTTTTGTTTTTCATTCAAGAATCCCAACGGGATTAAGCCTGACTTTCAATCCATTCCGCGGCCGTTTCTTCAGCCATGCTTTCCGGCTGGATCGCTTCCTGCGGAATATCGAAACGTTGCCGTTTCACCACGCGATAGAAGAACACCGACATCGACGCCGCGATCAGCCAGCCCACCGGCCAGGACAGCCAGATCCCGGTTAAACCCAGACCCAGAACTGTTGAGAAAAGACCGGCGCAGACGACGCGGATAATCAGATCGGTCAAGGTCGCCGTCATAAACAACTTCATCCGATTCACTCCGCGCAGCACCCCGTCCGCAATCAGCTTCACCGCGATCACCAGATAGAACGGCGACACAATGCGTAAAAACATCACGCCGGCGGACAAGGCCGCCTGATTGCCGTCGGTGATAAACAAGCCGACAAACGCCGGGCCAGCCGCTAAATACAGACCCGCAAAGACCAGCGCGATCAATCCCGCCAGTTTGATGCCCGCCGAAAGTCCCGCTTCAATCCGTTCAGGAATCCCAGCCCCGGCATTCTGCGCCGTATAATTGGACATCCCGTTGCCGATTGCGGTAATCGAAGTGATCGTCATGTTGTTCAGCTTCACCGCCGCGGAATAGCCGCCCACCGCCGCCATACCGAAGCCGTTGATCATGCTTTGAATCATGATGTTGCCGACGGAAATAAAGCCCTGCTGCAGAATACTCGGCACGGCAATCAACGTCAGCTCTTTCAGACAAGCAGCGGAAAACAGCGGTGCCTTTCCGCTTTCCGGAAGACTTTTCAGCCGTTTCAGCACGACGCCCAACGCCGCAGCCGCCGCGACCCCCTGGCATAGAAACGTCGCCCAGGCTACCCCGGCCACGCCCATGTTCAGCTGCGCGACAAACAGGATGTCCACGAAAACATTGGTCACGGAAGACACCGCCAGGAAATAAAACGGCGTCCGCGAATCACCCAGCGCTGAGAAAATCCCCGTCGCGATATTGTAGATCAAAAGAAACAGGAAGCCGCCCAGATAAATCAACAGATATTCCAAGGAATCCCCGAAGATCTCCGCCGGCGTCTGGATCAGTTTCAATAAGAAGTCCGCGCCGATCAAGCCCAGGCCGGTCAGCGCCAGTCCGATCGCCGCACTGGCGATCAGCGAGGTCGTCACGGCCGTTTTCAGCCGGTTATAATTTTTTGATCCGAAGTGCCGCGCCACCACGACCGATGTGCCGATATTGCAGCCAAACGCAAACGCGATATAAATCAATGTAATTTCATAGGAATTCCCCACGGCCGCCAACGCCGACGTGCCGATCCAGCGGCCGGCCACAAAGCTGTCGGCAATGTTATAAAGCTGTTGGAAAATGATGCTGCCAAACAATGGAAGCGAATATTTCCACAACACAGAAGCCGGTTTTCCCACAGTTAAATCCTTATTCATAAAAAACCCCCTATCCAGCTTTCCAAGTATAGCACCGTTCATGTATAATAAGTAATAGTTAATATTGATCAAAATGATAACTTACCGTTATGAAAGAAGGATGAATTATGGAGTTAACCCAGCTTCGCTATTTCGCCGCCGTCGCCGAGCTTCAGCACGTCACCCGGGCTGCGGAACGCATGCACGTCGCTCAACCTGCGATCACCAAATCGATCCACCGGCTGGAAGATGAACTTGGCGTTCCTCTGATCGCCTCGCGCGGCCGCAACATCGTGCTGACGGATTATGGCTGCGCGCTTTACGGCATGCTTCGCGAACCGCTGACCGCTTTGGATCAGATTCCTGATCAGATGCAGCAGCTGGCCCGGCGCAGCGCCTGCACACTACACATCAATGTCCTGGCGGCTTCCCGGGCCGTGACGGACGCCGTGATCGCCTACAAGCATGATCATTCAGAAATCTTATTTTCCATCATGCAGAATGAACTGACGCAAATCTGCGATTTGTCTGTTGATACGCTGACCGAGAAACGCAGTGCTCCGGAAACAGCCGAGAATACCGTATCCTTCCAGGAACAGATTCTGCTTGCGGTGCCCTCCCATTCCCTTTACAGCGGTTTGCACTCCATCGATCTGAAAGAGCTGAAGGAAGAAGGCTTTATCTGTCTGGCCGGCAACCGGAAGTTCCGCAAGATCTGCGATCAATTCTGTCAGATGGCCGGTTTTCATCCGAAGATTATTTTCGAAAGCGACAGCCCGGCGACAGTCCGCAATTTGATCGGCGCGGGCAGCGGCATTGGCTTCTGGCCGGAACACACCTGGGGTGCGGTCGGCGAAGACGTCAAGCTCATCCCCATTGCGAATCCGCAGTGCTGCCGGGAGTTACAAATCTCACTGCATCCGCAGGATAGTGCCCGAACAGCTCTGGTTCATCCGTTTTATCATTATCTCATTCATTATTTTGAGAGTTTATTTGAAGCTTAGGAAAGAAACTGGTGATTCAACACTCTTTCTCTGTCGAAAAGACAATATCGCCACATTGAAAAACACGGAATTCATGAAGTATGCAAACCCTCCAAATTCCGTGTCTTTTTTAACCTTTATTTTAAATCTTCACTTTCCTCAGAATCTGCTTCGTTTTCATCCGAAAGATCTTCATCTTCCGATGTTTCCGCATCCGCAAGCTGATCCTCATCTTCCTGATCATCCGTTTCTTCCTCGGCTTCGGTTTCTGTCAGCACTTCGCTGGCATCACCCGGATCCGTTTCCTCGAGTAACGCCTTCTTCTTCGGATGTCCTGTTAACCGCCGGCACAAACCTAATAACGGATGCCATTTCGGATTGATCATCTCCGTTGCTTCCACGAAGATCTCGGCGACGATCGTCAGCACCACGAGCATGATCATGCCCCATTGTTCATTAAAATAGCTTAAGACGGCAGTTCCGCCAAACAGCGCCGTCACCAGGTACAGCACCAGCACAGTGTTGCGGTGTCCCAGTTTCAGCTTATACATTAAGATGTGATGCAAATGCGAGCGGTCCGCCTGCATGATGCCCTTACCGCTCAGCTTCCGCCGCACCATCGCGATCAGCGTGTCGGAAATCGGAACGAACAGAATGATCACCGGGAAGCCCAGCGTGATAAACGTCGTCGTCTTAAATCCCAGCAGCGACAAGCAGGCCAGCGTGAACCCGAGGAACAACGCGCCGCAGTCACCCTGGAAGATCGACGCCGGATGAAAATTGTACGGCAGAAACCCGGCGATCGCGCCGGCCAGGATCAAGGAGATCACCGGAATATCCCGGCGCCCCATAAAGAAACCGATGAAGCCGATAGTGCAGACAACGATAAAGCAGATCCCGGCCGATAAGCCGTCCAGCCCGTCGATCAGGTTGATCGCGTTGGTCACGCCGACAATCCAGATAAATGAAACAAGAAAGGAAAACGGCATCATATTGATCTCTATCCCAAACGGCAGAGTGATCGACGTCAGACCGATGCCGCCGACCAGGATCGCGATCAGCGCCCCGGCGACTTCAAACAACAGTTTTTTTAATGGCGACAAATTGATCATGTCGTCGAGCAAGCCGCCCAAAAAGACCACCGAGCCTCCGATCAGGATCCCGTTGATGGTCGAGTCAGCCTTCAAAAAACAGGCCATTGAAATCATAAAGGCGACGAAAACGGCCAGACCGCCCATCTGCACTATCTTTCCATGATGAACCGTTCGGTTGTTTTCCACCGCGTACACCTTTAAGGCGAATCCGATGCGCTTGGCAATCGGTACGCAGATCAGAGAAATCACAAACGGCAGCGCAAAGAACGGAAAGGCGCCTTCAATCAAATGCAGCATTGAAAGTACCCCCAGACTACGATAAAGAAATATCGCTGGATCAGCGATATTGTTGGTTACTAGCGAACAAGATGCAGATTCTCAAGCATGACGCCCGTGCCTTCCGCTACGCAGGACAACGCGTTTTCAGCGACATACACCGGAACGTTCAGCTCGTTGATCAGCAGCTGGTCGATCCCCTGCAGCAGCGCGCCGCCGCCGGTTAAGACTACGCCGCGGCTGACGATATCCGCACTCAATTCCGGAGGTGTCTGTTCCAGAACTGTACGGCAGGCCCGGACGACGTCCTGCAGGCTTTCGCGCATGGCCAGTTCTGTTTCTTCCGAATTCAGCGTGATCGTGTGCGGCAGACCGGTGACCAGGTCACGCCCGCTGACATCCATCGAATCGCTGCGGCTGCCTCTCCAGGCCGTGCCGATGCGCTTCTTGATTTCTTCCGCGGTGCGGTCGCCGATCAACAGCTTATAGCTTTCCTTCACATATTTGATCAAATCACGGTCGAGCTTATCGCCCGCAATCTTTAAGGACGTGCTGGTGACAATTTCACCCAGGGATAGAATCGCGACGTCGGTCGTACCGCCACCGATATCCAGAACCATCGAGCCTGTCGGCTTGGCGATATCCAGGCCTGCGCCGATCGCCGCAACCTTCGGTTCCTCCTCGATGTAAACGCGCTTGGCGCCGCAGCGGTAAGCCGCGTCCCGGATTGCGTTGCGTTCGACGGATGTGATGTTCGACGGGCAGCAGATCAGAATCGTCGGACGGGAGAACATTCCCTTCAGTTTCAGCTTGCGGATAAAATGCTCAAGCATCAGCTCGGTGACTTCAAAGTCGGCGATGACGCCGTCCTTTAACGGACGGATCGCACTGACACGGCCCGGCGTTCTGCCCAGCATTTCCTTCGCGTCCTGGCCGACAGCCAGGCACTTCTTCGTTTCTGCATCTAATGAAACAACGGAAGGCTCGTTCAACACGATGCCCTCTCCTTTAACGTAAATTAATGTATTCGCGGTACCTAAGTCGATACCTACTTCTTTGGTAAACAACATAAACCAACCTCCGCATCTCGTGTAAACACAAACATTATAACACAACTCCTTAAAATAACACCAGAATTAATGAATTTGTAACTATTTCAAGGGCTATCGCAACGCGTACCTTTCAGAAAAAAACAGCACCGAAGTGCTATTTTATTTCAGCCGGTTTCATGCCGATGACCGTTGCCGGATCAATCAGCTTACCGTCCTTCTGCACCACGACATGAAGATGGATTCCAAGATCCTTGTTATAGATGTTTTCGCCTGCCAGGCCAAGGACATCGTTCTGATTGACAACCTGATCTTTTTTTACCGATACCTGGGATAAGCTCTGATAGGTAATTTCCAGATCTTCCCCGGTTTTCACCGTGACGCTCTTGCCGAACATCGCGTCTTCTTTGACTTCCGTCACCGTGCCGCCCAGCATCGCCGTGGCCTCGAAGACTTTGCCGTCATACGCGTAATCGAGTCCCTGATTCGGACGATATACGCCTTCAAATTCCGTAACTGCCTGACTGAGCACGTCTTCGCTTTTTGTTTTATCGAAGAAATGCAGGACTTCCTTGGCGTTGATCGCAAACGGCGCGGCGACGGTTTCGTCTGCCGGCAGCACGACCGGGATATGCAGGGAAGCCACAGCGTCCGGCTGATTGACCGGAAGGACGGGTTTGTTGTTGAATAAAGTGGAATTGGCAATGAAGAAACCGGAGATCAGAATCAGAATCATCGTCATCAAGATCACGGCTGTCGCTTTGCCTTTGGTACTTTTCTTTTCGTACATATACATGGATTTCACCTCTAGTGGTGAGTATGTCCATGTCCTTTTTGTTTATACATGGATCTTGATGACGAGATTGAGTAAAAACTGCGCCGCTAACAAAGCGATGCACATCGCGGTCAGAATATACAGCAACTGGGCCTGCACGACACGCCCTTTGCGGATCAGTTTTTCATAGTTCAGGGCCTGCATGGCGTACAGCGCCAGCGCAAAACAAGCCAGATGCACAACGACACGAACGATCGCTTCCATAAGATCCTTCCTTTCTCTTTCCGCCGCTTTCTCTGTTTTCAGTTAACGAAATCCATTTTCAGAAGCGGCAGCGAACAGTCTTGTTTTGTTCATCATACTGGATTGACAGGCGGACTGTCAAACGTTACTTTCCAGCTTTGCTTTCTCTGGCGGCATAAAAGGGTAAGTGTACCTTTTCCGCTCATTACAAATTTCTTACGTTTCCCTGGTTCCCGCCCTTCTCCCTGGCTTTCCTTATATAATAGAGATACTCAGAATCTTCCCCCAGCATCCATGTGACAATGCAAAAAATTCAGCGCTGGCGCGATGGCCTGCACGAGTAAAGGAGAGCTTATGAAAAAAGATCGCTTCTATAACATCCTGTTTCCCCTCTGGTTCTTTTTGTTTATTCCTTCCACCTGGCTTTTCCTGATCACATTCCTTGGAAACGCCGCGATTGATTCGCTGGTATTGGCGCTGGGCTGCAAAATGAATCACAGACCTTTCGTTTCAACCTGGAAAAAGAGCTTTCTCTGGGTCTTTGCCTTCGGTTATCTGGCGGATTTCCTCGGCGGTGCGTTGTTGTTCATTCTCTCCACCGCTTTAGACAATCCGCTGGCTTACGCGATGATGTTTAATCCATTTTCCAGCTTTGCCGGATTTCTGCTTGTCGCCTTGATGGTAGCGGCAGCGGGAGGGCTGATTTATCTTTTCAATCTTAAAGTGAGCTTTCGCAAGCTGGACTGGCCGTTCAAGGAGAAGCGCCAAGCAGCGTTGGTTCTGGCGGTTTTAACGGCGCCGTATTTGTTTCTGTTTCCTTCGATTCTGCTTTACCGTTAAATCAAGGCTGAATTTAATCAAAATTCCCAGCTGAAACAAAACTTGCTTTCTTATTTTCACCAAGCTTCATCTTTTTATAAACAGCTTGATTCAAAAGCGAATTCAAAAACCAGGAACTTCTTCTCGCAAAGTCTAATACTTACGTGAAGGATTCATCCCTGGTTTTTTCATTCTGCTTTTCTCAGACCTTCGCAGCTGCATCCAGCCCAACGAATTTCAGCGTTCGGCCGGACGTGTCGTATTTAAATTTTCCGTGCGGTCAGATTTCCCGCATGAATCGCGGACTGGATGTTTTTCGGTGTGTCGCAGCCGACCGCATGGACCTCAATGCCTGCGGCTTCGATCGCCTCAACCAGCTCCAGATTGGCTTCCAGATCCCAGCATTCGATCACCGTCTGACAGGTGATTTCCTTTTCAAAGCCGCAGTCGTTCATCATGATTAAAACACCGTTTTCCGTGACCTTCTGACAATCTGCCTGATTGTAGATTTTAACACCCTGTGCATAAAGATGCGCCAGCGTGAACTTTCGGACCCACGGCGACTGCTCAATATCAATCGTTTCTTTAGCTTTTGGATTGATCATCGTCACCTGTTTTCCCTGCGCGATCAAGTAGGACGCGATATCCACGGCCTGAAGATTTGCGCCGAGGATAACCACGGAATCCTGGACATCGTTCAGGCTGAAGTTATCCACAGTCATGACGTTTACCTGAGCATTTCCGGTCAGCTTGCTTATACGTTGTCCACCAGCCGCAACCAGGACAACGTCCGGTTTTTCCTGCTGGATGTATGCGAGATCCGCGGTCTTCTCCGTGACGACGGTAACGCCGTGAATTTCCTGCTGCCGGATCAGATAGGCTTTCAGATCGCCCAGCCGCTCATGCGGACCTTTATATGCGGCGACTAATCCCAGCATCCCGCCTAATGCGCTGTTCTTTTCCACCAGAGTTACCTGATGACCGCGCTGCGCCGCAATCCGGGCCGCTTCCATGCCGGCCGGGCCGCTGCCGATGACCATCACTTTGCGCGGAGTTTCGGCTGGCAATAAAGCGTAGCCTTCCGGCATTTCCTCCGTATAGGCAAACTGCGTCGTCGCGTTGACACGGCACATTTCCGGCTCGCCCAACGGTTTCGCATGACAATGCAGACAGCGGGTGCACGGAGCGATTTCATCCCGTTTTCCAGCCTCCAGTTTATTCGGCAGCTGCGGATCGACGACCAGCGCCCGGTTCATGAACACCAGATCGACATCGCCGTTTTGAATTGCCTGATTGATCAGATCCGGAGCCGTCCGAGGATCCATATAACCCGCGCAGCCAACCGGCAGGGAAACGACCTGTTTGATTTCACGCGCCAGCGGGATAAAAGCCCCGGCTCCAGAATGACGGCCGTCCTGAGCACCGCCGAAATGGCTCGCGTAATTAAACTGTGTGCCGAAACCAGTCGCACCGTCCATGTGAATCCCCGTGTGATTGCAATCCGGCGCCCAGCAGGAAATTTCCTGTCCCGGTGTCCCCACGCGCACCTGAATCAGATCCGCACCGGCCTGTTCCAGCTGCTGCGCCAGATATTTTGCTTCTTCCAGAACGATATAACCTTCATTGTCACCGAGCGCGGAATCACATTCCTCCACTGCGTTGATCAATGTCAGGATCGTAAAGTCCGGTCCGCATTGCGTACGGATTTCCTCAATGATTTCCTTAAACAGGCGGACGCGGTTCTCATTGTTCTGCGCGCCGTATTCATCCTCGCGGAAATTACGGCTGCGGGACAGGAACTGATTGAGCACGTCTGTCGTCGCTCCCTTCATTTCAACGCAGTCAAAACCGGCCTCTTTTAACCGCCGGGCGGCCGCTCCGCAATCCTTGACGATCGCTTTGATTTCTTCATTGGTATAATCGTTGACCTGGGTCTGCGGGGACATCGGCGTTCCCAGACCAAACTGAACGCCTGCGTATGCTCCGGCCTGATGAATGCGGTCCGCCATTTTCCGCCCTTCCGCGATTCCCTGCTCGCTCGGCTCGCTGCCGTTGGTCAGTCCGAACGGACTGAGCGTCCCGGTTTCCAGGATGATCAAGGCGGCTCCTCCGTCGGCAATCATTCCATAGTAATCCAAGGCGTTCTGGCTCATTTCCTTCGCACCCTTAGGCATCGTATCAGAACCTGCGGCCGCTTTGACAATCCGGTTGCGCAGATTCATTTTCCCGACCGTGATCGGACTGAAAATCGCCGAAACATCGCCCGAATATGCGTCGTAGCTCTCATCCTGCGGATTGAGCTGGCGATAGGCTAATTCAGGTTTCGTGGATTCCTGAGGACTTGGATTCGCAGGCTCCGCGGTCTGCGGCGAAGCGGCGCAGGCGGACAACAGCGAGGACGCAGCCAGACTGACTCCAGCCAGCGCTGTGCCCTTGATGAATTCTCTTCTTGAAATTTTGGGCATGATTCTTTCCTCCTTGTGAATATTATATCTTTTCAGAAGTATGCCTGGGTTTAAGCAAATATTAAAAATAGCGGCCAAAGTGACCGCAAATCTTAAAATTTCTTAATATTTCAAACTTGGCCGCTCACTTCTGGATGCCTGGCCGCAACCTCTTCCAGCTGGAAATCCGTCCTACTCAAAAACATAACCTTTGCCCCATTCATTTTTCAAATGCCGGGGATTGGCCGCATCCGTTTCCACTTTTTTCCGCAGATTGTGCATGTGCACCGTTACAGTCCGGATATCGCCATAGCTGTCTTTGCCCCAGATCGCCTTGTAGATTTCCTCGCCTGTAAAATACCGTCCTGCATTCTGCATCATAAACGAAAGAATCCTGAATTCGATCAGCGAAAGCTTGATGATAGTTCCGTCTTTCAGAACGCCATGGGTCTGGGCGTCCAGAATAAAATCCGCGCAGGCCAGCTGATTCGTCACCCTGTTTTTCACATCGCGGCGGGCTCGCCGGAGATTTGCCTGAATCCGCGCAGCCAGCACCTTATTATCAAACGGCTTCGCCAGGAAATCGTCGCCGCCCGCTTCCAGGGCTTTGACGATCATGTCACTGTCGTCCAAACAGCTGATAAACAGGATCGGACAGTCGTGGATTTCCCGCAGCCGGCCGCACAAGTCGATGCCATTGACATCAGGAAGCAGGATATCCAGCAAAATGACGTCGAAAGCATCGCGGGCCGCGTACAGCGCTTCGCCGGCGTTCCGGGTTCTGACGACTTCGTAGCCGCCTTCCTGGCCCAAATAGTATTGAATCACTTTAGCGACGATATCGTCGTCTTCAACTAATAATACACGGATCATTGGCCTGTCCTCCATGGCCTTATTCTAACACTTTCGTTGCTTTTAATGAACTCGGCTTTGCTTTATCGGCACAAATTCTTTATGATAGAAACGAGGGACGATTTATGCAGAAGAAAAATATAGTGATTACCGCGGCGTTATGGCTGGGCATTGTTGTGTGCACCTGCCTGATCATGATTCGTTTAAACAATACCTTTCCGGCGCTGCACAGCGGCGACCAGATTGATTCCCGGATCACGGACACCGTTTATACGCTGAAACTGGAGGGAGCCTCACCGGTCTCGTTGGTTTTTCCCAGCGAAACGGCAGTCGACGATCTGACCTTGTTGATCGTCAAATCATCGCCGAATCAAATTACGTTAAACGGAGCGCCGGTCGAGAATGACAGCGCCTCTTACCGCCGACCGGTCGCCGTTGCGATCACCGGGCAATTTTATGATCCGATTCAGAAAGTCTACCGGATCACGCTGGCGATTGATTCGCTTCCTTCCAAAGTCCAGTTTTACCTGGGACTTGGAAACCAGCTTCAGAAGGCGATCTCCGCCTTTGATTTTCTGACGACGCTCAGTCTCGGCGTGCTGATCGGCATGTTGATCAATGGTCTATCCCTCTGTCTGTTTAAACCGTCAGAGCATTATATAAAGGTCTTTTGTTTCTATCTTCTAATCCTTTTGATCTGGACGCTGGGCGGCTCGTCGCTGCAGCTGCCCGCGGTCCTGCGGTCGATCTACGGGAGCATCTCCGCTTATATGTATACATTGCTGATGATTTCCGGTTCGCTGCTATGTTTACAAATTTACGCATCGGATCCCGGGTTCTGGATCCGCAGACTGTTTCATCCGGTGGTGATCGTCGGAGTTTGCGTGCTTTTGGATTTTTCCAAGTTTATTTTATCAAACGATGTTCTGGAAATTATGAAATTCAGCTTCTCGCTGATCGGAGCGGCAGCAGTGATTGCGGCCGCAGCGCGAAAGGAAAAGCTTTCATTTCTTCTTTTGGCGGCTTATGCGGTGACTGAAGGTCTGCGTTTATTACCACAGCTGGCCGACAAAGGGGTCTTTCAGGAAAGTTTGATGATGACCCGCTTCCGGGCGGCGCACATTTTTGATATGCCGTTCGCGTTTCTTTGCCTGGTTCTGATCAACTATCGTTTTGCCGAAGCCTTTAAGAAGTCAGAGAAACAGGCTGGTTTGTTGGAAGAAATGAATCAGCAGCTGGATCAAAAGGTCGAACAGCGCACCCACGAACTTATTGAGGCGGAAACCACGCGGCATAACTTAATGACCAACGTCTTCCATGATCTGCGCAGTCCGTTGTTTGTCCTGCGTGGTTATTTTACAATTCTAAAGGCCGGGGATGGAAATGAGGAAACCTATTCCGTAATCGATGACCGGCTGAATTACCTGACACGGTTAGTCGAGGATTTATTTCTGATCGCCAAGTTGGAGGACAAGAAAGTTCTGTTTAACTTCACCCGCGTGGAATTCTGTTTGGTCGTTCAGGATCTGGTCGCTTCCTGTGCGTTGGAAGCTCAGGAGAAACAAATTGTGCTGCGTCCGCAGCTCCAGTCGCATGTAGAATGCTGGGCCGATCCGGTACGGATTCGTCAGGCGATATCCAATCTCCTGCAAAACGCGCTGCTCTATACGCCGCCAGAAGGAACAATCACGGTAACTCTAACGGTGGATACGAAAGTCTGCGTTTTAAAAATTGCCGATACGGGAAAAGGAATTCCGCCGGCAGATCTGGATAAAATCTTTACTAAATATTATCGTGTGCAAGGCAACGGTAACAAGAAATCGACGGGCTTGGGTTTGTCCATCGCTCAGGAAATCATCGTGCAGCATCATGGCGAGATTACGGTCGAAAGCCAGCTGGGCCGAGGATCTGTCTTTACGATCCGGCTTCCGGTTCTGCCTGATCAATTTGAAACCGTGCGGCCGAGCGAATGAAGAAACGGCGGTAAATGCCTCGATTTTCTGCGAAGATTTGATCAAATGGACTGAACAAAGCGAATTCACCGGCTTTGCCCAGTCCATTTTAATTAAACTTTATTTTCTCTGCAATCCGAAGGCGAAAGCTGCGCTGTCTAATTTCATAACTTCTTATTTGACGATATAGGTTTTCACTTCCACGATCTCGCCGCGGTCATCGCGATGGATATAGACGTCGATTTGACCATCGCTCTGCGTTGAGTATCGCCCGGCCATTTTGTCTTCCATCACTCTGACCTTTTTTTCCTGGTAAGTGTAGCGTTCGTGGTCATAGATCAGCTCATGTTCCCGGTATTCCTGATCCAGTTTCTCCTCGCTTAAGTTAAGATAAGCATCGATATGGAAGGCCCGCGGCTCGGCGTGAAATTCTGCCGCCAGCGCGGTTGCGGCTTTTTCTCTCAAAGCGTTCAGGCCATCCTGCGGATTCTCCCGCAAAACCTGGATCAAGGCTTGATCGGCACGGCTGCGGATTTCCTGTGTCGATGGCAGATTGAGATCCCGTGTCAGTTCCGCTTCCAGCATAAAGCGGGAGTCCGCGCTGGAGCACATTGAAGACAGCTCTGAGGAAAACGGGGTTTGAGCTGCCGCCACGGTAATCATGGTAAAGCAGACCAACAGACCCAGACAACCGGCCATCATGATTTTCTTCAGCGGTTGATAAGTAGTGATGCTGCGCACCCGGCGTTCCACTTCATTGCGGCTGAACGCACAGTAGTTCCAGGCAAATTTAAGACGTTTGCGCGACATCTGGATCAGCGCCCGGGCATAGCTTTGACGCTGCTGGACATCCAAAATCGTCAGCACCGTTTCATCACATGCTTCCTCAAGATCCCGGCTGATCCAATTGACCATCAGCCAGACCAGCGGATTAAACCAGTGAATACAGAGCGCAAGCAATGCGGCCAGCTTCATCAGGTTATCCCGGCGGCGGATATGCGCGCATTCGTGAAGCAGGATGTTTCGCAGCAGTTCCGGATCCCGGAAATCCAGACTCGCGGGCAGGAAAATCAGCGGACGCAGCACGCCGGAAACCAGCGGACCTTGAATCTGATCGTTGAGATATACTTCCGCCCGCACATTTCGTTCTTCCAGAATGGAGCAGACCCGTTCATCGTCTTCGATCAAAATACTATCGTCAAATTTGCGGCGTGTCTGGGTATAGCGCCAGAATAAAAATCCTCCCAAAAGCAGCGTTCCGACCATGCGAATTGTCGCCCAATTCCATTGCAATGCCGGAAGCGCTGACTGCGTGACTTCGTTAGTCGTTGTATAAGCAATTTGCCGGTCCTCGGTTACATTTGTTTCCGCAGTCTGACCGGCGGTCCCGGCTTGTACGATCACTTCCGTGCTTTCCGCAAACCGTTCAAAGAATACCGGCAGCTTCCAGTCAGGCAGTGAAGTCAGATTGAACGGCGTCGATAATGAAAAGGGAAGAAGCAGACGAATCAGGACGCAGATCCATAAAAGCGGAAACAACCGTTTCGGCAGAAACCGTCCGAATATTTTTTTGAGCAGCACCACGATGACGATCATTCCGCCCCCGACCAGACTCATCAGCATCAGCGGCATATTCATTTTAATAATCCACATGATTTTTTCCTCATTTCATCTTTTCGATCAGCTTCAGAAGTTCGTCGGCTTTTTCATCGCTGAGTCCCTTATTCTTTAAGAAGGAAGAAAAGAACAGCTCGTCGCTTCCGCCGAACATTTTATTGATCAGCTCCGCGGTTTCCTCTTTCTGAACCTCTTCCCGGCGGACTAACGCCTCACATTGAAAGTTGGGTTCCGTTCGTAAAACCGCGCCCTTATCCACACATTTTTTGATCACGGTATACGTCGTATTCTTATTCCATCCGATGCTCTGTCCCAGCTCATCGGCAATTTCCTTCGCCGGTGTTTTGCCTTTCCGCCATAAGACGTCCATGATTTTCAATTCAGAATCGAATAATTTCATCCTGTCCTCCTTTCAGACTACTTCAATAGTCTTCTTGTTAAATAAAGACTACTACAATAGTCCCGTGATGTCAAGACGATTGTAGTAGTCTAATCAATTTCAATAAAAATCCTTTTTTCCTGCAGGAAAATTTTTGATAGAGAACACTAAAAAACTACCGGTTTGCTCCAATGCAGATTAAATTCATCCATGTGAAAACAAGCGTAGTATAATTTTTTTCAGGAAGGCGGCCGTTTCATAATCAGAAGACAGAGTGATCATCCAGTCAAGCAGCTCATGGTTTATCGCACAAAGGATAAATTCCAACAAAGTTGAACCTCATGAATGACCTGAATGATTCATAAATCTTCCCAGGACGATTGCCTATGTCGATTACTCTTTCAATCTCGATTGTTCTCTGCCAAATTTATCTGCTTTGAGATGAATCTCAAATTAATTCAATTAAAATTCCCATTTCGGAATATTTATTTTAAAAAGTATAATTTTATTCCAAATTCGGAATTTTACGAATTAATAATTCTACAATCGTTTCTACGATTTGATTTTTTTTATATTATCCTGGTTAATTCCATTCAATTATATCATTTTCTTAATTTTGATATAATTGAGCACCTAAATGATCAAATTGACTTCATCCCTCTTTAAGCATTATAAACAGAGCGCCGGGCTGTATCTCTGCAGTCCGGCGATCGTTGTCTTTATATCCGTATGTCTAGATAAACTGATCCAGCGCCTGTTCGACCTCCGGCATTTTCTTGACCTGCGGGTCCGTATAGCGCTTGCCGCGGGCAACCACCAGGGTGACCTTCCTCAGCGCTGTTAAATCTTCCAGCGGATTC
Organism: Holdemania filiformis; assembly: GCF_003459085.1. Lineage (NCBI taxonomy): Bacteria > Bacillati > Bacillota > Erysipelotrichia > Erysipelotrichales > Erysipelotrichaceae > Holdemania > Holdemania filiformis. The sequence goes on along the minus strand of NZ_QRUP01000007.1, from coordinate 71,704 downwards.
TTTTCCGTCACGATGAAATCCGCACACTTGCCTGCCTCGATGGAACCTGTCTGATCGCCGATTCCTACGAGCTCAGCGTTGCGCTTGGTCGCGGTATACAGCGCGAAAGCATTGGAAACACCGCAGAACTTATGGAAGTAGTTGACTTCCCGCCACATATCGTAATGCGTGATGTACGGACATCCCGTATCCGTGCCCAGGCCGACCGGAATGCCGTTGGCCAGACATTCCTTCGCGCATTCGACAATGCCGTCAAAAACGACCTTGCCATTGTATTGTTCCATTTCTGAAACATGACTGACAGCCCGGTCAAATAACGCATAAGGCAAAGCGGGCGACAGTGTTGCCACCTGGCAGGCCTTGCGGTCTTTGAACAACTGGATAATCTCCGCGCTCGGCATCGCGCCATGCTCGATCGTATCAACGCCGTTTTCCAACGCGACCTGTACGCCCTGCGGACTTTCCACATGCGCCGCTACCTGAAGACCCAGGGCATGGGCTTCTTCACAAGCCGCCTTCACGATTTCCGGCGACATTTTCAATTCTCCCGGCTCCCCTTTGACCTTCGCGTCCAGCACACCGCCGGTGATCATCAGCTTAATCAGATCCGGCTTGTCCTTGGCGATCTGACGAACAAAAGACCGTGCCTGTTCCGGGGAGGTCGCCTCATACGCCAACGATCCTGCCATGTGGCCACCTGGTACAGAAATCGCCATATTTCCCGCCAGAATCCGCGGTCCGTCGATTCTTCCCGTCAGCACCGCGTCGCGGATTTTCGTATCAACGTCCTCAACGCCGCCGACCGTGCGGATCGTCGTTACGCCGCTCATCAGCTGTGTCTTTGCGTACCCTTCGCACATCTTCAACATGATTTTGCGCAGGAAATTGTTGCTTGTCATCAGCTTGACCAGTTTCTTCGGATCACTCTGTTTCTTCTTCGGCTTGCCGTTGGCCGGCAGATGAACGTGCAGATTGATCAGCCCCGGCATGATGTACTGCCCTTTCAGATCGACGACCTGCGCGCCTTCATAAGCAGACTGCTGCGGCTCGATCGTAATAATTTTTTCCCCTTCGGTAATCACAGCCATCCCCGTCTGCGGTTCCATGTTCTCGGAACCATCTAACAGGATTCCATGGATATAAACTGTTTTCATAAGTCACCCTTCCCTTTCCTATCATTATAAGAGTTTCTTTTTCAGATTGAAACCGCTTTGCGAGAGAATGGGTCAATAACTGCCGATCCTTTTCTGAAACTCATGAAAACAAATCAGTTCGCCGCCGGTTCCCGCCTATTTTTTTCTTTCTTCCTTTCCCCGGATTTCAATCTCTTTCATCTTCTCTTTGTCAAGACTGCTTAAAAGCTCGGTGAAAGCATCAAAAACGACGACCTTTTCTTTTCAGATCAGATCGTCGTTTTCTTTGGTTTATTTGAGTTCGTTTTTCACTGAGATCCGGTTGATCGCTTTTTTCAAAGCCACCTCCGCCCGGCGCATGTCCATATTCGGATCATCCAGCCGTGCTTCGGCGCGCTGTTTCGCTTCCTCGGCCCGGCGCAGATCGATCTCCTCTTTGGACTCAATCGCGTCGGTCAGGATTGTTGCCAGATCATCTTCAAAATATAACAGACCGCCGGCGACCGCGTATTCCTTGCGGCCGTCGCTTTCTTCCGTAATCATGCGGGAGATGGCCAGCGGCGTGACCAGCGGTACGTGACGGGATAAAATTCCCAGCTGACCGACAGTGCTGACCACATTCAGGATGGTGGTATCCATTTCCTTCGCCAGTCCTTCCGGCGTCACCACGCGGCAGTGGATCATACGCTACTGCCCCAGCTGGCGGGCTTTCTCCGCCGCTTCTTCAATCGTGCCGACAAACATAAACGCCTGTTCCGGCAGATCGTCATACTTGCCTGCCAACAGCTCTTTGAAGCTGCGGACCGTTTCACTCAACGGTACATATTTCCCCTTATACCCGGAGAACTGTTCCGCGACATGGAACGGCTGCGACAGGAAGTTTCGTGCCCGGCGCGCCCGGTTGACGATTTTCTTGTCTTCATCCGACAACTCGTCCATTCCCAGGATCGCGATGATATCCTGCAGCTCTTTATACCGCTGCAGAAGCTGCTGGACACCGCGGGCAACTTCGTAATGTTCGTCGCCGACAACCAGCGGATCCAACATGCGGGAGCTGGATTCCAGCGGATCCACCGCCGGATAAATACCCAGCGCCGCGATCGAACGATCCAGAACCGTCTTGGCGTCCAGATGGGAGAACGTTGTCGCCGGCGCCGGGTCGGTCAGATCGTCCGCCGGCACATAAATTGCCTGAACCGACGTGATCGAACCGCGCTTGGTCGAGGTGATGCGTTCCTGCAGCTGACCCATTTCCGTCGCCAGCGTCGGCTGATAACCAACCGCTGACGGCATCCGGCCCAGCAGTGCGGAAACTTCCGAACCCGCCTGGGTGAAACGGAAGATATTGTCGATAAACAATAGGACGTCCTGACCTTCCTGATCGCGGAAATATTCCGCCATCGTTAAGCCGGACAGCGCCACGCGCATTCTCGCGCCCGGGCTTTCGTTCATCTGGCCATAGACCAGTACGGTCTTGTCCAGAACGCCGGAGTCCTTCATTTCGTGATACATATCGTTGCCTTCACGGGTCCGCTCGCCGACCCCGGCGACAACGGACATGCCGCCGTGTTCCTTGGCAATGTTGTGGATCAGTTCCTGCATCAACACGGTTTTGCCAACGCCGGCACCGCCGAACAGACCGATCTTACCGCCGCGGGCATACGGGCAAAGCAGGTCGATGACCTTGATGCCGGTTTCCAGAATTTCCGCAGACGTCAGCTGTTCCTCAAAGGAGGGTGCGGCGCGGTGAATCGGCAGTTTTTTATTTGGTTCCGGCAGTTCGCCCAGACCGTCGATCTCATCGCCCAGGACGTTGAACATCCGGCCCAGCACCTGCTGGCCTACCGGCACGCTGATCGGCGCTTCGGTATCGAGGCAGTCCATGCCCCGAACCAGACCATCGGTGGAAGCCATCGCGATGCAGCGCACGACGTCGTCGCCAATATGCTGAGCCACCTCGACAGTGATGCGCTGGCCTTCGCCTTTCTCCACCACGATCGCATTGTTCAAGGCCGGCAGCTGACCGGCGGCATAACGGATATCCACGACCGGTCCGATGACCTGTACGATTTTTCCAATATTTTTAGCCATAAATTCTCCTTTCGCTACGAGGCGTCCGCCCCGGCGACAATTTCTGTGATTTCCTGCGTGATCGCCGCCTGACGTGCCTGGTTGTACTGCAGCGTCAGCTTGTCGATCAGCTCGTCGGCGTTATCCGTCGCGCTTTCCATCGCCACCCGCCGGGAACCTTGTTCCGCGGTTTTGGTCTGCATGTGCGTGCTGTATAACAACGAGCGGACGTACATCGGGATTAACGAATTCAGAATGGCGTCCGGCCCTGGTTCAAATAAGGTTTCCACCTTAAACTCCCGGCCTTCGCGTTCCATCGGACTGACCGGCAGCAGCGTCAGCAGCTGCGGCGTAAACGTTACGGCGTTGACGAACTGGCAATAGAGAATCTGAATCTTGCCAATCTCGCCGCTGACGTACAGTTTCAGCGCTTCATCCGCCAGATCGTTAAACACATAGAAATCAACATGATCGGAGCCGATCGGCTCGCGGATCAGATTAAATCCCTTCTGCCGCAGCGTGCTTGTGCCTTTGGTTCCGATCACGATCATCGGATCCTGCGGATCCAGAACTTCGCCGGCCATCCGCAGCAGGTTGGCGTTGTATGCCCCGCACAAGCCCATGTCCGAGGTGAACATGAACGTCAGCGTGCGCGGCGATTGATTTTTCTTTAAATAAACGCATTCGCTTTCCGGGTTGTTCGCCAGAATCTGACTGACGATCTGGCGCAGCGTATCCGCGTATTCCCGGTTCTTTTCCATCTGCACGCGCTGTTTCTGCAGCTTGGCGTTGGCGATCAGTTCCATCGCGCTGGTGATTTTCCGGGTGGCGCTGACGGAACGGATGCGTCCCTTTAACGCTTGCTTTCCCTGCGCCATGGATTACATCCCACTGATCAGCTGAAACTGCTGCAGATATTCGTCCATCGCCTGTTTCAGCGCGGTTTCCAGATCCGCGTCGAGCTTCTTTTCCGATTCAATCCGGGCGATCAGATCGGCTTTATCCTGAGCGAAGAACTTGTGCATGCCTTCCTCGAAGCCCTTGATCTGTTCAACCGGTACATTTTTGAGATACCCGTTCTTCGCGGCAAACAGCGACAAGACCTGCTGGCTCATCGTCAGCGGAGAATACTGGCCCTGCTTTAACAGCTCTGTCAGCCGTGCGCCGTGGTCGATCGTCGCCTTGGTCACCGGATCCAGGTCGGAACCGAATTGAGAGAAGCTCAGCATTTCATGATACTGGGCCAAATCCAGCTTCAGCGAGCCGGAAACCTGCTTCATCGCTTTGGTCTGCGCCGCACTGCCGACACGGGATACGGACAAGCCGCTGTCGACGGCCGGCCGCACGCCGGCATTGAACAGTTCCGTCTGCAAGAAAATCTGTCCGTCGGTAATCGAAATGACATTGGTCGGAATGTACGCCGAAATATCGCCGGCCTGGGTTTCGATGATCGGCAGTGCCGTCAGCGAACCGCCGCCCAGCTCGTCGTTCAGCTTCGCCGCGCGTTCCAACAAACGGGAATGCAGATAGAAAACGTCGCCCGGATACGCTTCACGTCCCGGTGGTCTTCTTAACAGCAGCGACATGGTGCGGTAAGCGACCGCATGTTTGGAGAGGTCGTCATAGATGATCAGGACATCTTTGCCCTGTTCCATCCATTCCTCGCCGATCGCACAGCCGGCATACGGCGCCAGATACTGCAGCGGCGCCATTTCACTGGCCGTCGCCGCAACGATCGTCGTGTAATCCATCGCGTCGTGCTGACGGAGTTTTTCCATAATCTGCGCGACGGTGCTGGCTTTCTGACCGATCGCCACATAAATACAATAGACGTCCTGTCCCTTCTGATTCAGAATCGTATCGACCGCAATCGCCGTCTTACCGGTCTGACGGTCGCCGATGATCAGCTCACGCTGACCTTTGCCGATCGGAATCATGGAGTCGATGATCTTCAAGCCGGTCATCAACGGCTGATGCACGCTTTTCCGCGTCATAACGCCCGGCGCTACCCGTTCTACCGGCCGGGTCTTGTCGCTGGCAATCGGGCCTTTGCCGTCAATCGGCTGCCCTAATGCATTGACAACGCGTCCCAGCATGCCGTCCCCAACCGGAACCTCGACGATCCGGCCGGTGCGTTTGACTTCGTCGCCCTCTTTAATCAGCGTGTCGTCGCCCAGCAATACCGCGCCCACATGGTCTTCTTCCAGGTTCAGCACCATGCCGTAAACATCATGCGGGAACAGCAGCAGCTCGGAGGACATCGCTTTGTCCAATCCCTGAATCAGCGCGATGCCGTCGCCGACACGAATGACATAGCCGACGTCGTTCGACTGAATTTTATCTTCATAGTGCTTGATCTGTTCTTTGATCAGCGCACTGATTTCTTCAGGTCTTAAACTCATTCTCTCACCTGCTTTCCTTCAACAGTTCACTTTTCAGTGATTCAATTTTTGATTTCATGGAGCCGTCAATGACTTCATTGCCGATCACCACTTTAATGCCGGAAATCAACCGCGGATCGACCCGGTTGGTCAGTTCCAGATTCTGTCCCTGCCGCTTCGCCATCGCTTGTTCGATGCGCGCCACGTCTTCCTTCGCCAATTTGCGTGCGGAATAGACAACCCCTTCCGCCACGCCGCGCTCGGCGTTTTCCAGGCTGATAAACTGACGGAGAATCTCAACGGTATGCTTCGTTCGTTTCTTGTCGATCAGCAAATCGAGGAAATGCACGAGCATGTTGTCAACTTGTCCGGCAAACAGCGTGTTCACCATCTGTTTTTTTTCTTCCGCGCTGATCTTGACCGCATTGAAAAAATCAAGCAGCTGCGGATTTTCTTCCACGACGGCCGCTAAGCAGCGGGCCTGTTGTCCCCAGCGGACCAGTTCCCCGCTTTCCTTCGCCAGCTCAAACAGCGCCTGTCCGTACCGTTCAGCGACCTGACTGGCCATACGCGCTTACTTCCTTTACAAATTGATCGACAGCCTGGCGATCGCCGGCCTCGCTGCTCTTTTCTCCGATCAGCTTCTCCGCGGCGCTCATCGCGACTTCGACCATTTCCCGGTGGATTTCACTCTGCATCTGCGAGCGCTCCAACTCAATCTGGCCGCGCGCCCGGATTATTTGATCGTCGGCTTCCGTTTTTGCTTTGCGCACAATTTCTTCACGCACGGATTTAGCTTCCACCGTCGCCTTTTCAATCATCGTCTGGGAACGGGTTACCGCTTCCTTCAATTCCTGACGGGCGTTTTCGCGATCCTGCTGCGCCTGTTGACGGGCCTGCTCGCTGGCGGTCAGCTCCTCCTGCATCTTTTCGGCGCGCCGGTCCAGCATGCCGGTGATGCTTTTCCACAAAAATTTCTTGATGACCAGAAACAGCACCAGCGTGGAACACAGCTGCGTCAGCATCGTGATCGGATTGGGAAGCAATTGGCCGATTACATCAATATCAATCATATCTTCCCTCCTGCTCTATCGTTTTCACACACGTGTCTGGTTTAGAAGACGAAGATCAGCAGGATCGCTACCAACAAGCCGTAAATGGCGCAGGTTTCTGACAGTGCGATACCCAGGATCATCGTCGAACGAATCTTGCCTTCCGCTTCCGGATTGCGGCCGATCGCCTCAACGGCCTTGCCGGCGACGAAACCTTCACCAATACCTGTCATCATACCGGTCATAACAGCCAGACCGGCGCCGATTGCGATTAAACCTTTTGCGATATCCATAATTTTTTCCTCCTAATAGTTATGCTTTTTTCATTTCTTCCGGAACTTCATTACCGATAAAGACCATCGTCAGCGTAATGAAGATCAGAGTCTGGATAAATCCGGCAAACAAATCAAAGTAGAAATGCAGCGCCGGGGTCAGGATCGGAGCGATAAAGTTAAACGCCGATCCGACAGGAACAATAAAATTAATTAAAGCGGTCGAGCACCATGACGTAAAGCTGTAAACCAGGGACATGATAATGCCTCCGCACAGCACGTTGCCAAACAGACGCAGCGACATCGACAGCAGCGTTGAGAATTTACCGAAGATATTCATCGGCAGAAAGACCGGAATCGGTTCGATAAACGAATGCATATACGCCTTGAAGCCGCCGGCTTTGAGCTGCGCAATCTGGACGAGCACCCACGTGATAATCGTCAGCATCAGCGTGACGCTGTAATTGCCTGTGGGAGAAGAGAAGCCGAACAGGCCCAGAATATTGCTTAAAAAGATGTAAATCGCGATCGTCGTGACATACGGCGACAGATTTTTAGCGATCCGGGGTCCGACATTGTCCTTCACCTGGTTATCAAGCGTTTCCACCAGCATGATCGCCAACAGGACCAGCCCGTGCGGTTTGGCCAGCGGATCGGTCTTGTCAATTTTCTTCGACAGCGCGATCACCGCCAGACACAGCAGGATGGTGACGCCCAGGATGACGAAGACATCCGACTGGATCGTCAGGTGCAGCGGTTTACCCATCTTTTTCCCTCCTTTCTAAAACAGAATCAAGAATCAGAACAACCTTCATCAAAAACAGGCCGCCGGCTGCCGCGAAGATGTTGAACACCTCGGGAACCAGCGCCGCGATCAACAGCGGCAGGGCCATCAGAAGATAGCTGAATAAAAAATGTCCGATCAGGCCGATTTTCCCCGCCGCCTGCTGATCAAGAACCTGATCGCAGAACATCGTCGTGCGCCAGTACAGCAGTGCGGAAATCGCCGCGCCCATGACGTAGCCGGACGCGATCCGCCAATCGGTCAGAACGCCGGTCAGTACGACCAGGCCGGACAAGACCAGCGCGATTGAAATGGCTTGTTTACGCATACGTTTTCCTTATTTCGTTTTTGTCAGCTGCCACAAAGCCCCGAACGCGCAGAGCGCGCCGCAGACAACGCCCCCGATTACACCCCAGGGGCTTATGCCGCAGACATGGTCCAGCGCCAGTCCGATCAGGGTCGGCGCCAGGATCGACACCACGATGGTGAAGCCCAGCGTCAGCGCCTGGACGGTGCTTTTCACTAGCGGGTGCCGAAGATCCGGTCGCCGGCATCGCCCAGACCCGGAACGATGTAGCCTTTTTCATTTAAGTGATCGTCCAGCGCCGCCAGATAGATATCGACGTCCGGATGAGCTTCCTCAACGGCTTTGACGCCTTCCGGCGCGCCGACCAGGCAAACCAGCTTAATCGTCTTGGCGCCGCGTTTTTTAATCATGTCGATCGCCGCGACGGCAGATCCGCCGGTCGCCAGCATCGGATCCAACACCATGTTGACAGCGTCCGGCATCGTGTTCGGGAACTTGGCAAAATATTCGTGCGGCTGTAAGGTTTCTTCATCGCGGTACAGACCGATAAATCCAACCTTGGCGGTCGGAATCAGATCGGTGATGCCGTTGACTAACCCCAGTCCGGCACGCAGGATCGGAATCAGAACAATTTCCTTGGACAGTTCTTCCGTCTGGCATTCGCAGATCGGCGTTTGGATCGTCACCGGCTTGGTCGGCAGATCGCGGCAGATTTCATACGCCATCAACCCGGCGATTTCATCCAGATTCTGACGGAAATCCTTGGTTCCGGTTTCCACCTTGCGCATCTGGGCCAGCTTGTGTGTGATCAGCGGGTGATTCAATACTTTCAACATAAGCTCTCTCCTTATTCTGTTAGCGTTATCACGGTTATTATACCATTGACTCTTATCAAAATACAAAGGATTCCAGCTCACTTTCTCGTGAGTTTTCGCACGACCTCCTTTTCGGATGTCATTATACGCGAAAGGTCTGGCGGCAGGACATAGACAAACAAAATCTTTTGTCGGAAAAGCGGACAAACACCCCTGTTTTGTCAACGGCTGGACATTCCTGGAGCGGGCAAATTGAAAGCGGTCACAAATCGAACTTGTTTTTCCTGACAAACTTCGCTATGATGAAGTCAGTGAGGATAAACTATGGATAAACCTGTATATGTAATTGGTCATAAAAATCCTGACGCCGACTCGATTTGTTCGGCGATCGCTTACTCGGCGCTGAAAAACAAGCTGGGCATCAATACTGTAGCCGCCCGGCTGAGCGCGGTCAACAAGGAAACCTTATACATCCTGGACCGGTTCCGGCTGCCGGTGCCGATGCTTTTGACAAGCGCCAAATGCACGCTGGCGGAAATCGACATGGATGAAGCGATGCTTTTAAGCAAAGACACAACGATGAAGGAAGCGCTCGACGCGATTCTGTCGCGGAAAAACAAAGGAATCTTTGTCGTGGACAGGCAGCATCATCTGGAGGGCATCGTTTCCGTTTCCGATCTGACAAATCTGTGGACCGCGGATGAAGAAGCGTTGGAGGATCTGATGAGCCGGGTGCCGTTAGCCAACATTTTGAAAACCACGCGGGCTTCCCTGCTTTATGAAGCGCCGTTTCATCCGAATGGGAAAGTTCATCTGATGCCTTCCTTAGGCCAGAACAGCAACATCGAAGCAGGCACGATCGTGATCGTCGGGAACAACCCGGAGGTGCAGCGCTCGGCGATCCGCCAGAAAGCATCGTTAATTTTGATCTGCGGTGAGAACTGGGTCGATTCGATCACGTTGGAAATGGCGAAACAGGAACAGGTTTCCATCCTGCATACGCCGCTCAGCGCGATCACGGTGGCGCACAGCATTTTCCAGAGTCCGAGCGTCGCGGAGATCATGACCCGGGAAGTCGTCGTGTTCAGGACCAGCGAAACGGTCGATGGGGCCAGTCAGCGGATTGCGAAGACGCGCTTCCGCACATATCCGGTCGTCAATGAAAAAGAGGAAGTGATCGGCGCAATCTCCCGGTATCACTTATTTAATTATCGGAAGAAACAGCTGATTTTAGTCGATCATAATGAAAAAGAACAGAGTATTCATGATCTGGAATTTGCGGAGATCATCGAAATCGTCGATCATCATCGGTTAGGCGGAATAGAAACGCAGAGTCCGATCTCCTTTGTGAATCAGATCGTCGGCTCCACCTGCACGATTGTCGCCAATCTCTACGAACAGCATCAGATTGAAATTCCCGCGCAGATCGCCGGGGTTCTGTTAGCCGGGCTGCTTTCCGACACGATGAATTTAAAATCGCCGACCACGACCGAGATTGACCGCATCACCGCGGAGAAGCTGGCGCAGATTTCCGGCGTTGACCGGCAGACCTTGTCCGAGGAGTTGGTCGGAACCTCGGATTCGTTGATGAACAAATCGTTCCAGGAATTGATGTATGAGGATTTCAAGGAGTTCCGGATTCAGGACAGTAAGGTGGCAATCGGTCAGGTCGTGTGCCGCTGTCCGGATGAATACCAACAGATCAAGCCGGATTTTCTGGCGTATCTGGAAGAGCAGAATCTGCAGCATCATTACGATCTGTTGTTGATCTTGTTTACAGATCCGAAAGGTTCCGGCTCCCATTTCCTGTATACGGGAAAAAAAGGCTGGGTTATTGAGGAAGGATTTAAGACCGTGCTGACGAATGGGTTTGCGCCGGGCTTCATCTCACGGAAGAAACAGGTGCTGCCGGTCGTGATCGATACGCTGAACAAATAAGGCCATTGTAAAAAAGCAGCGGCTTCAATAAAAAGAGTCTGACTTCACATAAAAAAACGATCGCTCCCATTTCCTTATTAGAAATGAACGATCGTTTTTTACTGAATTTTCAATTAAGCTTTCTTTTCTAATTCCGCGATCTGATCAATCCGGCGCTGATGCCGCTCTTCGTTGGAAAACGGCGTCGTCAGCCAGACTTCCGCGATCTGCTCGATCAGCTCCTGGCTGATAATCCGGCCGCCCATCGCCAGAACATTGGAATCGTTATGTTCGCGGGTCAGCTTTGCGGTTTCCAGATCATGCACATGTGCGCAGCGGATGCCCGGCACTTTATTCGCGACGATGCTGACGCCGATCCCCGTTCCGCACATGACGATGCCGCGATCCGCTTTTCCATCCGCAACCGCTTTCGCGCACGGATAAGCTACTTCCGGATAATCGATGCTTTCCTCGCTGAAACATCCGAAATCTTCAACCTCGTAACCTTCCTGAATCAATTTTGCTTTCAGCGCTTCCTTATTCTTATAAGCGCCATGATCACAAGCCATTGCAATTTTCATCTTCACCGCTCCTTTTCCTATTTTTCACCGATAATTCCTTAAATTGAAGCTTCCAGATCTTCCAGCTTAATCGGTCCCTGCCGTAAGATTTTCAGCTCATCGCCGGTCGTATCGCAGACCGTGCTGGCCGTGCTCGCGCCGCTTTCGCCCAGGACGACCGCATCAATCCGGCCATCCAGCTGTTTCAGCACTTCTTCTGACGTCGTACACGACGGCTGTCCGCTTAAATTGGCGCTTGGCACTAACAGGGGAACCCCGACACGATTGATGATCTCCAAAACAAAATCATCGTCCGGCATCCGGATTCCAATCGTCGGAAATCCATTGGTCACCAATTCGTCAATTTCCGGTTTTTTCTTAAACACCAGCGTTAAGGCCCCAGGCATCCACTGATCGATCAATTTCTGCGACCGCGCGTCGGTAACGGCAACCCGTTCGATCTGAGCTTTCGACGAAACCATCATCGGAAACGGCTTGGTTTCCGGTCTTTGTTTCGCTTCCTTCATCTTCAGGATCGCTTCTTTCAGGTCATACCGAACGGCCAGTCCGTAAACGGTATCCGTTGGGAATGCCACGACGCCGCCGCTGTTTAAAATTTCTACAATTTTAGCGCTGTCCTTCTTAGTTAAACGCTGTGTTTCCATAATTTCACCTGATTTCTTTTTCCAGATTCATTATATCGGAATTTCATGATCTTACAACCCTGTTCCCATCGCAAACTACTGAATTTTCTCAACTTTTTACCGACCCGGGAACAGAGCGGTTAAACGGAAGTGGCTTTATAAGTCTATCCCTGATAACAGCGGAAGAATGAATGAAGCTTTCCTGGATCAAATCCAGATTTAGTAAATCATGATTTAGTAAAGGACTACCGTTTTTAATCAATAAACTATGAAAGATCGTTCCATTTTCTTCTTTATATCTATAAACAAATAACAACCAATCGAAGCTCAATTAAAATTTGCTTAAAAAGCAGTAACAAAATTTCTTATTGACCTCAGTCTGAGCGTTGAAAAACACTGCAGGTTTAGCGATTGAAACTCTATTGAATATCTTTATTACAGAAGCTTCTTTCGCTTTCCTCAGTCAATTCATTCCTGACATCCCGTTGTCAGGATATTCCTATTATAATAAGATAGAAACTGAGGATTCTCTGTTGATAGCTTAAACAACACGGGAATCAAATGATGACTGGCAATCAAGATTGTCAGTTCAATATAATATCAGGAGGAGCTTGACCATGAATATCCGTACTGAACTCGAAAATACTGTCGGCGTTCAACCCATGATCCAATTGAACGATGTAGACCTGAATCCCGCGCACATCCGCGCTATTCTGATCAATGAAGTTGTTCCCGCCGATCCTCGTCAGGACTTCTATGGATCCCGCGAAGCGGATTACCTCACGACGACGTTTGCGCTTTTCCGCGAAGCCGGCCTGCCTGTCACCACGATCCAGGAGTTATTGGATGCCGGTATTTACATCACCAACGCCGTAAAGATCCCCAAAACAGAATCAACGGTAGAAAATAGCGCCATCGACGTCAGTCTGCCTTATCTAAAGAAGGAATTATCACTTTTCCCCCAGCTGAAGGCGATCCTGTTGATGGGCGACGTCGCCAAGAAAGCCTTTAACAAAATAACCAAACAAACGCTTCAGAAAAACATTGTGCCTGCCATTTCCACTTACAAGCTCCGCAATTCTGAGCTATACTACGGTGATATCCGGGTTTTTCCTTCTTACATCATGACGGGGAAAAACATTCTGATCGAGAAATCCAAGTTTGCGATGGCAGCCGAAGATATCCAACGGATGTTGAAACTGATCCAGGATTAACCGCTTTCACTCTATCCTTTTTAAAAGTCTGGCTGCCAATCTTTCAGGATGTCATTCTATACTGGAGAATTCCTTTTCGATCACTCATTCCAAGGATCGCAGAAATGGAAGCAGAAAAAAGCACAGGAAGGGAGGCCCTGTGCTTTTCAACACGATTGCATCGAGCTGTCGTCAACTCCGGCTGCAATTAGGAAATGATTATTTTTGAAAATCTTCGATCAGCTGCTTATACCAGCCATAACTCTTCTTCGGAATTCGCCGGCAGTTATCCTCAAAGTCGACGCGCACCAGCCCGTAGCGTTTCTCATAGCCGTTCACCCAGCTGTACAAATCCATCGTCGACCAGGCATAATACCCTCGGACCGGACAGCCTTCCTCCATCGCACGGAACATATAATCAATATAGCCCTGCATCATCTCAATCCGCTCATCGTCCTGCACGACGCCGTTTTCATCCGGCGTTTCATAACAGCCGTGACCGTTTTCCGTGATGTAGATGTCAATGTCGCCATACCGTTCGCGAATTTCCCGCAAGGTGTTCAACATACAGCGCGGATAAATTTCACGCCCCCACAGGTTGCGCTTCGTCGAGGGATCAATCGTTGTTTCATACCAGTTCTTAATCCGGATGCCTTCCTTCGCCGCCGATCCCGCACCGCGGTTATTGTGGAAAACTTCAGTTTCCCCTTCGCTGTAGTCTGTAATATAGAAACGATTGTAGACATTCAGCCCCAGGAAATCGACTTTTCCTTCCGCCAAGGTCAATGAATCCTCAAACCGCACATAGGAAGTGTCGATCCCATTTTCATTCAGCCACGGAAGCAATGCGCCCGGCAGTTCGCCCTTGATCGCGCAGTCCAGAATCAGCTTGTTGTAAAACAGATCGGCGATCATCCGGATCCGCTGGGGATGCTTCGTCTGCGGTGCGACCTCGACGTTACTGCTGTCATGCACGATTCCGATCCGCCCGTCCTGATGTAACTTCCGGTAAACCGCGACGGCTTTCGCGCTCGCCAGCGCTTCATGATAAAGCGTCTTGAAATAACGGTCAAAATCCAGCTTGTGGTTCGGCGGATAATTGCCTACGATATTGCTGCAATAGGCGTAATATTTCGGTTCGTTGATCGTCACCCACAACTTGACACGGTCGCCGAACGCCTTGAAACACACCTCGGCATATTCGGCAAACGCCTCAACAATCTCCCGGTTCGCCCAGCCGCTCTGCGCGGCCAGCGCCTGCGGCAGATCGTAGTGGAAAAGCGTCACATTGGGAACCACGCCGTTTTCCAGGCAGCAGTCGATCACCCGGTTGTAAAACGCAATTCCTTCTTCATTGACACGGCCCCGGCCTTCCGGCAGAATCCGGCACCACGACAGGGAAAAACGGTAGGAGTTCTGGCCTCCGGCCTTTAACATTTGAATATCTTCCTGATAATGATGATAAAAGTCGCAGGACACATCGCCCGTCGCACCGTTGATGTTGAGTGGGCTTTCATGGGAAAACACATCCCATTCGCCAACGCCCTTGCCGTCGAGGTTCCACGCGCCCTCGCATTGATAAGACGCTGTCGCGCTGCCCCATAAAAATTCAGATTTCTGCATTGCTTCACCTCCTGATTTTTTTCTTTTTCATTCCGCATAAGCAGGATTCAGCTGTCAGGTCATGAATTATTTTTCATGCCCGCCGGCTTCCCGTTGGCTTGTTACAGATCCTGATGCTCCTCGATAAACTGCTTATACCAGTAATAGCTTTTCTTCGGAATCCGCTTCAGCCCCTTTTCATAATCCACGCGCACCAGGCCATAGCGCTTCTTATAGCCATTGATCCAGCTGTAAAGATCCATCGTCGACCAGACATAATAGCCCATGACGTTCACGCCCTCGGCTTTGGCCTTCAGGATCTGTTCCAGGAAATCATGGAGGAACTGGATCCGGTCGTCGTCTTCAACCCAGCCGTTTTCATCCGCAACGTCATAGGCTCCGTGACCGTTTTCCGTAATATAGATAGGAATATCGCCATATTTCTGCTTCCGCTTGATCAAGGTGTTGTAGATGCACTGCGGATAGATTTCCCGTCCCCATGGATTCAGCGGAACCCGCGGATCGGTATCGGACTCGAACCACCCCTTGACGGTCTTGCCTTCCTTCGCCGCTTTGCCGGAACCGTCATTGTTCCCGGCGTTGTTGACGGTCGCACAGGTTTCTCCTGATACATACGGTTTGACCAGCAGCCGGCTGTACGCGTTCTGACCGAGAAAATCAATCGTGTTCTCCCGGATCAGCGTCCGATCTTCCTCCTTCATAAACGACAGATCGATGCCGGAAGCCTTTACCTTGTCGATGAGCTTCTGCGGGATTTCGCCCTTGATCGCCGGATCCAGCACCCAGTCGTTGGTAAACAGATCGCCGTTTTCGACTGCCTCGCGATGGGCCGGCGTATCCAGCACGGATTCAGCGCTGCAGGAAGCGTGCACCAAACCAATTTTGGCGTTCAGCTTCAGCTTGCGGAATTCGCGGATCGCCTTGGCGTTGCACAGAATCATGTTGTAGGCACACTCGCAGAAATGCTGCATATTGACCTGTTCGTTCGGCGGATAATTGCCGACCATGTAACAGCACGAAGCGTTGTGCGTCGGTTCATTAATCGTGACATACAGCGGAATCCGGTCGCCGAAATGACGGAACACCGCCGCTGCGTAATAGGCGAATTCATCGGAAATGTCCGGCCAGCACCAGCCGCCCTGATCGCCGACATAATCCGGCAGGTCATAATGGACTAAGGTCACATTCGGCACAATCCCGTATTTTTCACATTCCGTCAGAACCTTGTCATAGAATTCAAAGCCTTTTTCATTGATAACACGGTCCGCCTTCGGCACGATCCGCGACCAGCTGATGGAAAAACGGTATGTGTTCTGACCGCCTTTAGCCATCATCCGGATATCTTCCTGATAATGATGATAGAAGTCGCAGGATACATCGCCGGTAATCCCGGTCGTGTTCTTCTCACTGTGGCAGAATTGATCCCAGATGCTCGGGCCTTTGCCTTCCGCATCCCAGGCGCCTTCGCATTGATAAGCGGCAGTCGCACTGCCCCATAAAAATTTTTCCTTCATTTCCTATCCTCCGTTCTCTGATTTTTCAATGATTCGGATTCGTTGCTGGACTTTTCCGTCAGTTCCAGATCCTGCCCGCTGCTGGCAATGACCTTTTGAAACCAGGCATAGCTCAGCTTGGGAATCCGCCGGCAGTCTTTAGGATCGTCATCCTCCCGGTCAACGTAGATCAGACCGTATCGTTTCTGATAGCCGTTTTGCGTACTGGCCAGATCAAACGCGCTCCAGGTGCAGTACCCGATCAGCGGTACGCCGTGCGCCAGCGCCAGCCGCGCCTGCTCGATCTGTTTCCGCAGATACGCAATTCGCCGGCCATCCCGGATCTCGCCCCGGGTATCCGGAGTTTCCTTCAATCCCAGCCCGCGTTCGATGATGATACAGCGGAAGCTCTGTGCGCTGAGCCACGTCTTCCAGGATCAGGCGGGTTCCCGCCGGATCAACTTCCCAGTCGAAGCCGCTCGTTCCCAGCTTTGGATTTTTAACAATTTCAAAGATTCCGGGCAGATTGAAGCCATATTTCATCCCGGTTGGATCCGTGAAACTTGCTGCCGCGCCTTTTTTGACAGTCACCGAGGTATAGCTGCTGAATGAAACCATCGTCGCCAACCCGCTTTTTAAAGTTTCCGCATCTTCAGGCTCCAGCTTCGGCATCGCGCCCAGCCGGGTTAACAGCGCCGTGGCCGGGGCGGAATACCGCCCGCTCACGGCCAGATCGAGATCCAGCCAGTTCCGGATCAACTCCATATTCATTGCGGCTTCCACATCCTCGGGATCCGGCGTCAGCGGATATACCTTCACCAGGTTCAGCGCCGGACCGATCCAGCCCGGATATCCACGCTGATGAAACCGCCGGAAGACGCGGACCTGCGCCAGCGTCCGGTGATGATTTTCCTGAAACGCCTGCGCCAGCGAACCGGTGGGCGAAAGCAGCCGGTCGATCGTCAACAGATTTTGTTCGCAAATCGGCTGCCAGTACAGGACTTGCCCGGCGAAGTGATCGAACATCAGTCCGCAATAGTCCTCAAAGGCGTCGATCGTTTCCCGGCATGCCCAGCCGCCCTGCCTGGCCAGCGCCCAGGGCAGATCATCATGATAAAGCGTGACGATTGGTTCTATCTGATTTTCCTTCAACAGGTTGATCAAACGGGCATAAAACGCCAGTCCCTGCACATTGACTGGACCGCGCCCCTGCGGCAGCACGCGGGACCACGAAATCGAAAAGCGATAGGCCTTTAATCCCAGCGCTTTCAACAACGCGACGTCTTCCTCCAGATGATGCAGATGATCGGAGGCGGTCCGCAGGATTTCCCGCTGACCCGGCCGGACATCCTGAACGGACGGGCCTTTGCCCTCGTCCAGCGCACCGCCTTCAAACTGCCAGGCACTGGTGGAGGCGGACCACAGAAAATCTGCGGGAAATTGTCCGTTTGGATTCATGGGCGGCATCTCGTTCTTCCCCCGCACAGACTGACAAGGGCAGTAAAGCTCTGGTATTGCCGGGCAGCGAATCGCTCCTGAACAGCGTTAAATTTCATCGATCGGAAACATCGGGCGCAGGATTTGTTTAAACGGAATAAGCCGGGTATCCTGCGGCGTCGCCCCGCCGGTCAGCGACATGACGCACAGCTTGCCCAAAGCCTTTAGTTCCGGATGGATGTAGCCTTGCTTGACGACGAAAATATCATAGTCTTCCACGTTAATGCCGCAGGCGGTCAGCTGACGGATTTCGACAAATGAATGATTGTTGTCGGTGACCGCGATATCAATCGGTGTCCCCGGCAGTCGCACAGTGACGATCGGACCGTAATCGCCTTCCTCACCATACATCGCGGTTCCCGCCTGGCGGCCATGATGCAGCACGACGACATCGAGATCGACCGGTTCGCTGTATGCATCCAGTCCCATCCCCAAACGCAGGGAAACCTGTTCGTTCTCCGCACAGGCCATCAACTGATGACAAGCGGCCGGATCGTTGATCGCGGCGAACAGAATGCGTTTGGACAACGCCGGCAGAGCCAGCACCTGTCTTAAAATGAACGTATTCGCGCCCATCGCGCCGGAGGTAACGTTATCGCCGGAATCCGTAATGAAGACCGGCTTGCCGTCAAAGGCCAGGGCCATCGCCAACGCTTCGTCCGGGGCCGCGGTCGTGCCGGTGTAGTGGAATTCATGGCGTTTGTTCCAGACGAACTCCGCCAGCTGATCGGCGATCGTTTCGGCATACGCCTGATCGGCTTCCGTCTGCGGAATCACGACGATCCCGCAGCCAGCCTCCGGGCAGTCGTGACGCAGATAACCGACATGCCACGAACAGCTTAAGATCCGCGGATCCTGTTCCAGCTGATCCATAAATTGGTTGATGGTACGCACTGGTTCATCCAGCGAAACGCTTTGTTCCCCGCCCAGAATCAACGGCAGCTTGCGGTACACCGGCCGGGCGTTCTGCGGATGTTCGATCTGCTCGATCAGCGTGCGGGCGGTGCGCTGCACTGTCGCCGCGATATCGGTGTGCGGCGCTTCCCGGTAAGAGCGGATAAACGTCGTGTTTTCCACATAGTCCCGCGTCAGATTGCCATGCGGGTCGCAGGCGATCGCGATCGGCAGATACGGTCCGGTCAGCTTGCGGATTTCCCGCACTAAATGCTGCTCGCCGCTGCCGATTTCCTCCACGAAGCTCGCGCCGTGCAGATGCAGATAGATTCCGTCCAGCTCTGGCAAATGTTCGCGGACGGCGCTCAGGATCCGCTGTTCGAGATAATCGAAACACCCCTTGCGCATCACGCCGCTGCAGCCGGCATCGGCGCAGAGAACCGGGATCAGTTCGATGTCCGGACGGTCAAAGACATCCCCCAGCTGCATGTGTGACAGCGCCTCTTTGCCAAAGCTCAGGGCGGTATTTTCCAGATCGCAGAACATCGGGACGTGTTCGTTAGCTTCCAGGGTAAATTTAGCCGCGATTATTTTCATGATCTTCACCTCACATTTCATCGATCGGAAACATCGGCCGCATAATTCGTTTAAACGGAATCGACGCGGTGTCCTGCGGCGTCGCGCCGCCGGTCAGCGACATCACGCACAGCTTGCCCGCCGCCTTGAGTTCCGGGAAGATATAGCCTTGCTTGACGACGATCACATCGTAGTCGTCCAATTGAATGCCGGCGTCGGTAAACTGGTGAATTTCCACCATCGCCTGACGATTGTTGGCAACCATGATCTCGACAGGCAGTCCCTTCACGCTGACCGTGACGCAATAGCCGTAAGCCCGGTTATGATCGCGGTACATGAAGCCGCGCAGCTCGCCCTTTGACTTCACGACGACTTCCAGGGTCACCGGGGCGGAGTATTCGTCATAACCCACGCCCAGTTTCAAGCTCGTTTCCGCTCCGTCCGGCAGCTTTGCCAACATTTCATAGGCGGCCGGATCGCAGATCGTCGCAAACAGGAAGCGTTTGTTCAGCTCCTTTACCGCTAAAACCTGACGCAGAACGAACGTGTTCCAGCCGGTTGCGCCGGAGGTGACATTGTCGCCGGAATCCGTGATGAACACTGGTTTTTCCGCGCAGTCCAGCGCCATTTTCAACGCTTCGTCCGGATGGGCGGTCAATCCCGTATAATGGAATTCATGGCGCTTGTTCCAGACAGTTTCTGCCAGCTGATCGGCGATGGTTTCCGCATAGGCCTGATCGGCGGTGTTCTGAGGCACGACGACAATCCCGCAGCCGGCCACGTCGCAGTCATGCCGGATGTAGCCGACATGCCAGGACACGCTGCGGATCCGCGGATCGTGTTCCAGCTCGTCCATGTAGCGGTTGATTGAACGCACCGGTTCATCCGCCGATACGCTCTGTTCGCCCCCCAGGATCAGCGGCAGCTTGCGGTATACGGCGTGGATGTGCTGGCGGTCGTGAAGCAGGTCGCACAGCATCTGCGAGACGATGCGTTTGGATGCTTGAGCGTCGGTATGCGGGGATTCGCGGTAGCTGCGCAGAATCGTACAGTTGTCCACATATTCCTGGCACAGATTGCCGTGCGGATCGCAGACTACGGCGATCGGCAGATACGGGCCGGTTATTTCACGGATTGTTTTCAGGATGTGATGATCGCCGGAGCCGATCTCCTCGACTTCGCTGGCGCCGTGCAGAAACAGATAAATTCCGTCGATCTCCTGCAGGTGCGCCCGGACCGCGTCCGCAAAACAGCCTTCGATGTAATCAAACGTGTCTTTTGTGACCACGCCGTTGCCGCCGGCATCGGCATAGATCGCGCCGATCGTTTCAATGCCGGCCGCGGCGTAAATGTCCGCGACGTTCATCTTGCGCAGACAGTCCTCGCCGAAGGCCATGTCGTAATGGTTGATCCGGGTTTTAGCCGGGACGTTGGCGTTGGATTCTGTGACGAAGGTTCCCATCAAAACTTTCATAGTGACTTCTCTCCTTATTTATCATGGGTTAATTGGATTTTTTCAATGACGCTTGTTTCTTTTCCTGCATGGATGATGAGCGGAAACGAACCGGCGCTGATCACCGGGTAATCGTTTCAAAGGATCGTTTGCGGGGATGACGATGCACGATCTTCTTCGTTGGCCAGCTGATAAAGCATGTCCATCAGCACATTCGCGCCCGCCGCGCAGTCTTCGATCGGCGTATATTCTTCCTTGCGGTGTGAATAGCCGTTGACCGAACGGACGAAAATCATCGCGCACGGGCAGACATCCTTGAAATTCTGACTGTCATGACCCGCGCCGCTCATCAGCCGGAAGACCGGCAGATTCCGCTTTTCCACAATCGTTTCCAGCTGGTGCTTCAGCCGTTCATCGCAATCCATGCCATACAGAATATGCCGCAGTTCGCGCCGGACCTGAATGCCCTCGCTTTCCAGGCGGGCTTCCAATATCTCGATTTCCCGCAGGCAGGCTTCAATCTGAGCCACGTCCAGACTGCGGATGTCCAGCGTGAAGGTGACGTGATCGCAGATGACGTTCGTGGAGCCGGGGAAGGTCTGAATGCAGCCGACCGTTGCGACAGTATAGGGCTTCTGACGGGCTGATTCCGTGATCTGACGAATCCATTCGGTCATCGCCAGCACGGGATCCTGCCGGTCGTTCATCGGCGTCGCCCCCGCATGACCGCTGCATCCGCTCAGCGTCACTTCATAGAAGCGCAGATACGGAATGCCTTCGACGATCCCGACCGGACATTGATTCTGTTCCAGAACCTTGCCTTGTTCGATATGCAGCTCCACGCTGGCATAAATCGGATCGATCTGACCCTGACGATACGCTTCCGGATGATATCCGCAGCGTTCCATCGCCTCCTTCAGCGTGATGCCCGCCGCGTCCTGGACCAGGAAATCTTCAGGCAGTGCCTTTCCAGTGACCGTCTTACTTCCGATCATCCCGGAATTGAACCGGTTGCCTTCCTCATCGCGGTAACCGATAATCCACAGCGGCCGTTTCAAGTCTATTTGATTTTCTTTAAACGTCTGCGCCGCTTCCACGCCCGCCAACAGTCCCAGACAGCCGTCGAAAATGCCGGCGTTGCGCACAGTGTCGAAGTGGGAGCCGCACAGCACCGGCGCTAACGGGCTGCCGCCGGGATTGTAAACACCGATGACGTTGCCGACCAGATCCTCATGCACGTCCAGCCCGGCCGCCTTCATTTCGCCGATCAGCCAGTTCTTCGCCTGAGTATCCGCGTCGGTAAAAGTCCAGCGGGTGACGCCGCCCTGCGGATCGACGCCGATCTGGCCTAACTGGTGAAGCCGGTCCCATAACCGTTGGGCATTAATTTTCATCTTCTTGTTCTCCTTATATTTGATCGATCGGGAACATCGGCCGCTGAATCCGCTTGAACGGAATCATCGCGGTGTTCTGCGGCGTCGCTCCCGGAGTCAGCGCCATGACGCACAGCTTGCCCTTCGCCTTGCACTCTGGGAAAATATAGCCCTGCTTCACGACGATCACGTCGTAATCGTCCCAGTTCACGCCGGCGTTTTCAAACTGATGCTGCTCACACAGCACCTGCCGGGTGCTGCTGACAATCACGTCGATGTTCTCATCCTGCAGCGAAACAACGACGCATTCGCCGAACACCGCGTTGACGTCATGCAGAGCGTAGCCCATCAGCTTGCCTTTGGCTTTGATCGTTCCCCGCAGCGCCACGCTTTCCGAGCAGGCATCATGATTGACACCCAGCGTAAACTCCGCGGCGGATCCCACCGCCAGGGCGTTAAGCTTCCCAAATGCTCCGGGATCGCAGATTGCCGCAAATAGGAATGATTTTGTCCGCGTCTTCCGCGCCAATACACGGCGTAATACCAATGTGTTCCAGCCGGTCGCCCCGGAGGTGACATTATCCCCGGAATCGCTGATAAACACCGGTTTGCCTTCAAAATTGACAGCCATGTCCAGCGCTTCCTCCAAACCGGCAGTCAGGCCGGTGTAGTGGAATTCATGGCGTTTTTGCCAGACGTATTCCGCCAGCTGATCCGCAATCGTTTCCGCATAAGCGCTGTCGCTTTCCGTGGCCGGCACCACGACGATGCCGCAGCCGGCGACGTCGGTATCGTGACGGATATAACCGACATGCCAGGAACAGCTTAAAATCCGCGGATCCTGTTCCAGCTCATCCATATACTGATTGATTGAGCGCACCGGTTCATCCGTCGACACGCTCTGTTCCCCGCCTAAGATCAACGGCAGCTTGCGGTAAAGGGCATGGATATTCTGCCGTTTTTTTAACAGATCGCACAACATCTGCGCGACTCGGCGTTTCGTCGCGTCGGCGTCGGTGTGCGGTGATTCGCGGTAGCTGCGCAGGATCGTGCATTGTTCCACATAGTCCCGGCACAGGTTGCCGTGCGGATCGGCGGTGACAGCTATCGGCAAATACGGCCCGGTCAGCTCCCGGATTTTTTTCAGCAGCCGATGTTCTCCGGACCCCATTCCTTCCACCTCACTGGCACCGTGCAGAAACAAATAGATTCCATCCAGTTCGTGAAGATGCGTTTTTAACGTCTGAAGCATCTGGGATTCAATATAATCGTAAGCCGGCCGCTCGATCACGCCGGTTGATCCGCCGTCGGCATACAGTGCCGGAATGAGCGTGATCTGCGCCTGTTCAAAGACAGACCGGATCTTCATTTTATCGATGCAGGCTTCACCCCGGGCCAGATCGAAATTTCCCAGCCGGGCCCGCGTTGGAATCTGATCGTTGCATTCGGCATACAACGTGCCGATCATAACTTTCATCGTATTTCCCTCCTTAAATCTTATCGATTGGGAACATCGGCCGCTGAATCCGCTTGAACGGAATTGAGGCGGTATCCTGCGGCGTCGCGCCGCCGGTCAGCGACATGATGCACAGCTGGCCCTTCGCTTTGAGATCCGGGAAGATATAGCCCTGTTTGACGACGATCACATCGTAATCATCCCAATCAATCCCCAGTGCGTCGAACTGATGTTTCTCGCACATTGTCTGGCGCGTGGACGCCACGCTGATCTCGATCGGCAGACCCTTGACGGACACGACGACGGCGTCCCCGTAATGCGCATCGTGATCATGCATCAGATATCCGCGCAGGCTGCCCTTGCTTCGCACGATCACATCGAGCGTAACCGGCGCGGAGTTCGCGTCGGCGCCAACGCCCAGCGTAATCTGAGTTTCTGTCCCGGACGGCAGCGAATCGAGAAGCTGCCAGGTATCCGGATCACAGATATTGGAAAACAGGAAACGCTTGGTCAGCTGCGGAACAGCCAGCACCTGACGTAAAATAAACGTATTCCAGCCGGTCGCGCCGGAGGTGACGTTATCCCCGGAATCGGTGATAAATACCGGTTTGCCTTCAAAGGCCAGCGCCATTTCCAGCGCTTTTTCCGGTTTCGCGGTCAGGCCGGTATAGTGAAATTCATGCCGGCGGTCCCAGACATAGGCGGCCAGCTGATCCGCAACCGTTTCCGCATAAGCGCTGTCTTTTTCCGTAGCCGGCACCACGACGATGCCGCAGCCGGCGACGTCGCTGTCGTGACGGATGTAGCCGACATGCCAGGAACAGCTCAAGATCCGCGGATCCTGTTCCAGCTCATTCATAAACTGATTGATTGAACGTACCGGCTCATCCGTCGACACGCTCTGTTCCCCGCCGAGGATTAACGGCAGCTTGCGGTAAATCGCATGGATGTTCTGACGGTGCTTCAACAGATCGCATAACATCTGCGCGACCTGGCGTTTGGTTTCATCCGCGTCGGTGTGCGGGGATTCGCGGTAGCTGCGCAGAATCGTGCAGTTGTCCACATATTCCTGGCACAGGTTGCCATGCGGATCACAGGCTACGGCGATCGGCAGATACGGGCCGGTCAGCCTGCGGATCGCGGCCAGGATGTGATGATCCCCGGAACCCAGACCCTCCACCTCGCTGGCACCGTGCAGATGCAGATAAATGCCGTCGATCTCATGGAGATGTTCCTTCACCGTGCGGACAAACAGCGATTCGATGTAATCGAAGGTTTCGCGCGTGATCACGCCGGAGGCCCCGGCGCTGGCATACACGGACGGAATCACGTCGATCCCGGCGGCCTGGAATACCTCACCGACCCGCAGCTTGCGGACACAGTCGTCGCCGAAGCCGAGATCGTAGCTGCCGATCTCGTTTTTCCCCGGCACGTTGGCGTTGGATTCAGTTGTAAATAAGCCTACCATAACTTTCATCTTGATTTCCTCCTTGGAACACATTGATTTGAACTTACTGGCTTTAAATCTGATCGATCGGGAACATCGGCCGCATGATCCGCTTAAACGGAATCGAAGCGGTGTCCTGCGGGGTCGCGCCGTCGGTCAGCGACATGACGTAGAATTGAGCCTGCGCTTTGAAATCCGGGAAGATATAGCCTTGTTTCACGACCGTAACGTCGTAATCCGTCCATTCGATGCCGAGGTGGCGCAGCTGCGGATTGACGATGATCGGCTGGCTGGTGTTTGAAATGATAATATCAATCGGCCGGTCTTTGACGCTTACCAGCGTACAGCTGCCGAAAACTTTGATCAGTTCCTCGCCGACAAAGCGCGCGATTTCACCATGACTTTTCACGACGATGTCCAGCGGGACGCTTTCTGAAAGCGCGTCGTAGCCCACGCCCAGATCAATCCGGACTGTTTCGCCCGGCTGACAGGATTTCAGCTGGTCCGCGGTCTTCGGATCGCAGATCGGCGCGAACAGGAAACTTTTTTTCAGTGCTTCCACCGCTAACACCTGACGCAGCACAAACGTGTTCCAGCCGGTTGCGCCGGAGGTCGTATTATCTCCGGAATCGGTGATCACCGCCGGGCTGCCCTCAAACTCCAGCGTCATCGCCAGCGCTTCCTCGGGCTTTGCGGTCAGACCAGTGTAATGGAATTCATGGCGGCGGTCCCAGACATACGCCGCCAACTGATCGGCGATCGTTTCCGCATAAGCCTGATCCTCGGTCCGGGCCGGCACCACGACGATGCCGCAGCCGGCGACATCGCAGTCATGGCGGATATAGCCGACATGCCAGGAACAGCTCTGAATCCGCGGATCCTGTTCCAGTTCATCCATATACCGGTTGATTGAGCGCACCGGTTCGTCTGCGGAAACGCTCTGTTCCCCGCCCAGAATTAACGGCAGCTTACGGTACACGGCGTGAATTGCCTGGCGGTGCTTCAGCAGCTCGCATAACAAGCTCGTCACCTTTTCATAGGTTTCTTCCTTATCCGTATGCGGCGACTGCCGATAGCTGCGCAGAATCTGAATCGATTCGACATAGTCCTGTTTCAGATTGCCATGCGGATCACAGGCCACCGCGATCGGAACATAAGGGCCGACCAGCTTGCGGACTTCCTGAAGAATGTGATGATCACCGGATCCGCCTTCCAGCTCCGCGACCTCGCTCGCGCCATGAAGCATGAAATAAATTCCGTCGATCTCATGGAGATGTTCCCGCACTGCCTTCAGAAAGCAGCTTTCAATATAAGCGAACGCGCGTTGACTGACGACACCCGCCGCTCCGGCATTGGCGTAAATCGAAGGAATCAGCTCGATCCCGTGCTTCTCAAAAACCGGACGGATCTGCATCTTCTGGATACATTCCTCGCCGAAGGCGATGTCATAATCCGTGATTTCACACTGATGGGGAATGTTGGCGTTGGATTCCGTAACAAACTGGCCGATCAAGACTTTCATAAGGAATTCCTCTCTTTCCGTACCTGCAAGCTGAACTGTAATTTTGTGGACAACCACCCTGAAAAACAAAAAAACCAATCTGCAGAACAAAAGCCCTGCAAATTGGTTTTGCTTGTTTTGTAAAACAATAACAATCCAACTTCGTTTTTATTGTAAGCGATTTCGCCAGACGTGTCAATCTTATTTCGGACGGGATTCGACGGGATTTTCCTTTCTTTTCAGCAAGGAAAAAAGGAAGGGGGTTAACATCCTTCTTCCCCTGGAAATACCGATTCCGATACCGCGTTGACTGGACAATAGCGGTCAAGCCAGCGCTGGATTTCCGCGAACCGGCGCAGACGGTGCAGCGGCTTGCCGCTGCGGCTCAGCTCATGATGTTCGCCCTTGAAGCACACCATCCGGGTCGGTACGCCGCGATCGCTCAAAGCGGTAAACATCTGCAAGCCCTCGCTGATCGAACAGCGATGATCGTCTTCCGAATGCAGAAACAGCGTCGGCGTTTTGACCTGTCCGGCATAGCGCAGCGGCGAATGGCGCCACAGCCTGGCCTGATCCTGTTCATTCAGCGGATCCGCGCTCAGCTGATCGCGCACGAAATAATAGCCGAAGTCGCTGAGACCATAGATGGTCATAAAATTGGCGATGGAGCGCTGACTGATGGCGCAGGCAAAGCGATGTGTATGGCCGATCATCCAGTTGACCATAAACCCGCCGTAGCTGCCCCCGCTCACCGCGATTCGTTTTGGATCGATCGCCGGATAGGCCTGAATGGCTTCGTCGAGAAAATCAGTCAAATTTTGATAATCCTCGCAGCCATACCGCCCGCGGATATCCGCAAACGCGTCCCCGCGGCCGACGGAGCCGACCGGATTGCAGAAAAGAACGAAATATCCCTTGCCCGCCAGCATCTGCATTTCATGGTGGAAAACTTCGCCATAAGTGGTATTCGGTCCGCCGTGGATTTCCAATACCGCCGGATATCGTTGGCTTGGATCATAATGCCATGGCGTCAGAACCCAGCCGTCGATCTGCCTTCCGCCAGAATGAAATGACAGATACCGCGGCTGGATGACATCGCGATCGGCCAGCGCGTCCGCGTTCCAGTCCGTCAGCGAAGTCAGCTTGCCTTGCGGCAGTTGTGCCTGTTCGATTTCCTGAAGCCGATGGGCCCGCTGACCGATAAAGCGCACGGTTTGTCCTGTCACGTCAAAATCGTCAATAGAACCGTTGAAATCCAGTACTCGTCTGAGATTTCCTTTCAGATCAAGCTGGAATAAAGGCGTCGTCCAGCCTTGAGTCATCGTAAAGTATAGCGAAGTCCCGTCCGTTTTTACCGCGCTGCCACTGCTTAACCGGCAGTCGGTAACGATCGAGCTGCCCAGCGGATCATCCAGCTTTGCCAACAGCGTCACAGCGCCAGTATCCGGATTCAGTGTGTAGAAGTTCAGCGATTCATTCTTGCCATACCGCAGTCCGTCGGTCGCGGAGAACACGATCGTCCCGCTGACAAAACGCGGCTCTTTGATCCGCCGGTAAACCCCTTCTTCAATCAAGGTCGTCACACTTCCCGTTTGGGCGTCGAAGCAATACAAGCCTTCGCGTTGGGATGCCTTCCGCCCGTAGGTCATCCCGGTAAACAAAGCTTTCCCCAACTCAGGGCAAGCGGAAACGCTGCCGCAGTTCATCCGCGGATCGGTCAGCGGGAATAATTCTGTGGTTAATGTGTCGTAAACAAACAACCGCATCCGTTTTCCCTGAATAACGCCGCGGCCATCCGCGCACCACGGCAATTCTTCCAGCACGGTATAATCGGCGTTTTCGTGCTGTGTTTTTTGCCAGGCCTCAGCCTGTTCTGGATCCAAGGCATAAGCATCGGCGGCTTCCAGCTGGATTTCCGCTTTGATCAGCAGCTGAGTTTTCGTTAATCGCTGAACATCCGTCGTCTTCAGCGACAGCGTGAACGTTTCTTTCCATTCCTCCGTCGAACACAAGAATGTGGAAAACCGGGTTTGGGCAGAATTCGGCTGAGCTGGGGCATCCGTGGATTTCACCCCGCTTAACAACAGTGTATCCGCGTCGAGAAACAACAGGACGCCTGGTTTTTCCAACTCGCAGACAGTCCGCCATTCTTCGTTTTTCTGCATTTTCAATGTATAGCGATAGCGATTTGCTTCCTTATCCATCCGTCCGACAACACAGACATATACCGGATAATCCGCATTGTGATTTCCGGTCAGTTTTGATAAAAAGCAGTAACGTTCAAGATCTTCCATTAAAACAGGTTCCATTCCGATCACGTTCCCTTCCTGCTTTTACTTTAACGTCTCTCAATATTGAAGAAAAGCCCCTGCGGTCAGATCGGATGAAATTCTCACCCTCATTCCCCTTCACTCTCTCAATTTGATTCAATTTTCTATGATGCTCAAGAAATAATAAAAAAAGACTGTTTCCAGTCTTCAGCGTTTATGATCCGGGTATTGATACCTCAGGCGCTCTCTTTTCAGCGTTTTTTTCATGTTTTGATCAACGAAAATTCAATAAACGTCCGCATGGCTTCCACATCTTCCTGTTCGTCATATACCCGCAGCGCTTCATAAAAATATTCCGATCTTCATCATAAATGATCAGCGGAGGCATATCCTTAATTATGAAATCATAATTTAAAAGCGTTCTTCCGTTGCTATCACAGGACGATGGACATAATCTAAAAACTCAAAATCATTACCAAATTATGCTTACTTGAGCATGTTGATTTCTTTTTCCAATTCCCGGACTCCAGCGATTACTGTCTCAAACTCAGGAACATCTCCGAAAAGCATATCTTTCATAGCCTCGTAGTCTGCCTTCAAAGCTGCAAAACGATACTCTGCTGGTATAAGCTTTAACGTCCCTGGCACAGCTTCCGGATACTTTGCCCAAGCCCGTGGATAAAACTTCATTTTGAAGTTCACAACCTTCTTCAAAAGATCAAGCTGCGAAAAGGCAGATTCCTTTACTGGGGAATCAGCCATTCGGTATAGATCATAATAATGTCGGGAATAGCGCTGGGGCATTTCAGAATGTTCCGGCCTGTTCGCCTCATGATGTAAAATTGTAGCCTTTTCCCAAAATGTCCGTTCAGGAGCCACAGTCAAAATGCCAGTGCTTTTCTGGCGAAAAATATCCGGATAATACTTCGCGGCATAGGGTGTTATCTCGGCTGTCATCGCTGGCGTCCATGCCGCCAAGGCTCCAATTTCCAAACGAATCACCTGCAGGATTCCGGTATTGGTAAACAGTTTCGGATAAGAAAAAATGACTGTCTGCTTTTCTTTTTCATCCATTTCAATGTTTACTTCACAGCCAAGCTCTTGTGACAAATCCTTCCTGATTGCCGGGCAGAAAATTTCAGTCAAAAAAATTTCTGCCCTGACGTTAGCCTCTTTGTTAAATGCATCCTGCTTTGTGTTTGAACGCTGTTCCCAAGGCTCGTCTTTACCATACCCTAATAACCGCCAGTCCAGGATCAGATCAATATCTTCCGAAAACCGGTTGATCAGATTGAAGGCTTTTGAAAGGCTGGTCCCCCCCTTAAACGTTATGAAATCCATCCAAGGAGACCGATGAAATAAATAATCGAGTGTAAAGCAAACCCAGAAGTCCTTTTCCACAACGGTATCATTCAACCCCATTTTATCAGCTGTGTTTCTGAACAGTATCCGTTTATCATTGTCCGAAAATTTAGCAACATTTATCACTTTTTCAGTCCCTCTCCGCAATCTTCCGAATTGTATTATAAACCCAATCCGTGGACTCTGCCGCCTCTGTTAACATAATCGCTTTGTCCTCTTTACTCAACCGAAAACGAAGTATCTGGATCGTTTTCTCTGTAACGTTTGCTTTCCCCAATGTTTTCAATGCCTGAATTACAAGAATCGTCATATAGGAAAGTCCCGTAATCTCTTTGTTTGTTCGATGCTTAAATTCCAGCTTTGTGGAATCCCATTCATAGGTCTTATAAGGACCATCGCTGATATAGGACCAAACCGCTGTTACCTGTGTAGAAAGTCCCAACAAATTCAGAGCTGTATTCCCGCACGGGGCAATGCTCCAGTGATAATTCCGAGCCAGCGCTTTGGCTACGACTTCCGGATCTGCCGCTACATATTCCTTCAGCATTTCGCTGTATTCCGGCTTTTCATAAACTCCCTTTAGAATCCGCCGGATTAAGCCTGCCTGTGTCAAACGATTTAAATTTCGTCTTACCGTTTCTGTATCTGCAATATCGGCAAAATCTGCGCCGATGAAAACAGTTCCTTCTGCAGCATCCCGAATCCTTTCTTGAATCTTTCTGGAATAACTATTTGCCAAGTTAATTCCTCCTTTTGTCCCGAATATTATACAATATTCAGGACATTATTCCAATAGTATCTTTAAGTTATATTCATAGTATTAACTTGGAATAATCTATTCATGAAATAAGACATCACCTGACAAAAAGGTAAAATATCTACGCTATTTATTATTTGATTTTATAATCAACGCAGCTTGCTGCTCTTATCTTGCTTTCTGCTCAGGGTTCTTTGTTCCCTATCCTTAAATAATGCACTTTCCTAATAGAAAGAAAAGCAGAACACTTTTCGTGATTCCGCCTCTTTTTAAAGTCTTCATAATCTGCTGAGCGATTTTTAAGCAGGAAAGATAGATTCCTAACCCCTGCCGCTCTCGCGCGTCAGCGCTTCCGCCACCGACGTCACGACCCACCGCGCTTTTTGTCTGACCTCCGGCTCCGCCTGCGTCATGCAGTAACTCGTGTCCACAACGTCAAACATCCCGACGTCATTTTCCGAATCGCCGATCACAATCACCTCGCGCAGCGGTACGCCGATCCGCTCCGCAAGAATGCCCAGCGCGGCGGCTTTGGAACAATCCGGCCGGACCAGATCCAGATTATCAAAATCCGAGCTGACGATCTCCACGGTTCCCGCCAGCTTTTCCCGTAAGGCCCGTTTGACGCCGTCACGCTGATCCGGACGGATAATGATCCCCAGATTCAGGATTTCCGCATCCGGATCGACCGTCGTTTCTGCCAACGTCACCGAATCCAGCAGGGAACGGCGCAGCCGGTGCGGATGTCCGTACGGATAATGCCGGCAGTCGCTGCTGATCCATTGCCCCTGACAATTCATTTTCACCGTGGCGTCAACATGATGCCGCGCCAGCCAGCCGGCTACGTCCAGAAAAACCGCGGCCTTCAGGGTGCGCGTCATCCGTGTTCCATCACTGAAGATCAACTCAGCGCCGTTGCCGCCCAGATAATCAACCGCAAAGCCCAGATCCGCCGACACTTTCGGATAGGCCTGATGAATCCGTGCAGTCGCTACCGCGAACACGTTGCCTGCCGCCCGCCAACGCTGGATCGCCGCCCGGTTTTCCGCGCCGCTGTCGGTGACGTTGGGCGGATACAATGTCCCATCCAGATCCGATACAAACAGTTTCATGGTTTTTCCCTTTTCCTCCCTTGAACAGCCATTCCTTCTCTTGCCTCAACGATGAGCGTTGATCCGGATTAAACCGATAATTCCGCTTTTCCTTTTTTCCCTCGGATGTAAGGATGAGTAGCATAAGCGTAAATCAGCTGCGCCGTCATCAGACACCAGATCACCGGCTCGCAGAAAATCACCGCGAGATACTGAAACCTTGGAATGAACACGAATGCGAAGACGATCTTTCCCAACAGCTCGATCACACTCGACACCAGCGGAATCATTTTGGCGCCTAATCCCTGCAGCGCGTACCGGGTTTCCAACAAGACGCCCAAAACGGCATAGAACGGTCCGACTACCCGCAGATACAAGGCCCCGTTGTTCAGCACGACCGCCTCCTGCGAGCCGGAAATCAGCTGAACCAGAGCCGGCGCGAACAACAACAGAATCACGGTTACCCCTGCGGCCATCGCGATATCATACAGCACAGCGCACCGCATCGCCTTGAGAATCCGCGTCCGCTGATCCGCGCCCCGGTTCTGCGAAACAAACGTCGAAATCGCCATCGCCATTGCGGAGAACGGCATATTGAAGAACATGAACAGCTTGCGCGCCGCGGTATGCCCCGCGATCACCAGCGTTCCCAGATTGTTGATGCCATACTGCAGCACGACGGAACCTGCCGCAACGATGCTGCCCATAAAGCCCATCGACAAGCCCTGACCTAACATCTCCGCGTAAATCCCCCGCTCGATTTTAAAGTGCCGGCGCTGCGGAATTAACACCGGCGCTTTCTTTAAAATATAAATCAGGCACAAGACGACGGAAATCCCCTGCGCGATGACGGTCGCGACCGCCGCCCCGCCGACGCCCATGTGCAGCTGCGTGATGAAAAACAGATCCAGCCCGATATTCAGGCATGATGACAAAACTAAGAAGACCAGCGGCATGAAGCTGTTGCCGATTGCCCGAAGCAGACCCGCGCACAAATTATACGCGAACATGACCAGCGTGAACCGCGTGATCACCGAAATGTAGCTAAACGCCTCGGCGATGATCTCCGGCGGCGTATCCAGCATTTTCAACAATGGCATTAAAATCACTTCCGCGCCTACTGTCAGCACCAGCGAAGTCAAAAGGCCGATCACGATCGAAGCCGCCACCGATTTTTTAAGCAGCTCCGTATCGTCGGCGCCGTAGCTGCGCGCCGTCACGATCGCTAGACCGTTGCCGATGCCTAACGCGAAACCGATCAACAAATCATAAATCGCAGCGCAGGAACCGATTGCCGCCAGTGACAAATCACCCAGCGCATGGCCGACGATCATCGTATCGACGGTGTTGTATAACTGCTGAAACACATTGGAGAAAAACAGCGGAATCGCAAAGAAAAGCAAGCTTTGAAAGATCGGTCCGTGAATCAGATCGACCTTGAATTGAAGACGTCGCGTCATGGAAAATTCCCCCTTATCCCATCGACATTGTAGCGGAAACCAACACTAACGTAAACAGGGAAAAGACCGTGGAAAAGAAAACGCAGCGGCTGGTGTAGCTGGTGTTGCCGTTATACTTGCGGCAGAAGATCGTGGCCGTGGAAGCGACCGGCGTCGCGTTGACCAGCACGGCGGCAATCAGCTGCGGCGTGCTTAAATGCAGCGCCACACCGACGATCCAGGTCAAAAACGGCGCGATGATCAGCCGGAACAGACTGATCTGCACGATATCCTTCGATAATCCCATACTTGTCGATTCCCTGTCCAGCAGCGTCGATCCGACTAACAACAATGCCAGCGGACTCATGCATCCGGACAAGGAACTGAACACCGCGTCCAGCCCGCCCGGCAGCGGAATTCGCGCCAGGTTGAACAGAAATCCCAGGATCATCGCGATCGTGATCGGATTGAAAAAGAATTTCTTCATCACGGACAGCGCCCCTGCCGGCTTCCACTCCGTATTGAAATATTTCTCTCCGGAGGAAAACGACAGAATCCGCGTCGGAATCATAAAGATGTTCGCATACACGACCCCCATGCTTCCGCACAGCCCTTCGATCAAAGGCAGACCGATCAGCGAACCGTTGGATATCAACATCGAATACTGTGCGATGCGCTTCTTTTCTAACGGCATCGACTTGGGCAAAAGCCGCGACATCCCCAACACGAGCACGACCACGATCACGCCCGCCAACACCAACAGGAGACTTTCTTTTAACACCGCAACGGAAACGCTGCGGTAAAAGGACAGGAAGATATTGACCGGCATGATCAGATTCAGAATCAACGTCGACAGAAAAGCATCGATCGGACCGTCGGTGACTCCTCTTTTCTTCAAATGCAGACCAAGCCCGAAAAAGATCAGAATCTGCATTTCCACATTCAACAGAACAGACAAATCAAACATCGGTTTTCCCCCTTGCTTCTATTTAGAAAAGGCATCCGGATCGGACAGCCGCGGCGCAGGCCGGCGGTTGCCGCGAAGGATGCCTTAAAATTAAGCCTAAAGATCCTGATGCTCAGCGATAAACTGCTTGTACCAGAAATAACTTTTCTTCGGCGTGCGCTTGCGCTGCGGATCGTCATAGTCCACGCGCACCAGACCATAGCGCTTCTTGTAGCCGTTGATCCAGCTGTAAAGATCCATCGTCGACCAGACGTAATAGCCCTTCAGATTCACGCCGTCCTGCTTCGCCTTCAGAATATAATGAAGATAATTGCGGAGGAACTCAATCCGCTCGTCATCTTCAACATAGCCGTTTTCATCCGCGACGTCGTAACAGCCGTGGCCGTTTTCCGTAACGTAGATCGGGATATCGCCATAGCGGCGCTTGCGCTCCATCAGCGTGTTGTAGGCGCACTGCGGGAAGATCTCACGGCCCCAGTGATTCAGCTTGGTGTTGGGATCGCGGTCACTTTCAAACCAGCCGGCAATCGCCCGGGTTTCCCGCGCGGCGCTCGCTGAGCCGTCGTTGTTTCCGGCGTTGTTGACGGTAAAGGCAGTGATGCCGGAGGTGTTCGGTTTTACCAGCATCCGGCTGTAAATGTTCTGGCCTAAGAAATCAATCGTGTTGTGCTTCATGATTTCCAGATCCTCTTCCTTCACAAACGACAGGTCGATGCCCTTCGCTTTGACGGCGGCGATTAACTCCGGATCGTAAGCGCCCTTGATCGCCGGATCGAGAATCCAGTCGTTGCAGAAATAGTTGCAATATTTGACAGCGTCGCGGTACTCCGGCGTATCCTGAAGCGCCGTCGCCGGGCCGCAGCCCTGCACCACGCCGATCTGTGCTTTCAGATTCAGCTTGCGGAACTCGCGGATCGCCTTGGCCGTGCAGACCGCCATGTTGTAAGCACACTGGCAATAGTGCTGCAGGTTGGTTTCATTCGGCGGATAGTTGCCGACGCAGTAATCACAGTAAGCGTTATGGTTCGGTTCGTTGATCGTCACATACAGCGGAATCCGGTCGCCGAAGTGCTTGAATACCACAGAACAGTAATAAGCGAATTCATCGGCCACGCCGGGATAACACCAGCCGCCCTGATCGCCGATATAGTCCGGCAGATCATAATGGATCAGCGTGACGTTGGGCACGATGCCGTATTTTTCACACGCGTCCAGCACGCGGTCATAGAAGGCCAGACCGGCCGGATTGACGACATGATCGTTTTTCGGCAGAATGCGTGACCAGCTGATCGAAAAACGGAAGGTGTTCTGACCGCCCTCGGCCATCATCCGGAGATCTTCCTCGACATGATGATAGAAATCACAGGACACGTTGCCGGTGATTCCGGTCGTGTTCTTTTCGCTGTGACAGAACTGATCCCAGATGCTCGGCCCCTTGCCGTCCGCATCCCAGGCGCCTTCGCATTGATAGGCTGCCGTCGCGGAGCCCCAAAGAAATTTTTCAGCCATTGATCAGTCCTCAGTATGCTCGCGGATGAACTCGCGGTACCAGTGATAGCTCTTCTTCGGAATCCGCTTCAAACCGTTGGCGTAATCGACATAAATCAAGCCGTAGCGCTTTTCATAGCCGTTGATCCAGGAGTAGCAGTCAGTCGTCGACCAGGCATAGTAGCCCTTGACGTTGCAGCCTTCATTTTCTGCCTTGATCAGCCATTCAAGATACGACTTCAGAAATTCGATCCGTTCGTCGTCGTTGACCTCGCCGTTGGCATCCGGCTGTTCATACAGGGCATGGCCGTTTTCCGTGATGTAAACCGGAATATCGCCGTAGTCCTTTTTAATTCCCATCAGCATATCGTACACCGTCTTGGGATAAATCTCGCGGCTCCAGGCGTTTTTCGGTGTGTTCGGATCGACGTCGGTCTGGAACCAGCCCTTGACGGTATAGCCCTCGATCGTCTTGACCCCGGCTCCGACATTGTTCGGATAATAGTTGGTTTCCCCGGATTCGTACGGTTTGACCAATGCGCGGGTGTAGCAGTTCTGACCGAGGAAATCGATCGTGTTGTGCTTAATGATTTCCAGATCTTCTTCCTTGACAAACGACAGGTCGATGCCGCTTTCCTCTAACAGCGGGAACAGATCGTCCGGGAATTTTCCCAGGATCGCCGGATCGGTAACCCACTTGTTTTTAAACAGATCTCCGCGCCGCTGCGCCACGCGGTATTCCGGCGTGTCCTTGAGGATCTGAACGGTGTTGGTCGTATGCACGATGCCGACCTGCGACGTCAGATTCAGCTTGCGGAACTCGCGGATTGCCTTGGCGTTGGCAACGACCAGATTGTAACAAACCTGCACCAGCGTCTGCACGTTGTGGATATTCGGCGGATAGTTGCCGGTCAGATAGGAACAGTACGCATTGTGCGTCGATTCGTTGATCGTCACATACAACGGGATTTCATTGCCGAACTGCTCAAAGACGACCTTGCAGTATTTCGCGAATTCATCCGGGAAAATCGGATTGGCATACCCGCCCAGATCTTCCAGCCAGGCCGGGATGTCGTAGTGCAGCAGCGTGACGTTCGGCGTGATGCCGTTTTCCCGGCATTCCTTTAAAACGTCCTTGTAGAAGGCAACGCCTTCCGGATTGACCTGACCGCTTTGATCCGGCAGAATCCGCGTCCAGGCGATCGAGAAGCGCAGTGTGTTGTGACCGCCTTCCTTCAACAGCCGGATGTCCTCTTTGTAGCGATGGTAAAAGTCCGCCGCGACGTCGCCGGTGAAGCCTTTGACGTTCTTCGGTCCATGGCAGAACTGATCCCAGTTGCTTTCGCCTTTGCCGCCTTCGTTCCAGCCGCCTTCACATTGATAAGCCGCGCTGGCTGTGCCCCATAAAAAATCCTTTTTGACTTTACCGTTCATCGGTACCTCCTTCCAGTCCTTGCCGACTGATTTCTTTCTGATCTCCATTATAGAGATTTCTTATCGTTTTTTAAGCGTCTGAGCGACGCTTGGATAAAATTCTCAAAACTTCGTTTTATTCGCTTTGCGGCTTTGATAAATTGTTTTCACGCCCGGGCTTCAGCAGCCGGTTAAGCGCCGTCAAAAGCACCGCCGCCAGCAGCGCGTAGACGATCAGATAGCTGTAGGACGCCGGATAGCTTTGGGTGGCGGTAAACAGCGCGCTGAACAACATCGTGCCTAAAAACGGGCTGAACAGGGTATAGGTTCCCTGGACGCTGAAATTGCTCGGGTAGTATTTCTTACCGAAGGTTGTCAGAATATAGGCCGAGGAGATCGTCGGCACCGCGCCGAAGCTGAGTCCGACGAAAATAAAGCTTACCGCCAGCAGCGTTGTGCTGCCCAGCGTAAAGGCGCAGTACAGGATCGCGACGGCGGTTAAAAACAGCGTCGTGGCGATACCCATGGCCGTCCTGCGGCCGATTTTATCATAGATAATCCCGTAGAACACACGCGAGAGCGAATTGAACAACGAGATGATCATTGACAGCGTCGCCGCCATCGTCGCGCTGATCCCAAACGACACCCCGCAGCTGACCGCGGTTCCGGTCAGTGAGCTGCAGCCGGCCAGCACCAGCACGCTCCAGAGGAAGTAAACGTAAAAGCGCGCGCTTTTCATCATCTGACCGGTGGACACCTGGCCTTCTTCCTCGATTTCCAGCGTCCCGGCCTGCTTCACGACCCCACGCGGCTGAACGATAATCGCCGTCAGCAGCGACAGTCCGAACGCAATCCCCGCCAATAAGGTCATCGCCGTGCGCCAGCCTGTGCTTTCAATGATCAGCGAGGTCGGCACATTGAACACAAATGCCGTCAGACCCGCGCCCATCACCAGAATCCCGCTGGCCAGGCCCGGCTTGTCGTTAAACCACGTCATGACGCTCGTCAATAACGCCTTGTAGGCAAACCCCGCGCCCAGGCTAAACATCACGCTGTAACAAACATAAATCATCATCACGTTCTCTGCCCGGCTGGTCAGAAACAAGCCGGCCAGAATCATCAGGCTGGCCGCGATCATGCTTGCCCGGAAGCGGACGCGGTAATAGATAAAACCGCTCAGCACGCCGCCGGCGCAGAAACAGATCTGGCAGACTGAGAACACGTTGGCAACGCTGGCCGCCCCGGCAAAGACCGTCCAGTTATACATCAAGCCGAACACGCACATCGCCAGCGAGCCCAGACCCAAATAGAAATATCGCTTCATCGTTTTCCCTTTCTTTCCGCTATCCGATCCACTGGATAAAACCGAGGATCAGCGGCGGCATCACCGCGACGACATACGCCGCACGCAGCACCTGAATCAGCGCGATCTGCGAGAGATCCGCGCCCAGATCGGCGGCGATCAGCGACATGTCCGTCGCACCGCCGGGAGCGGAAGCGAACATCGCCGATTTCAGATCCAGCAGCTTTGTCCGCCTGCATATTCCGCTGTAAAGACCGTTGACCGTCCAGTAGCTGAGCAAAAGCAGGC
Source organism: Holdemania filiformis (assembly GCF_003459085.1). Taxonomy (NCBI): domain Bacteria; kingdom Bacillati; phylum Bacillota; class Erysipelotrichia; order Erysipelotrichales; family Erysipelotrichaceae; genus Holdemania; species Holdemania filiformis. Next base: position 32,885 of record NZ_QRUP01000007.1, on the reverse strand, counting down.
CGACCGGCACCAGCGTTGACGACAGGCTGCTAAAGGTCGCAGCCGTGATGCTGACGCCGACTAACGACCCGGCCAGAAGCTGCGCGATATTTTTGATCGCCAGCGGTACGGCGCAGACCGAAGTCGTGCAGTTGAGCGCCGCGACAGCGATCATCGGAAACACCATCGACGCCGCCGGCAGACCGCTCGCATTGCCCAGATAGCCTAACCCGATGCTGAGCAGCAGCGTGAAGACAATCCGCGAGGACCGTGTTGAAATCAGCCGGTCCAGCGGCGTGTGCACCGCATCCAGCGGTTTTTCTTCCATCGCCGGTGCGGTCTTCGGTTCATGCCGGGTCACGAATTGAATCCAGTACGGGAAAAACAACAACACGCCGACTAGCCGGGCTGTCTGCATCATCGCGACGGTTCCGACATCCGCATCCATCTCCATGGCGATTAACGAGATATCCGTTACCCCGCCGGCCACGCAGGAAAGCAAAGCCGTAATCCAATCCCAGCCGCACAGTTTCTGGATCGCGATCCCGACGATAAACGTATTCACCGTCAGCATGACTGCCAATAACAGAAACGGGACGATCAGCCCGCGCATCCGCGCCACATCTTTACGCCCGATCTGCATGCCGATAAAGGCCCCGGAAATCGCCTGGGCGAAGACCTTCACCGCCATCGGCAAGGCGGCGTAATCGAATAAAATATTCGTCAGGCCCACGGCGAGCATACTGCCCAACATCGCGGGCGCCGGCAGTTTCCACCGCGCTGCCAGCTGCCAGCCGGCGACGCCTGCCAACAGCGTTAAAACCCAATTCAAACACTCGTCCCCCTTTGTCTTCTCTCCCGTTTTATTCCATCAGTTAAATCTCGTCGAGCGGATAGATCGGACGGATGACCTTCTTGTATGTCAGCCGCTCCGTGCGCTGCATGCACGCCCCGTCGGTCAAGGACATGACGTAATGCGACGCCATCGCTTTCAGTTCCGGATAGAGATAGCCCTGCTTGACGATGATCAGATCATAGGCATCCAGATCGACGTTCGCCTGTTCATACTGGGCCCGCTCCGCAAATGAAACGGAATAGCTCTGGATCACAACCGTGACCGGTTTGTCATCCAGTTTGATCGTCCAGCAGACGCCGACCACCTTCGGATCATGATAATGATTGTGCAAGTCGCCGGTGGAAATCACCGTGCCGCTTAAATGAACCTTGGCTGACAGTGCGTCGATTTCCGGACCGACGTCAAATTCCACATGATCGCCGGCCTGCTTGCCGGCCAGCGTGCTTTCGCACAGCTTCTTGTCGGTAATCCCGGCGATCAGAATCTGCTTGCCGTGATAGTTGGTTTCCGCCAGCACCTGACGCAGCACAACGGTGTTGCCGCCCGGCGCCCCAGCCGTGACATTATCGCCGGAATCCGTTAAGAAGCAAGGCTTTCCCGGATGCTTGAGCATCGCTTCCCACGCTGCCTCCGGCTCGTCCGCGTACCCGGTAAAATGGAATTCCTTGTGCCGCGCCCAGACGAAATCATAAATCTCATTCGCTTTCTGCCGGGCATACGCTTCATCCTCCGGCTGGTTCGGCACGACCACGACGGACGCACCGCACTTGGCGCTGTCATGACGCAGATAGCCGATGTGATAGGAACAGCACAGAATCCGCGGATCAGCTTCGATTTCATCGAGCAGGCGGTTGATCGACACCAGCGGTTCATCGGTGGAAACACAGCGCTCCCCGCCTAAGAGAATCGGCACCTTGCGGTACACCGGATGAATTTCCCGGCGGTTCTGGATCAAGTTGACCAGGCAGCGGAAAACGATCTGATGCGCTTCCTTGCGGTCGGTATGCGGACTGTGGCGGAAGGTGCGCAGGATGTTCAATCGGTTTGCGTACTCCTGATCGACGTTGCCATGCGGATCACAGACGACCGCGATCGGCATGTACGGCCCGACGATCCTGCGGATTTCCTCGATGATCTTGTGGTCGCCGGAACCGCCTTCCAGACCGATTACATTGCTTGCGCCATGCAGAAAGAAAAACATGCCGTCCAGCTCGCCCTGGTATTTTTCCACAGCGTGCTTAAATTGTTTCAGGATATAATCGAACGTATCGTAAGCGACCCGTCCCGCGCCCGCCCCGTAGGCGAAGATCGCCGGGATCAGCTCAATATCGTTGGCTTGAAGCTCAGGCTGCAGTTCGTCCAGATACATCCGGTGGGCAATGTCCTCGCCGGTCTGGATGACGAAGTCCTGGATTTCGCAGGGTTTGGCCACGTAGGCGTTGGATTCAGCGACGAGACCGCCGATTAAGATTTTCATGAGATTTCCTCCTTCCGCGTTTTTGCCGCGGTCTTTAAAATGATGGTGTTACGTTTAAATTTCATCGAGCGGGTAGATCGGCCGGCTGACTTTCTTATAGATCAGCTTTTCCGTCCGCTGCTGACATGCGCCGTCGGTCAACGCCATGACGTAATGCTTGGCCATCGCTTTCAGCTCCGGATACAAATAACCCTGCTTGACGATGATCAAATCATAGCCGTCCAGATCGACGTTGGCCTTTTCATATTGTTCACGCTCGGAAAACGACACCGCCGCGCTGGCGATCACGACGGTCACCGGCACATTGTCCAGCTTCACGGTCCAGCACTGTCCGGCCACCGCTTCATCGCCATATCGGCGATGAAGATTGCCAGTCGATATCACTGTTCCGAAAATCGAAACCGGCGCAGAATGAGCATCCAGATTCGCACCCAGCGTTAACGCCACCGGCTCACCCGCTTTTTTATGGGCCAGCACTGTCGCGCACAGCTGCGGATCGCAGATCGCCGCGAACAGGATCGACTTGTTATGAAAATCGTTCAGCGCCAGCACCTGCTTCAGCATCGTCGTATTCACGCCCGGCGCTCCGGCCGTGACATTGTCGCCGGAATCGGATAAGAAGCATGGACTGCCGTCAAACTCAAGCATGACCCGCAGCGCTTCTTCCGGTTCTGAAGCGTTGCCCGTAAAATGGAATTGTTGATGCCGCGCCCAGACAAAATCATAGATCTCATCCGCTTTCTGCTTCGCGTACTCCGTGTCTTCGGGACGATCCGGCACCACGACGATGCCTGCCCCGCAATGTTCGCTGTCATGCCGCAGGTAGCCGATATGATAGGAACAGCACAGGATCCGCGGATCCGCCTCGATTTCATCAAGGAGCTTGTTGATGGAACAAAGCGGTTCATCCGCTGAAACACAACGCTCCCCGCCCAACAGAATCGGTACTTTCCGATACACCGGATGAATCGGCCGGCGGTCTTTGAGCACATCGAGAAGGCAGCGGAAAACGGTCTGACTGGCCACATCCCGGTCAGAATGCGGGGAATGGCGGAAGGTCCGCAGGATCGTGCATTGATCAACATAGGCCTGGGCCAGATTGCCATGCGGATCGCACAGCACCGCGATCGGCATGTACGGTCCGACCACCTTGCGGATTTCATTTAAAAGATAATGATCGCCGGAACCGCCGGGTAAGCCGCGCACATGGCTGGCGCCGTGCAGAAACAGATAGATGCCGTCCAATTCATGTTCGTGTTCCTTGACGGCCTGGATGAATTTCTTCCGCAGATAATCGAACGTATCGAAATCAACAACCCCGGCCGCCATGCAGCTGGCATGCAGGGAAGGAATCAGTTCAACATCGTTTTCCCGGGCCAGTTCGCTGATGTACAGCTTATCCGCCATTCCCGGTCCTTTCAGAATCGTAAAATCCTGAATTTCACAATCCTGCTTCACATAGGCGTTGGACTCCGCCAATAAGGCCCCGATTAAAATTTTCATGATCTTACTCCTTAAATTTCATCAATCGGATACATCGGCCGCTGAATCCGTTTAAAGGTCAGCCGGCGCGTATCCTGCAGCGTTGCGCCTTCGGTCAGCGACATAACGCTGAACGCTGCTTTCGCTTTCAGCTCAGGGAAAATATAGCCCTGCTTGACGATAATCACGTCATAGTCATCCCAATCCACGCCGGCCGCAATAAACTGGTCGTGCAGCGCGTAGGTCTGACGCACATCGGCGATGACGATCGTTACCAAACGGTCCTTCACCGCCACGCTGACGCAGCGGCCAAACTTCGTATACTGACCGGCGTTGTAGCCGACCGGCATCAGCACGTCGCCATGATGCAGCACGGTCACATCCAGCTCCACGGCTTTCGACAGCTCGTCATAGTCCATTCCCAACCGGATCGTACAGGCCGACCCCACCGGCTTGTCCGCCAGCTCACGGCACGTCCGGGGATCGCAGATCGAAGCGAACAGCACGCGTTTTTCCAGCTTTTCCTGAGCCAGAACCTGACGCAGAATCAATGTGTTCCAGCCGGTCGCTCCGGAGGTCACATTATCCCCGGAATCGGTGATGAACGCCGGTTTTCCCTTGCATTCCAGTGCCATCCGCAGCGCTTCATCAGGCTGGGCAGTCAAACCGGTATAATGAAATTCATGCCGCCGCTGCCAGATGAACTCCGCCAGCTGATCCGCGATCTTTTCGGCATAATCCCGGTATTGGTTATCGGCAGGAACGACCACAACGCCGCAGCCCGCAACGTCTGTATCGTGACGGATATAGCCGACATGCCAGGACACGCTGAGCAGCCGCGGATCCTGTTCCAGCTCATCCATATACCGGTTGATCGAACGCACCGGTTCATCCGCCGACACACTCTGTTCCCCGCCTAAAATCAAAGGCAGCTTGCGGTAGACGGGAACGATCGACTTCGGCTGCTTCAACAGATCGCAAAGCATCCGGGCAACAAGCCGGTAGGTTGCTTCCATGTCGGTATGCGGAGATTCGCGGTAGGAGCGCAGAATCGTCGCCCCCTCCACATACTCCCGGCACAGATTGCCATGCGGATCACAGGCAATCGCAACCGGCAAATACGGCCCGGTCAGCTCGCGGATTTTCTGAAGCAGATGATGCTCGCCGGAACCCAAACCGTCAACCTCGCTGGCGCCATGCAGAAACAACAGCACGCCGTCCAGCTCATGAATATGCTTTTTAACGGTGTTGAGCACGCACGATTCGATATAATCAAACGCATTGCGCTCGATCACCCCGGACGGTCCGCTGGCCGCGAACACCGCCGGAATCAACTCAATCTTTTCCTTTTCAAAGATGTCGCCGATCAACATCTTGTCGATCACCTTTTGAGCCTGGACCGCCAGATCATAATCCGCAAGCGTATTCTTCATCGGGATATGAGCATTGGATTCGGTCCGCATGCATGCCGCTAATACTTTCATCCTGCTTTCCGCCTATTCCGCGACCAACGCGCTATCCTTATTTAATAGGAATGGCCGCAGATAGGCGACGGTCGAGCACATCGGCAGCACGTCTTCGGAAAGTTGGATATTCAGCGTTTCTTTCAGGTAAGTCCGCCGCGCCTGCATCCGCTGCCACATCTGCGGATATTCCTGTTGAATCTGGCGCTGCAGTTCCGCATCCGCCAAAACGACGGTGCTTTCGGCGCTGGTTCCCGGATAGCCGGAAACGGACGGAATGATATCGATCTGGAAAAGCATGCCGCTTTTCAGAATTTCCGTACTGCCTTCATAAACCGGAGAAGCCATCCATTCTTCCTCCGCGCTCAGATGCCCCGGGCACAGCGACCAGCCGTACTGCGCGCGCGGCAGCACCGTTTCTACGGTATTGAACAAATCGCCGCCGGTCTGACCGATGTGGATCGTTTCCAGCCATGCCGCATAGGCGCTGAAATACGGTCCGGCCACCCGCTCGAGATAATCACGTTGGGCTTCCGGCAGTTCGTCCGCGTTATGCACGGCGACGCCGGCCCGGCTGCTGGAACCGCCGCGGTAGCCGACAGTTAAGGAAATCGGATCACCCAGCTTGACGGTGTTGGCCGTCGGGAACATGTTCGCTTTGACAAAGCGCGGACCGCTCGAGGCAATCGTAACAATGCTCGTATGCTGCCCTTTGCGCACTAACGCGTCGCCCAGCTCCAGCTCGCTGACGCCCGGTTCCAGCTTGTCCATCGCATCCAGCACGCAATCGGAAGCCAGCGCCGCCGCATATTCGTAATGCGCGATTTCATTCGCGTTGTTGGTGGTGCGCACGCCGTTTTCCCCGATGAACAGACCGGTTTCATTGCTTAACTGCGCTTCGCCGACGATCGCCTTGACCGCCTCGACGACATAAGAAGGGATATCGTAGCTCTGCCGGTTGTCCTCCAGCGGACTGGTAAACAGTTTCCATCCAACTAAGCCGGTGCGCTGTCCTTCGGCGATTCCCGCTTCCTGAAGCAGCGTTTTCAGCGATTTGTCGTGACGATGCGGCTGATTCGGCAGCGAGAACAGCGAGACATGCACAGCCGCGGCTTCGATCCGGGCCTTAGCGGCTTTGTTCAGGTTTTCGTTGCCCAAGACCAGTGTCGCCTTGCCGTTGGCGTTCAGCACGAGCAGCGCTTCCTCAAAGCGGGTGAAATACCCGACTAAATACTCGAAATTTCCGCCGTGCTCGACATCGCCGTACACGATCAGCTGATCCAGTCCGCGCGCTTTCATCGCGGCCAGCACTTTTTGTTTGCGCTCGGCGATCGTTTCGTCGCTCAATCCGACCGGCGTGCCCGCGCAGTCCTTTTGCGGCGCGCTGACTTGTTTTAAAACGGCTTTGATTTGTTTCATCGTTTCATTCTCCTTTATTCTGACGGTTCGCTTCTCTTTCGGCTTTGCCTGCAATCGTGGTATAGTTAAAGCAGGAAAAGGAAGATGCGTTGTGAATCTGTTAAAAAAACTTGAAAATCTTGAAAATGTCACGCCCAACGAGCGAATTCTGATCGACGCGATTCTGAAGGACCCGGAAAGCTTTATCGCGGCCAAGCCGAAGGAAATCGCTTCGCTGACCTATGTCTCCGTGCCGACGATCTACCGGCTGATCAACAAGCTGGGCTTAAGCGGCGTCAACGACCTGAAGCTGCAGCTGCAGGACGCGCTGCGTTCGGAAACCGAAGTCCCGGTGGAAAGCATTGACTTTCCGATTTCCCCGACCGATACGGTCAACGAGATCCTGCTTCATTTAAAGGACGTTTACACCCAGACGATTGAGGACACGCTGAATCTGTCCGATCAGCAGGTGCTGGTGGACGTGTCGGCACTGATGAAACAAGCGGCGTTCATCGACGTGTACGCCTCCGCCGGCAATCTCTTTTTCGCCCGGAACTTCCAGTTCCAGATGCAGGAGATCAATGTGAACGTGAACGTTCCCGAAGCGGAATACATGCAGAAACTGTCGGCCGGCAACGCCGACGCCCGCCATCTGTCGATCGTCATTTCGTTCGGCGGCCGGGGCGGCTCGATGAACACCGTCTGTCAGATCTTAAGCGACAACCATTCGCCGATCGTGCTGATCACCTCGACCCAGAAAAATCCGCTGACGCGCTTTGCGCAGTATAAGATTTACATGTCGTCGTATGAAAATCACTATCAGAAGATCTCGTCGTTTTCGACGCGGATGACGCTGCTTTATATTCTGGACACGTTGTATTCGATTTACTTCCGGCTCCAATATGACGAGCTGTTAAATCGGAAGCTGACAACGTATGAGAAGATTCACCGGCGGTTAACCCGCCGGGAACCTGAAGATTAGCGAGAACCGGCGCTCCGCTTGCGCCGGTTTTCTTATGGAAGCTGGGATCTGGTTTGATCGTCAGTTCAGGATTAAATCTGATCAACCGGGAACATCGGGCGCATGATCCGCTTGAATGGAATTGAAGCGGTATCCTGCGGCGTCGCCCCGTCGGTCAGCGACATCACATAACCGGCGGCGTTTTCTTTCAGATACGGGAAGATATAGCCCTGTTTGACGACTGTCACATCGTAATCCATCCAGTTCACGCCGGCGCTTTCAAACTGAATCGCATGCGCGTAGGACTGGCGGTGATTAGCGACAATGATATCGATCGCCGTGCCTTCCACGTGAACGACGACACACTTGCCAAACGTCTTGGCAATGCCTTCAGTTCCGATGCCGATCGGCCGGACGACCTCACCCTTGGACAAGACGGTGACTTCCAGCTTGACCTTCTCTGACATCGCATCGTGCCCCACGCCCAGCTCGATCTCCGTTTTCGTGCCGAGATCCAGACCGTCGAGCAGATCGCATGTCTTCGGATCGCAGATCGAAGCGAACAGAATCCGCTTATCGGATTTGGCCGCCAGCGCCTGCCGCAGGATGAACGTATTCCAGCCGGTCGCGCCGGAGGTTGTGTTATCGCCCGAATCGGTGATGACAAACGGTTTGCCTTCAAAGCTGAGCGCCATCGCCAGCGCGTCTTCTGGTTTCGCGGTCGTGCCGGTGTAATGGAACTCATGCCGCTTGTTCCAGACATAGTCCGCCAGCTTGTCGGCAACCTCTTCGGCATACGCCTGATCCGCTTCCGTAGCCGGCACCACGACGATGCCGCAGCCGGCGACGTCGGTGTCGTGACGGATGTAGCCGACATGCCAGGAACAGCTCAAAATCCGCGGATCCTGTTCCAGTTCGTCAAGATACTGATTGATCGAACGCACCGGCTCGTCCGCCGATACGCTCTGTTCCCCGCCCAGAATCATCGGCAGCTTGCGGTACACAGAATGAATGTTCCGGCGGTCCTTGACCAGATCGCAGACCATCTGCGCCATCTTCCGCCATGTATCGCGGGAATCGGTGTGCGGGGACTGGCGGTAGCTGCGGATCGCGGTCGTCGCTTCGACATAGTCCTGACACAGATTGCCGTGCGGGTCGCAGGCCACCGTGATCGGAATGTACGGTCCGACGAGTTCACGGATCGCCTTGAGGATGTGATGATCGCCCGAGCCCAAGCCGTCGACCTCGCTCGCACCGTGAAGCATCAGATAAATCCCGTCAATTTCATGCAGATGCTCGCGCACCGCATTGAGGAAGCACGCTTCGATATAATCAAACGTGTGGCGCTTGATCACGCCTGAAGCGCCCGATACCGCGTACACCGATGGAATGATTTCAATCCCGGCCTGCTCAAAAATATCGCCGACCTGCATTTTTTCGATCAGCTCGTCGCCGAATGCGATGTCAAAGGTCGTGATCTCGTCCTTGACGGGAATGTTGGCGTTGGCCTCATTGATAAACTGTCCGATTAAAACTTTCATAGCATCACCCTGCGAAGCCTGCCGCTTCGCCCTTTCTCATTGACTCTGACAAATAAAGGTCCGTTTAAACAAGCGCTGCCGGAATGAAGCATCCCGGCAGCGTGAAGTGAAACCTGATTTTTATTTCGCTGTCTTTTTCATATCCCGGCTGAGAATGACTTTCGTCGCCAGGAAGGAAACGATCGTCGCGATCGCCGCGACCAGGATCGCGATCCAGACATAATGCAGACCACCGTTCTGATCAACGAAGAACAACAGTGTCAGATAGCCTGGGCAGCCGCCCTGAACGAACGTTCTCAATCCGAATAGACCTGCGACTAAGCCCGCGGAAACCGCGCCGATGGCTGTGCCGATCAACGCTTTCGGCCGCGACAGCAGCGCGCCGTAGAAAGCCGGCTCCGTAACACCGCACAGCGCCGTGACGCCGAACGAAGCGATCATGCCCTTCTGCGCCTTGTTGTCTTTGATCGTCGTCGCAACCGCTAAGGCCGTGCCGCCGATGCAGATGTTGGAAACGAAGCCCATGATGCCGGTGACGGAGTTGTAACCGAGGTTGGCAATCAGTTCGATGCCGATCGGAGACAGACCTTTATCCAAACCGAACATAACCATGTACGGATAGATCGCCGACAGAATCGGCTGGGCGATAAAGCCGAGCGTATTGGTCAGCCAGATGCAGAAGGCCGCAATGTAGCCGGACAGCTGGTTGCCGATCGGGCCTAAAACGATTAACGTAACCGGAACGACGAGAATCATCGTGATCAGCGGCGTCAAGAAGAACGTCAGTGCTTCCGGAATGATCTTCTTCAGAACCTTCTGGACATAGTACATAAAGAAGACGCCCAGCACGATCGGAATGACGGTCGAGCTGTAGGAAACCTGCGGAATGCCGATGCCGAAGAAGTCGGTGACCGTTCCGGTCGCAAAGCGCGGAGCGATCAGCGTCGCACCCAGGAAGGCGCCCATGATCGGCTGCATCTTTAACTGGGAAGCTAACGTATAGCCGACGTACACCGGCAGGAAGGCAAAGCCGGCGTCAAAGATCATCAGCATCAGCTGTGCCGTGCCGCTGTCGACGCCCATGCCGAAGTAGTTGACCAACAGGTTCTTGATCGCCAGGATCATACCGCCGGTGATCATCGCCGGAACGACCGGCATGAAGATCGGAGCGACGAAGTTGCCGAACTTGTTCAGGTAGTACATCGCGTTCTTCGGTCCGGATTCTTCCTCTTCCTCTGCGGCGACGGCGCCGCCTTCTCTCCATCCGGAGATTTCCAGGAATTCTTCGTAAGCGTCATGAACGCCCGGGCCGATGATGATCTGGATCTGCTTGTCTTTGTTGACGATGCCGGCGGATCCCGGAAGATCTTTTAAGCCTTCCTCATTGACGACGCTCTTGCGGGCGTAGCTGATCCGCAGACGTGTTGCGCAGTGCGTGACGTGCGTGATGTTCTCCACGCCGCCTAAAGCTTCCAGTGCTTTTCTGGATAACTCTTCATATTTCCCCATACTTGGTGATTTCTCCTTTCAAATCTTTTTTGGATTTGCAGCTTGAAACGGAGCTTGGAAGTTCTGGCGTTCAGCCTGCCTCGCCTTCGCGAAAGGCGGACGGCAGCGAAACGTTATAGGGACGATCGGTTCCAGGGTGCGGCTTCCGTGCCGCGCTGAAGCTTTTCAGCCTTTTCCCTTACGTTTCTTTCTGAACATCCCCTGTCCTCCTTGCGGGAAGCCCCGTCTTAAGCCGGTTGTCTTCCCAGGCCAGCTAAGCCTGTTTGAGAGGAATGGGTGCCGGTGATCCTTCCGGTCCTTTTTCAAAACCCTTTATCACACAGTCCGCTCTGAAGGGACTGGCAATAACTCTGTTACTCGGTCAGACGGATCAGGTGGATCATAATGTACAGCTTTTCATCGGTGCTGACGGTATAACCGTACCGGTCCTTGATCCGCTGCGCGATCCGCTCGATACACGCGGTTTCCCGCGGATGCGTCTGCTCGAACACCCGGTAGGTGCTGAGGTTGTAGTCGGATTTGGTGCTGAGATATTCGTTGTTGACAACACGCTGGGCAAAGAAGCGGCAATGCGTGATGAAGCGGTCGCACTGACCGTTTTCCGTATCAATTTGGAAGTCCTCACGCACGATGTTGAGGATCTCCTCGATCACGGCGGTGATTTCATACATCTGCTGCATATTGGAATCCAGCTCGGCGTTGATGATGTGCAGGGCGATAAAGCTTGCTTCGCCATCGTCAATGTCGATTTTCAATTTCTGCCGCAGCAGCTCCGTAACTTTTAAGCCCAGCCGGTATTCTTCTTTATACAGCGACTTGACGTTGAGCAGCAGTGTCGGGTCGAAGACGATCCCCATTTTGATCCGTTCGATCATATTGGCAATGTGATCGGTGAGCGTGACATAAATGGAATCGTTGATCCGTTTGGTGGACTGGGTCTTGATATAATCGATGATTTCTTCCGAAACCAGAATTGTTTTGTAGGGAACGTCCTGAACGAGCGTTTTGAATTTCTGACCGACGTCGTCCTGAAGTTCAAATTTCTTTTCAATCCGCCCTTCGACGACCTTGCTTCCGCGGGTCATGCCGAAGGCAATTCCCCGGCCGACCAGGATGATCTCGTCACCCGCCTCGTTCTCTGAGAGGATGACGTTGTTATTGTAAATCTGTTTGATGATCACGGAGCCACCTCGCTTTCAGCGCCTGCCTTACGCTTCGATTTCAAATAAAGCTTCACCGGGTTTCACGTTTTCCTCGCTTTTCAGCAGCTTTACTTTGCGGTTAATTGCCAGAACCGGTACGATTGTGTCGCAGCCCTTTTTTCGGATATAATTCCAGTCCACGATCGTTAACAGATCGCCGGGCTGAACGTGATCGCCGACCTGCACCTTGGTGTCGAACGGCGTTCCCCCCAGCATGACGGTGTCAATGCCGATATGCAGCAGGATTTCGATGCCGGTCTCCGTTTTGATGCCGATCGCGTGCTGTGTTTCATAGACCATCGTGATTTCGCCGGCTACCGGGCTGTAAACTTCACGAGCTTCCGGCGCAATCGCCATGCCGTCCCCCAGCATCCGCTGCGAGAACATTTCATCCGCAACATGGTCCAGATTGACCGCTTTTCCGACTAACGGGCTATAACAGATTTCCATCGCTTAACCTCCTTGGAAAAAAGAAAAAACCAATTTGCAGAGAAGACATAAAAGTCCTCTTGCAAATTGGTTTTGCTTGTTTTATTGAACAATAACAATCCAATTACACCGTCATTGTAAGCGATACCATCAGAAATTGTCAACAGAAAATTTCCAAATTTTTCTAAAAAAAATCACCTCTCAATTACGCCCGTCATCGCCAGTAGTAAGCTTAAACCGATTGTAATTACACCTGATAAATATTTCAATTGAGAATAAATTAAAGGGGGAAATTCAGAGCCAATCACCTTGCGTTCTGAAGTTTTCCGGTGCTTTTATAAATTAAGGGTGACGATCACAATTCCATTGTGAAATTGATTTCTCAGATTTTCAAAGCGGGAAAATCAGATAAAAATCATATCTTAATAACGATCTTTTTTTCATCATAATCAGACACGCCGCTCGCTTTGAGCTTAAAATTTTATCTTCAATGAAACGGCACAAAATGCTGAGATGTCCACCCTCATTTCTTTACGGCTGAATCCGGGCATTGAGAAAATCGGAAATCCCCTGACGGTAAAACGGTCTTCCCTATTTCTGAACCTTGACTGAGAAAAGTACCTGAACACTTTACCTGATAAAAATAACAGTGTTTTACCGGATATGCTATAATAAAGAAGCAGGTTAATTCCTGATGATGATCTTCAATTTATTGATTATAACTTAGGAATTACCATTATTTTAACAATTTATAATAGGATTTATTTATAAAACAAATTTTGTTACAAAAAATCTGTTATAATAAAGAAAACAAAGGAAATCGAACAATCTATTCCCTTATCCCGATCATGCATCGGCTTGCATGCGGATCGAAAGGAGCAATCGTTATGAAAATTGCGGTCATCGACGACTCAGCAGAGGATCGAAAGCTGCTGGCTGAAAAAATTCAAAATTTCTGCCTGCGCGAATCGCTGATCTATGAAATCCGTTCATTTTCCTCGGGAAATGAATTTCTGCAAGCTTCACGCGCGGACTGGGATATCATCTTCCTGGATATTTTCATGAACGAAATCGACGGTATGACCCTGGCCCGGACCTTGCGGGGAAACAACGTCCATTCTTTAATTGTGTTCACCACTTCCAGCCGTGATTATGCGATTGAGAGCTATGACGTCCGGGCTTTTCACTATCTCGTTAAACCGATTCCGCAGGATAAGCTCGACGAGGTTTTGCGGTTAAGTGAAAAATCAATACGCTCGCGTAATCATTACATCGAAGTCAAGGAAGGCCGGATCATGGCCCGTGTTTTAATCCGGGACATCATGTATACCGATTATTACAATCATTACATTCAAATTCATACGCCCAACCGGATGATCAAGACTTATATGTCCTTTGCGGAATTTTCACCGCTGCTTTTAAAATACAAACAGTTCATCAGTCCCTACCGCAACTGTATGATCAATATGGACTATGTCCAGCAGATGGATGATCATGATTTTCTGATGAAGGATCAGGTTCAGATTCCCATCAACCGCGCGCGCAAAGGTGAAATTCGTCAGGCCTACGCTGATTATTCGTTTAAGCGCCTGAACGAGGGGTAAGCATCATGACGCTCCTGGATTATTTTTTAAGCTTGGGCACCCGCTTGGCGCCCTATTTGTTTTTGATTTTAATTCCCTTTCGCAATCATCTGCGCTGTTCCTTCCACCGGGGCGTACTGTATGCCGTTTTGTTTTATCTCGGCACGACGCTGAGTGTTTATCTCTTTGGTGAAACGTATGGAATCAATTCAATCTGGATGCTTCCGTTTACCTGTTTCTTCCTGGTCTTCTGCCTCTTTCTGGCTTATCATGTCCTGCGCACTTCATTACGCAAGCTCTTGTTTCTGATTCTGTTGATCGAGAACTATTCGGATATTGTCTTGATGTTCTCGGAAATTCTGGAAGCGCACCTCGCCGGGCTGCTTCCGGGGTTCTCCGCGGTCGGGTTGGTATCGCTTTGCCGGATGCTCGTCTTTGTCCTCAGCGCTCCTTTAATCCATTATTTTCTGACACGTCAGGTTCTGCCGGTGTGGGAGCATGAGGACACGCCGGAAATATGGAGTATGTTATGGCTGATTCCCGCTTCGTTCTATCTCATCTACCGCTTAGGCTTTACCTCGTCGATCGCTGCGCTGCACAGCGAAATTACGTCGCCGTTGTTGCTGGCGATCGTCTGGACCGCAGGTACATTTCTTTCTTACTACGCGACGCTCAGCATGATCAATTTCAACGAGGAAAAGCAGCAGCTTCAGCAGCAACTGCAGGTGCAGGAATATCAGGCGCTGATCCGCGACAAGCAAGCTGAACGGCTAGCCGCAAGTATCGCCAGCACACGTCAGACCCGGCATGATCTGCATCATTATCTGCTGACGTTAAAGACGTACATGAATCACGGAGAAACGGAAAAGCTGCGGGATTCTCTGAATCAGTTCATCAGTAATTTCGAATCTTCAATCAAAACGCCGGTCTGCGAGAATTTGTTGTTCAGCGCGATCGTGCGGTATTACATGGATATGGCGGAGGAAAGCGGGATTGAATTTACAACGTCGATTGTTCTGCCGCCGTCATTGGCGATCAAGGATACCGATTTAACTGTCATTCTGGGCAACATGCTGGAAAATGCAATGGAAGCTTGTCTGCGTCAAACGGCGGGAGAAGCTCAGTTTATCGAGGTCAAAAGCCGAATGCAGGGAAATAACGGTCTTGTTCTGCAATGCCGCAACAGCTATAACGGTCAGGTGAAGAAGCAGAATGAAACATTCCTGTCATCAAAACGGGAGGGGGAAGGGATCGGTCTTTCCTCGATCCGGACGTTGTGTGCTAAATATCACGGCGTTCTGAAAATTACGCCGAAAGATAATACGTTTACAGTCAACCTTTTGTTAAACCTGCCGGCCGCCGCCTGAGATTGGCGATCCGTGGGAAAGGGTATCCAACCCTTTTTGATTTTTCATGTAAAAACCCTGAGCCGGTTGAAGTCGTTCGATCCTATCAACAGCCCAGGGTTTTTATCTGGATTTTATCTTATTAATTTCCAATCTAGGATTCCCGGATCAGCGGGTAGCGCGCTGTCATTTCCATGACTTCCTGCCGCAGCTTCGCTTTCAGCGCTTCGTCTTCCGGATTTTTGAGCACAGTCGTGATCCAGCGGGCGACCTGACGGAATTCCTCTTCCTGAAAGCCGCGCGTGGTCATCGCCGCCGTTCCCAACCGGATACCGCTGGTCACAAACGGTTTTTCCTGATCGAATGGAATCGTATTTTTATTGCAGGTGATGTTGATTTCATCCAGCAGCGCTTCCGCTTTCTTCCCTGTAATCCCATAGGAAGATTTCACATCGGCCAGGATGAGATGATTATCCGTGCCGCCGGTTACGATCCGCAGTCCTTCCTGTTGGAGCGCTTCGCAGAGAGCCTGGCAATTTGCGATAATCTGGCGCGCATAGTCGGTAAATTCCGGTTTCAGCGCTTCGCCGAAGCACACGGCTTTTCCAGCGATCACATGCATCAGCGGACCGCCCTGGATTCCCGGGAAGACGTTGCGGTCGAGATCCTTGGCAAATTCCTGCTTGCAAAGAATAATGCCGCCGCGCGGGCCGCGCAGGGTTTTATGTGTTGTGGACGTGACGAAATGGGCATAAGGCACCGGGCTCATGTGGAGTCCTGCCGCGACTAAACCGGCGATATGCGCCATATCAACCATCAGGTACGCGCCAGCTTCGTCGGCAATTTCCCGGAATTTCTTAAAGTCGATCTCCCGCGGATAGGCACTGGCACCGGCCACAATCAGCTTCGGCTTTACTTCCAGAGCGATCCGGCGCAGTTCCTCGTAATTAATTTGTTCGGTTTCTTTATCCACGCCGTAGCTGTGGAACTCGTACAGCCGCCCGGAGAAATTCAGCTGATGGCCGTGCGTCAGATGGCCGCCGGAGCTTAAATCCATCCCCAGGACTTTATCGCCCGGCTGTAAGATAGTCATATACACCGCCATATTCGCCTGGGAGCCGGAATGCGGCTGGACGTTGGCATGTTCGGCATGGAATAATTCACACAGCCGGTCGCGGGCCAGGTTCTCGATGATATCGACGTCCACGCAGCCGCCGTAATAGCGCCGTCCCGGGTACCCCTCGGCGTATTTGTTGGTCAGGATGGAGCCGACGGCTTCCAAGACATCCTGGGAGACATAGTTTTCAGAAGCGATTAATTCAATGTTATGGGTCTGGCGCTGAGTTTCCAGTTCAATCGCCTTGCGGACTGCGGCATCATGCATATCAAGATCCTCTCTTTCTCGTTCTCATCAGCTTGATTATATCACGCTTTGCGTCTTCGCGAAGCAAAACGCTTCGACAATGTATTTCAGTTACAGCGTGCTAACTGTGGATAACGGATCGCCTGTCAGCGATTCATCCTTCTTTGCGGCTTCCATGAATGACTTGTATATAACAATGATCTTTACCGTATGTCTTAAAAGCTAATTTTGCTTCGGATCTGATGTCGTCCTCTCCTTTGAACCGTTTGTTTTCTGCATTGGATACAACGTATTCTCAATATAGTCTTCAATGAAAGTCACGGCATCCATTTTTTCCAAATCTGAACTCGTTAAATTCAAAATTTTGATCCGGTTATTATTTTGATCCAGGATGACGCAATGTCCGCCTTGCATCCGATCTCCTGTAAACTGATAACGGAAGCCCAGGAATTCCTGATTCACTTCAATGCGCTCAACGTTTTCTTTTTTCGGTTTAATTCCTTTCTGAATCACCTCGATCAGTTCCAGGGCTCTGTTTCTGATAAACGTATTTAAAAATTTCAGACGTTCCTCGCTGACGTTATAGCGTTCATGCTTTTTAAACTCGAAATGAGAGAGTCTGGATAATTTCCTGGCGTCTGTCTGATCGCAAAACCAGCTGACGAGTTCATCATGCGTCGCCCCCAACGCCGAATAACGATGTTCATATTGATAGGTTTTCCATTGCCCATTGGCAATATATCTCTCCGGCATCGTTGAAAACAAAGAAATTCCATGATCAAACAACGGCGCCAAACCAAGATATTGATTCGTAGAATTATCCTTTAAAAATCCAAAATTTCCATAATGCCGGTCTTCGTTGTTGATCAGCGCATCCAATAAAATCATATTTTTGAAATCAGGGAAACAACCAATTTCTTTCACTTTTTCAACAAGCTCTTTGATGGATCGCTTCTTTAACACAGTACCGACCGGCACATAGGATCGTTTCTTGTTTGTAAAATTTTCACAGACACTCGCCAGAATTCCTTTCCATTTCTGCAAGTCGTAACTTACATGAGAAATCTCTAGTTCTGCCGCAATCTGCGCCGCATAAAATTCAGAATACGGCTCTAAGCCGGCATTCGAAAACAATTCGGCATTGGTTCCACCTTTGTATAAATAAAGCTTATCGTTCAATCTCCGCCAGGCTTTGGGAAGCATGCCGTTCGTGGTCATTTCCGGACTCGGCGATAATTCCTTCAGTGTCGTCGAATGGCCTGTGAACGCTACCAGGCTCAATGCTTCCGAAAAACTGTTGTCATACAAATTGTAGTCATCAAAGCGGCCCTGGAAATCCTCAGGCACAATCCAATAAACATCATTCACAGAAAGCCCTTTGCAGATAGTAATCAAACCTTCCATATCTTTGTATTTCAGTCCCTGACTTGCCAGAATTTCTTCAACGAAGGCCCGGTTCCGGGGAATCATCCGGTGTTGGATCCAAGCTTCAAGCGAGCTTTCATCGCTTATCCTTTCAGGCAAGTCTTCTGTCTTTTCACTCATCCATCGAATGTGAATGCTCTGATCTCCATAGCTCCCTTTTTCGATATCAAATAAAATAAGCGGCAGATCTTCTTTTTTCAGCCAGTACATCCGGATCTCCCCCTTTCTTATGACTTCATTATACCTTAAAAAGGCCAGTGAATTCATTTTAACCGTATCTCATTAAAATAACAATCTGAAGTATTCTACCTATAAGTTCTTCTTAAATCAATGAAATGAAATTATAAAAGTAACAATCGAACCCTTCGGATCGCACCTGTATACTTCGCTTTATCTATCGCCTTGGAAATAATGAATCACATTTTGTTCAAGAAGCTCCAGCTTTTCGCTGTAATCAGAGGGCAGATTAGAAATAACGCTCAGATCCTGAGGATCAAAATGATAGAGAAGATGTTTTAACACTTGCCCATAAACAAAGACGATTTTCAAAGAAGCCGTCTGATCTTGCGGATGACACCGGGACAAAGAGGAAATACAGCTGCATAGTTCCAGAAATGCTGCTTCATGAAAATTATTTTCTTCATGTAAATAATAGAGAAAGCTTCCATCTTCGGCTTTCCAATTCGCATTCAAAATCTCCATTGCCTTCATGATTTTCTCTTCTTTCATAAGTTTTATTCATCTTATCACATGAAACGACAGTGAACAATGATCTCTTTTCTCTGTCAAAATCATAAGTTTGAATTCTTGTATCCAAAAAGAAGCATCAGGATTGTTAAAGCCTGTCGTTCATTCCGTCAGGTTGACAAGCCACTTCTCCTTCCGGACTAAATGATAAGCCAGCGTCAGCTTCGCTAACTCGGTCATTTGTCCGATCAGGTACATCTGCATGATATTCAGTCCGGTAAAATACGTCAGCATCCCGATCAAGGGAAGATTAATCAGCCACATAAACCCAGAATCCACAAACAAAGTCGAACGCGTATCCCCGCCGGCCCGCAGGATAAAATAACATTGCGTATTCGCGGTATACGTCCAGAACATCACGGCCATGACCCGCAGCATTTGAGCCGCAATCTGTTTGGCCTGGGTACTGACCTGATACCAGGACGGTACAACAAACGAAGAACCAAACATAAGAAAAGAGAATAAAACCGCAAGAAAAACCGCAAAGGCTAACAGCTGATACGCCCGGTCCCGTGCTTCTTCCATCCGATCAGCGCCCAGCGGCTTGGAAACCAGAATCGTGGTTGCCGTAGCCAATCCGCCAAACAAGACGAAGAACAGGTCGCTGATCGTGTTCGCAATCGAATATCCCGCCATGACCTCAGGTCCGCGTTGGGAATAGAATTTAAACAACGTTGCCATGCCTAATGACCACATCAGTTCATTCAAGGCCAGCGGCAGCGCTTTTTTAAAGATCGTCCACGCTAAAGACCGCGGAATCGAAAGCAAGTCGCCCAATCTGGTTTTAAACGCAAACGGCCTGCGTTTCAGAAAATAAAGATAAAGTGCGGCTTCCATCAGCCGGGCAATCACCGTTGCCAGCGCCGCTCCCTGCACGCCCAGAGCAGGAAATCCAAATTGTCCAAAAATCAGCACATAGTTCAGCAGCGTGTTGATTAAAACCGCACTGGCGCTGATCACTAACGGCAGGCGCGGTTCTCCGGCAGCCCGCATCGCGCTCGCTGCGGTTAACGAAAGCGCCGTCGGGGGCAAGGTCCATGCCGCCATCACCATATACCGGCTTCCAGCCGCAACGACCTCCGGGACGTTCGTAAAGAATCCCAGGATCAGCGCAGGTGCCAGGGCTTCCGCCAACCAGAACGGAATCAGGATCAAACCAGCCGCAAGCAATGAAAACCGGAAGGTCTGCTTCATCCGTTCAGAGTCCTCCGCACCCCAGAACTGCGCGATAAAAATTGCCGCGGCGGCTAATAATCCATTCACCGCAAAAATCGCGATCATCGTAAATCGGTTCACGGCCGCGACACCGCTGAGCGCCTCGTTGCCTAGCTGCCCCACCATCAGATTATCCACCAGATTGACCGAGCTGGTGATCAGCTGCTGAAACATCAGCGGAATTCCCACCGCCAGCGCTGTCCTGTAAAACTGCCGGTCCCCGATCCACCGGCTCTTGCTTCTCTGCATTGACTTTTCCTCCTATCCTACGCCGTTTCGCTGTCAAAACAAAGACAGCCAGGACGCGACGCCCCGGCTGCCAATATCTTCAACCTAGCAAGAAAGCCTTACGCTTCGTTATGCGTGTTGAAATATTTTGTTTCTGAATGATATGACATATCCGTCAGATCGATGCCGTAATCCACTGCCAGCCGGTAAGCCAGAATCTGAACGACCGGGGAAAGCTCCAGGAAGATAAATTCCCCACCCGTCAGCGAAATCGGCAGATCACTGGCATCGATTGGATTTTCACCGATCAGATAACCATAACCCAGCTCATTCTTCGCAAATGTCGTCAGCTGATGCGCGCGCACGTCTTCCCGGCCGCCGTCATGCAGAACGATAACACAGTTAGATGGTGTATACCCCATCGTCGGACCATGCATGCCGTCGTCAAATTCATAGCCGACGCCAATCCGGCGCTTCGAGATTTCCAGAATCTTTAACGCCCCTTCCAGCGCGACGCCCCACAGCGAATCCATGCCGTAAATAGTGAAGGTTTCGGCCGCCATCAGCTTTTCCTGATTCCGGTCAAACCAGGCCATGGCTTCCTTGACAATCGCCGGATGGTGTTCGATGCCAGCCTTTGCCTGATCAAGATAAACTGTTTCCTGATCTTCAGTGAACACACCGCGAGCCTTCCCGATGGCCATCCCCATCAACATCTGGGTTAACACGCTGGAACAGTAACCGATCGTGCGCATCAGATATTCCTCAACCCCGTTGCGCTGATTGATAAAGACGTCAACCATCTTGGCGATCGGGCTATCCTCGCCATCGGTCACCGCTGCTGTCAAATAGCCCAGCTTTGTGATCTTCTCCGCCGCCATGCAGGTCAGCGTCGAAGTACCAGAATGGGAAGTAAAGACATACAATGCGTTCGGATTATAAGCAAAGCAGTTGTAAAGCAGCTCATTCGGCAGCACGCAGATTGTCTGCAGGCCCGAAGTTTTCTCGATAAATCCACGGGCTGTGACAGCACTGGTGTTGGACGTACCGGAGCCAATCAGTAAGATCTGATTGATTTCCGGATGTGCTTTGACGGTTTGCGTCAGCACTGCGAATGTTTCCTCACGATGGTTTAAAATATCGGTGCAGACCGCCGGGATCCGATTGATGACTTCAAGCATGGTAACCATAGAATAATTCCTCCTTGTTTATTTGTATTTTCGTACTTTCTTTACTTAGACCAGTCCGATAAACCGTCCCAGAATACTGAACGCGATGATACCGAGAATGATCGTAATCGGCTTGACGTCTTTCTTGAGGAAATAGAAGCAGACGAAGACCAATGCCAATGGCAGAGCCGATGGCATGATCGAATCGATCAGCGACTGAACGGACATTTCCACCTCATTCATCGTAAAGACATACGCGATGTTCAGACTAACCATCGAGCTGGTCATCGCTCCGACGGTCATCAGGCCGACAATCGTCGCACACTTCGTCAAAAACTGCATTAAACCAGATTCTGAAACCTGACTTAAGAATTTGGAGCCCAGGCCGAAGCCGAGGAACGGGCCATAATAACGGCAGATATGTGCCGGAATATTGAAGATCACCAACATCAGAATTGGGCCGAGAACGTTGCCCTGCAGGGCCAGCGATAATCCGATGCCGGTGGCGACAATCCGCCAGGATCCCCAGAAAATGGAATCACCGATACCGGCGAACGGTCCCATTAACGAAGCCTTAACCGCGTTGATCGATTTCTTGTCCATCGTCGAATCTTCCGACGCCTGCTTTTCCATCGCCGCGGATAACCCGGTGATAAAGCCCGCGACCGTCGGCGTTGTATTGAACAGTTCCCAATGCCGCCGCTTATACCCTTCGATCCGTTCTTCCTGTGTATGATAGTAACGATTGATGACCGGAATCATGACGCGGACATACGCTAACGCCTGCATTTTTTCCATTTCCATAATGGAGCACAGCGACAACGTCCGGAATCCGATCTGTTTGCACATCTTGACGTCTTCGTCCGATAAGTTCAGTCTTTCTTTAATCATTGAATAATTCCTCCTCCTCTGAAGCTTCCGGGGCTGCTTTATTCATTTTAAAATTGCCCTCAAAGTACAGAATAACGCACAGGATGACGCCGAAGAAGGCGACGGCCAGAATCGGCAGGTTGAGATAAGCGACCAATAAGAAGCCCAGGAAATAATAAACGCACATTTTCTTGGACCACATCATCTTTAACAACATCGCGAAGCCGACCGCAACCATCATACCTGCTGCAACGCCCAGACCGCCGGTGACGAATTCCGGAATGATCGAAATCATTTTCTCAACAACCGTGGAACCCGCCATAATCGCGAATGTGACCAGAAGCGCTTTCGGAATATACAACGTCAAGGCAACAACGTAGAACATCCGTTCCAAACCTTTGTAATCCCCTTTGTCCATCATTTTTTCAATTGTCGGATGCCAGAATGTACGCAATGTCAGCCAAATCGAGCTGGTCATTGAAACTAACAGAGCGACAGGAACCGCCAGCGCCAGCGCGACTTCGACGTCGGCGTGCATAATAATTGCGAACGCCGTACCGACAGCGGTGCCGACTAATGAATCCGGCGGCGTGGACGCACCGATTTGAACAGCGCCCATGAAAACCAGTTCCAGGGAAGCACCGATCATGACGCCGGTCTTCAGATCCCCCAGAAAGAAGCCAATGACCGAACCGACAACCATCGGCCGGGAGCACATCGGAAATGACAGGTATTCCTCTAGGAAACCTAAAACCAGGTAGATCACCCCGACGATGACGCTTTGAACAATCAACATAAGTTTTCCCTCCTCTTATTTCAGTAACTTCTCATAATCGACTTTAGGCTCGTTGGGAATCATCCGGAATTCCAGATAATCCACTTTTTCATGCAGTTCCTTGAGATTCACCAGATCCTCTTCCGTTAAGAAGATGCCGGAGCTGAATGAACGGCTGTTTTCACGCTTGCGGATTCCGCCGATATTCACACGGTGGATTTCCTCTGTCTGCCGGACTAACCGCACGGCGTCGGCCAGTGTCCTGACGATGACGAAGATCCGGATTTTCTGAGCGTGCGGATGATTCAGCAGCTTCGCTCCGTCGTCAATTGATTTGATCGCCAGCTTCACCCCGTCAGGCTTCGCCATTTTGAAGGCCAGTTTGGCCATGTCGTTTTCCGCCGCTTCGTCATTGGCGATCAGAATGGCTTCCGGATGGACCTCGTTGACCCAGGTCAGCGCCACCTGTCCATGAAGCATTCGTTCGTCGATCCGCATCAGAATTACCATAATTCATCCTCCTTCATCTCTCTGATGGATCTGAAATTGAATCCGAGCATGTTTTCCTTCGTCGATTCCACGGCGTGCTTTACCGTTTCCTCGATCCCCGCCTGCGGACTGGCCAGTAAAATTTCCAGGACCATCGACAGGCACATGCCCGTTTGGACGTACACATTGGGGCAGAGGCAGAGCTGCATCATCTGATGATGAACGCTGCCGTTGTTGATATCGGTCAGAATGATAAATTCATCGTTAGGCTGTTCTTCCACCCTTTTCCGCACCCGTTCCAGAATCATATCCGGTTCGTCATAATGATCCAGGTCATACACTTCAAGATCAGCCTGACACCCCAGAATCATATTGACCGCGCTTTGCATGCCTTCCGCCAAATGACCATGGGAAGTCAGTATCACCTTCCGCATCCGCTTCACCTCGTTTCTTCACCCTCTTATCAGCAAAAAACGCGCCAAGCTCTGCTTTTGCGCGTTTTTTTATGCAACTTTCTTAAAATTCATTATTTTTTCTTTATTTTTCCATCATTTTCTCCGGTTATTCAGTAAATCCGACACTTTCCATCAGTTCCGATTTGGATTCTTCGACACATTCAACCTGTTTTTCGACAGATTTCCCCTGCACGATATAATTGTAAAGATAACCGATCTCCGCCGTGGGGATGACGACATTGTAGGCCCGGCACACGCGGCCGAACACCTCCCGGATCATCGCGATGAAATCGGCGTGCTCAGCTTCAAATTTCTCCAGGTTGAGATAGTAGACGAAGCGCTTGTCAATAATTAGCCGCTCGATCAAACAGCTGATATGCAGATAAAGTCCGATCAGGATGTTGTTGGACAACGTAAATTCCAGCCGTTTCTGTATCTGTTCGAGGATTTCCTCGACGTACACGATAATTTTCTCCGGATTGAGAATCGTCAGATAATCGATCAGATTATCCAGGGAGAAGTTGCGCACCATGTTCTGCGTAAATACCGTCAGCTCCTCATCGTTCATCAACATTCCCAGCTTTTCTTTGAGCGCCCAGCTGTCGCTTTGATTGATGATATCTTCGATTGAGATAAACGGAATACCCTGCGGTTTCAGATTCAGCGTGCCAAGAATCAGAATAACATTGTATTTATCAAAAATCCCTGAGGCCTGACGGTGCTGAAGCGTATCGGCAGCGATCGGAATGACCGTCAGATCCATTTTTTTCGGGAAGCTGTTTTCCACCAGTGCGGCAATCTTGCCCGCAATCCCAATGCCGGAGGAACAAACTGTCAGAATCGCTTTGGGACGGACGCGGTTCTTAATGATCACATAATTCGGCAGCGAGCGCTGCTTGGCCTGTTCAAGAATCGTCTCCAGCGAATCCCCTTCCATGATCATCGCGCCGACGTCCAGGGCCAGCTTGGTCGTGACATTGTTGATGATGCCGATATCCAGATCGGCAGTCTGATCGATATATTTCTGAATGCCTTCCAGCGAGCCCATATCAACCATGACGATGATCTCGTGACAATTCCGGATTTCGCTCAAATACTGTTTAAGCTTGTTGGTGATCGTTTCAAAATGACTTTCGACCGGCATGTCGATCGCCGTGAAGATATTCTGGTGCAGCAGCTGATTCGCCAGCTCCGCGATTCCGCTGGCAATGGAATAACCATGCGCCATGATGACGACCGGAATCGGCGCCGGCTGGTAGCCCCGGTTAAAGTAAAGAAAAAACAACGTCGTCGTAATTTCCTCAAATGCGCCCAACGGCAGATTCAGGCCGGTTTGCAGCAACGGCAGGATTTCGTTGGCAATCGAAACCAGCTTGGGGTTGACCGTTTTTAACGTTTCCTGGAAATCGCTGATGCTGCGGCCGCGGCGGCGCAGCTCCACGGCACTGATCGGCTCATTCTGAAGCAGATCGGTGAAGTAGCGGGCCAGGATCTTAATTTCGTTGTTGGACAGCTCGGGCATTCCGTATTTCTTATTCAGAGGCCGGTTGATGTTCGCCAACAGGCTCTGGACGATCTCCTCCTGCGGCGAGCTGAAATTCTCATTGTTGAAAAACAGGAAATCAACGTATTGTTCCAGCTGCAGCGTCGTCGTGGCCAGAAACGTGTCAAGCGACAGCTCATGCTTCTGGAAGCGTTCGTAATTCTGCATCGCGGCCTGATAAAACAACAGATACCGGCTTTCTCCGCCGCCCCGCGGCAGCAGCTCGCCCAGCGGCAGCAGCCGGCTCACGCTGCCTTGATCCATTAACGGATTCCGCAACGGATTGCGAACCAGTCCGGAAGGCAGATCGCTGATATGCAGGTCGAGCGTCGGACTGGCGTTTTTAATCGCCTTCATGTACGCACCGGCCATACCGACCTGGATATCGTTTTTCAGCTCGCCGATGTTGTGGCGGAATTCATGCTGCTCCAACAGGCGGTAGGCAGATTCACTGATCCGCACCGACATTTTGAACTTGGTCTGTTCGGTTTCAAGAATATACCGGATCAATTCGCGCTTCTCCGTCAACGGCCGTTCTTTCAGCGCCGGAATCTGAATCACGATCGGAATTCTGCGGAACAGCGTTTTCAACAACGCCTGATCCGGGTTTTCCGTCGTTGCGAACACAAAGCGCACCGTGCTGGCAAGCCATTTTTGGTTATCGCCGACCCGGTGATAGACGCCCTTATCCATAAACAAAAACAACTTTTCCTGGCATTCCGGCGTCAGACTGTGAATTTCATCCAGGAATAACATCCCTTTGTCCGCCAACGCCAGAAGTCCCTCGCTGTCCTTCTCGGCTCCGGTGTACGCGCCTTTGGTATAGCCGAACAAACTGGTCAGAAAGAAATCCGGATTGTCCGAATATTCCGCGCAGTTGACCGTGATCAGCCGGCCCTCACTGCCGATCAGCCCACGCTGTACGCAATAATCGTACAGCTTCGCGGCCAGTAAGCTCTTACCGCTGCCGGTCGGCCCATGAAGCAAAACTGCCAGTCCGCTGCCGGGATAATTCATTGCCGCCTTGCATTGCTCGATTGCGTAGTGCAGGCTGCCGTTGCCGCCGATCAGATCGGAGAACACCGAGCGTTTCTCCTGCAGCTGATCCGCTTGATTCCATAAGTCCTCGGCGTTGTCATAGACGCTGGCAAAGCCGTCGTTCTCCAGCGCGCTGCGCGCTAAAAAACAGGTGGGATGCGCTCCGATTTTAATCAGCTTTCCTTCATAAAACAATTCGTTAAGGTATTGGGACGCAAGATTGCGGGAGATGTCTAGCTTCTCCGCTAAGCTCCGGGCACAGAACAGTTCGAGATCGAGTTCGCGGACCGACCGGCCCGTCATCTGCGTTTCGATCCTCTCATAGAGCTGACGCTTCGTTTTATTTTCCATGACTCTGCTCCTCTTCCAGTCCATTGTAAATTCAATCAATAATTTTTACAATTCCTTTATTATCAAGGATTTCCCAATTTTTAACATTCTACATGAAAGCGCTTGCCAGAACTGCGGGATTGGACTACACTAAAAATCAGGAGAGTCCGAAGATGAAGAACAAACAAAGTCTGCGCTTACATCAAGCCCAGCGGCAGCAGGCCTTCTCGCCTGCACGCAGCCGTTTTGTCGAAACCCTAACAAAAAACCGACAGGAACTGGCCGTCGAGCTGCGCTCGCTGATCGCCGCTAATCCGTTTCTGCATACCGTTTCCGACGAAGTGCTGTTCGCTCAAGCCCAGTCGGAGTTCGATCTTCGTGCCGACTTACTGAACCAGCTGCACACCGGCCGTTGGCGCTTCCGCCTTGACGTGGCGGAGTATATCATCGAGGCGCTGGACGATCATGGCTTCTACGATCCGGCCCAGCCGGCGCCTGGTTTTCAGCCGGAGGAAATCGCGGCTGCGCTGAGGGGGGTTCAACAGCTGGAGCCGTTCGGTATCGGCTGCCGCGATAGTCTGGATTACATCCGCCGGCAGCTCGGATTGAGGAATGAAAGAATGGCGCTGCGGATCTTGGACGAAGGCGCGGAGGAATTAAGCCGTGGTCAAATTTCAACGCTGTGCCGGAAACTCAGGTTGACGGAAACCGAACTGCAGGATCAGCTGACCGTGATCCGTTCCTGCCAGCTTTTTCCCTGCCAGCTTGGCCCCGTGGAAAACGCCTATGTGCAGGCTGACGTCCGTTTGACGCTGGAAGACGGGGAGTTCTCAATCACCCCGCTTTCCCCGCAGGTTCTGCTCGACATCCCGGCCGGGCCGCTCAGCCCTCAGCTGAAGCAATACTTAAAAGAAGCCCAGCTGACATTGGATCTGATCGACCAGCGCAATCTCACGATGCAGCTGGTCTTCCAGTGCCTTGTCCGGCGCCAGCGGGATTATTTGCTTCAAGACGCGCCGCTAGCGGTTTGCCGCTTAAAGGAAGTGGCAGAGGAAACCGGACTGCATCTGTCCACAGTGTCCCGCGCCTGTGCGCACAAATATTATGAATTCAACGGCCGGATCCGGCCCTTTTCTGATCTGTTATGCAAAGCGCTGCATCAGATCAGCCGCGACAGGATCGAAGCGCAGCTCAAGCGTTGGATCGCTGAGGAAGATCCGGCTGTCCCGCTGGATGATGAACAGCTGGCGCTGCGCTTTCAAAATGAGGGTGTGGTCCTCTCCCGCAGGCGGATCGCCGATGTCCGTAAACGGCTTAACATTTCCAATTCCTATCAACGCAAAAATATGAAAAAGGAACTCTGAATTTCAGAATCCCTTTTTTCTTATTTCGCTTAATGCTTAAATCCGGTACAGCCGTTCGATGTACTGCGCTTCCAGTGATTCGTTGAATTCGCGGCCGCCGTCGATATTCTGTGATTTATAAATCGGCGGAGTGATGCCTTTTTCGATTAAGATTTCCGCAGCCCGGTACGTTACGGCCTGCACCAGAACCGACGTGGTAATCATCGACATGCCGCAGATCTTGCCGTCAAAACCTTCCAGATCGATGCAGCAGTCGCCTTCCGGCGTGCAGTTATCCAGCACGATATCCGAAATTTCATACAAATTCTTACCGCAGGAATGCTTCGGCTTCAGATTAGACGACGCTTCCAGCGCAGTGATCGCGATCAGTTTTGCGCCTTTTTTCTTGCAGCCCAGCGCGATATCCATGCACAGCGGATTGCGGCCGGAATTGGAGATGATGAACACAACATCCCCCGGACGCACGTCGACCTTTTTCATGAAGACTTCGCCGGCTCTTTCCACCGTTTCATAAGCGTTGTTGGATGGTTCTACGATTTTCTTCGTTGGGATGAATCCGCCTGCGCGATGCGCGACTTCCATAGCGCCCGCCATCGAATGGCCGCCGCCCCAAGCCTGGATAATGCCGCCGTCGATGATGCACTGAGCAACCGCCTGCGCCGCGGCTTCAATATTTTCCTGTTGTGTCTGTTCGACTTGGTCAACCAGCTGATGAACCGTTGGGAATACTTTATTGGTCATTTTCAATTCCTCCACTTTCTGCACCTATTGTAAACTTTTTATTCATATTTTACAACATATTATGAATAATTTATTCCATTTTTACTTTCCAGTCTTTTCCTGATTCTTGAATTGGTGGATGGCCCGGATAAATTCCTGCGTAATGCAATGCGGCCGGGTGATCGCGCTGCCGACGGTGACAGTCCAGGCCCCGGTTTTGAAAGCTTGGACAACCTGTTCCGGCCGATGAAATCGGCCTTCAGCATTGATGGGCAGCGTTGTTGTTTCAGCCAGCTCCTCGATCAGCCGGTAATCCGGCTCGTCCAGCTGACGGGAATACGGGGTATAACCGGCGATGGTCGTCGATAAAATGTCCGCGCCGCCCGCCGCCGCGATCCGGCCTTCTTCCGCGGTACTGATTTCCGCCATGATCAGCACGTCCAGCTCGGCTTTATATTCCTGCAGCAGCGCCTGGATCATTTCCGGTGTGCGCCCCTGGCGCAGTGTGCAGTCGACAGCCACGATATCCGCGCCGGCCTCCGCGACAGCCCGGGCTGAAGTTAAGGTCGGTGTGATGATCACGTCGCGAAATTTGTCATAGACCTCAGGCATGATTTTATTAATCCCGAAGATAGGCAGATCCACTTCCTTTTTGATCGCCCGGATGTTCTCCGGCCAGCTTGCCCGGATGGCGGCCGCGCCGCCCAGCTTGGCGGAAACCGCCATCTTCGCCATCATTTCTGCGCCGTAAAAGGGTTCGTAATCAAACGCCTGGCAGGAAACAACCAGTCCGCCGCGCAGTTGTTCAAGAAGTTCCTTTCGCATAATCATTCACGCCAGAATACCGAAGAACCGGCCAAGCAGGGCAATCGCAAAGATCAGAACGAAAACCTGTCCCATTTTCCAATGCTTCTTCTCCATCAAAGCCCAAGCCCCTAATGTCAGCAATAGCGGAAGCAGCCCTGGAAGAATTCCATCCAGCACGCTCTGAATACTCATCGTCATCTCGCCGGACACATACGCCCAGCCGATCTTCACGCTGACATATTGCGCGCTGATGCAGCCGACGATGATCAGGCCGACGATGTTGGCAAAACGAACCGCGACGTCCTTCATCCCGCTTTCGAACAACGTATGGATCGCAGTGATGCCCGACCGGTAGCCGAAGCGGAAGGTCAGCCAGGTAAATGGAAGCATGATCCCCAGCCAGGCGATGATATAAAACAACGGTCCCGCCAGACTTCCCTGTTCCCCAACCAGACCCAAGCCGATACTCAGCAAGATCGGAATCAAAGTTCCGATAAATAAGGAATCGCCCACGCCCGCGAAAGGCCCCATCAAGGCTGTTTTCGTGGATGAAATCAGTTCGTCAGGTACATTTTCCCCGCATGCCCGTTGTTCCTCCATGCCCAGCGCGATACCGTTGATCATCACGCCGACCATCGGCTGACTGTTGTAGAACTGCGTATGCCGCAGCATCAGGGCCTTTTGTTCTTCCGGATCGTCGTACAGCTTGTCCGCAACCTTGCCCATCATCCCGGCAAACGCCGGAGCTTCCATTCGTTCCATATTCTGCGCTGCCAGCGCGAACATCATCCAGTAAGCATAGGCATGAAATAAATCTGACCTTGATAATTTTTTCATGGTGTTACTCATCGACTTCAACCTCCACTTCATTCGTTTTTTTCGCCGTGTACCGGATATCCAGATAAGCCAGGAAACAAGCGATCAGCGTCGCGGCCACGATCGGCATTTTCAAGACAGCGATCATGATAAACCCGACGAAGAAGTACACCAGCTCCGCATTTTTATCCAGCACAAACCGCAGCAGCATCGCAAAACCAACCGCCGGCAGCATCTTGCCGAAAATCACAAACGTATCACCCAGCCAGGCCGGGATCGCCTGAACCACGGAGATAATGAAGTCCTGACCGAAATAACAAGCCAGAAAAATCGGTACAAAACGAGCCACAAACTGGGATATCGAGGCATATACCGGGGCATTGGCCGCTTTTTTTATCTTCCCCTGTTCAATCCATTGTTCCTGTTTGCGCACCCAGTAGACGTTGACTGAAGCCACGACATAGACTAACGAAACGCCCAGAAAGCTTAGCGGAACCGACAGGCTCAACGCATATTCCGTCGATGCACCGGCCACCATGGCTAATGGAATTCCCATATAAGCCGCGAAATTCAAATCCGCCGGCATCGACAGTCCCGGTGTAACCAGGCCGATATACAAAGTCTGGACGGCAGCGCCCATCAGGATTCCAGTCCGCACGTCCCCTAGAATAACACCGATGATCAAACCGGAAACCAGCGGACGCCCCATTGTATACCAACCGCCCAGCTGGCCGAAACACCACGGTGAATAATTGGAAGAAAGATAGCCGAATAAGGCGATCAGCAGAGCTTGCAACAATGTCATAAAACGCTCCTCCTTGCGATCTTTCGCAACACTTCTTAATTCATCACCTTGCGCAAGAAATATGAATTAATCTATCCAGATCATAGAAGAAAACGTTGTTTATTGTCAACAAAATTAAGTCATTAATTTAAAAATAAATTATTTTGTGATGACTTTCCGAGTCATTTGTGAATTTTGAAATTGTTATTTCTTTCCAGGTTATGTATAATAGTTTTATACAACCGAGGTGATTTCATGTACCAGGAAAAATTGAAACAAGTTCAAAATGAATTAACCCAGACAGAGAAAATCATTGCGGATTTTTTCCAGAATCATTCGCTCGAAGCCCGCAGTTTTACATCCTATCAGCTTGCGGACAGGCTGAATATCGGGCAATCCACAATCATCCGGTTTTCTAAAAAATTAGGATACCGCAGTTTTCGGGAATTGTTGGAAGATTTGTCTACCTCGCTGACTGAAGAAAAAGTCAAAGAGGAGATTGTTCTCAACGAGGGTACCTCGTCAACTAATCAGAAGATCATCCAGCAGTATCAGAAAATGGCGCAGCTGACTCTTGAATTCAACCCGCCTCAAGTCATAGATCAGACCGTTTCCGCCCTCAAAAAAGCACGGAAAATCATCGTCTTTGGATTTGGCAACTCGAATTTATTCGCTGAATACATTTCCAATCAGTGGCTGAAGATGGGCCTGGATTCATTTTGCAGCGCGAATTCACATATCATTTTTTCGATGCTGAGTCAGTTCGGCCCGCAGGACGTTTTGTTTTTAATCTCCGAATCGGGAGAAACGCCGGAGATTCTAAAAGCCGCGCGGATTGCCGGCCATCAGAATGTGACGGTCATCGCGATGACGCGAATTCAAAAAAACCGGCTGCATGGTTACTCGGATATCGTATTAAAAACCGTCAATTATGAAACGAATACCCGCCTCAACGCAATGACGCTGCGATGCTCCCAGCTTTGTCTTTTAGATATGATTTACTTAAATTTATATAAGACGGATTTCGAGCATTACGAAAAGATCATCGCTGAGTCTGAGAAACTATTGGATTATAAATATAACGGTTAATTGCCTTTTTTGGTTCCCCTCGATAATAGATAAAGCCCTGGAATACCAGGAGACGTCTCAGGAATTGCCTGGAAAATTCGGAAATCGCCTAGATACCGCCGGCTGAGTGTCAAGGTTTCTAACGGTCCGCTCAGCTTGAATTCCTTGGCATCCACTGCCAGCCGAGCCGTCCCTGAATCTGGTTCATCCACTTTTTTCAGACCGTTTTCTATCTGAATCAGCTGTGTTTTTAACCGGCCGTGGATTTCCGTCAGTAATCCTTCTTTCTTATACACACTAGTTTGGTCCTGCGCTGTCCCTGCTTTTCTTTACTATAATGCTGAAACAACCTGGGACGTAAGAAACAATCTTCCTGGACTTTTGCACACTGTTTTCTAAGGAGGCTGTGACAGATAAGGGATAGGAAAAAATAAAAAAATGCGTAACTTCGAG
>NZ_QRUP01000006.1:0-164745 GCF_003459085.1 Holdemania filiformis | reverse complement strand
TTGGCCTGGAAGCCTTCGGTCAACAGCTCCGTAGAAGTCAGATCGACCTTGTCTACGACATAATCCCGGATACTTTCGGTCAGATCTTTTACCAGCCGTTTTCCAATCTCCGGATCATAAGTCATCAGGGATTTGAACACAAAGTCATTCGTACAGCGCAGCTTGTAGTTGGATGGAGCCTGAGGTTTGGAACGTTGCTTTTTCGCTTTTATTAAAGTCATAGGTTTTATCCCTCCCTTATACCTATTGCGCTTTTTTGCGAAAAGCCCCGTTATTTCTTCATTTTTCATCATTTTTTCACAGAATGAAGGTTCTTTTTCACAAGCTGTAAAGGTCGCGGATCCCAAATAGAAATCAAAACAAAACAACGCTAAGATAAGGAAGCTAAAGATAAAAAAAGAAGGCGGATTCAGCCTTCTTGCGTTATATTGAAATTTGAGCTACTCAGCCTCGGGTACAGGTATGGATACCGTGTCAGTTTCTGCTTTTTTCATATTTTCCCGCGCGATGGACAACATCAGTTTAATCCGGTTTTCCTGATTGACCTGTGTTGCGCTTGGGTCATAATCGATCGCGACGATGTTGCAGTCCGGATCCTGTTCGCGGATTTTGCGGATCATGCCTTTGCCGACGATATGATTCGGCAGACAGCCAAACGGCTGGGTACAGATAATATTTTTAAACCCTGCTTTATTCAATTCAACCATCTCGCCGGTCAATAACCAGCCCTCGCCCATCTTCGCCCCCAGACCGATAATCTGCTCAGCGCCCGCTTTCATTTCCGGAAATGAGCCTGGCACTTCAAAATCGGAATAAGTGCGGATCGCGTCGATCGTCATTTTCTCCAGTTTCAGCACCAGCGAATAGACGAAACTCATCAGCTGTTTTTTGACGAAACCACCGCCGTACAGCTTGACGTCTTCGACGCCGTTGTAGACGCAGTACAACATGAAGCCCATCATCCCCGGCAGCTTTACCTCACATTGCTGCTCTGCCAGGAACTTCTCCAGGCTGTTGTTGCCCAGCGGCGAATATTTAATATAGATTTCACCAACGATGCCGACCTTGACTAAGTCCCGTTTTTCCCGCTCAATCGCGGCGTAAGACATGACGATATCGCGCATATTGCGTTTCATATCCCCAATGGATAAGCCCTGACGGCGGTTAAACTGGCGGCTGAGGTCGTCAATCCAGTGCTGGCAAAGCTGATCGGCAGTGCCGGAAGTCACTTCATACGGCCGTACCTGATTGGTCAGATCCATCAACAGATCGCCATAGACCAGCGCGCACAACATCTTCTGCAGCATCGACAGGCTTAATTTAAAACCCGGTTGGGAATCTAATCCCGATAAATTCAGGGAAATAACCGGGACAAAGCCGAGATCTGCTTTTTTCAAGGCTTTGCGTAGCAGATAAATATAATTGCTCGCGCGGCAGCCGCCGCCGGTCTGGGTGATGATCAGCGCCGTCTTGTGAACGTCGTATTTTCCGCTTTTCAGTGCGTCGATCATCTGACCGATGACCAGCAGCGCCGGATAACACGTATCGTTATGGACATATTTCAGACCCTGCTCGACGACTGAAGGACCGGTGTTTTCCAACAGCTCGACGTTGTACCGGCTGTGGACCAGCACGTTGCGCAGCAGCTGGAAGTGGATCGGCGCCATCATCGGAATCAGGATCGTATAGTCCTTCTGCATTTCTTTCGTGAATAAAACTTTATTGTCAGTCATGATGTTCTTCCTCCTGCTTCAGCGCGGCGAACAGGGACCGCAGACGGATTTTGACCGCGCCCAGGTTGGTGATTTCGTCAATTTTGATCTGCGTGTAAATCTTGCCGTGTTCCTCAAGAATCTCCCGCACTTCGTCAGTTGTGATCGCGTCGACGCCGCAGCCGAAGGAAACCAGCTGCACCAGATTCATCTTTTCCTGCGTCGCGACATAGCGGGCCGCGGCGTACAGCCGGGAGTGATATGTCCATTGGTTCCAGACGCCCAGCTCCTTCTTGCCGACTTCCTCGTTGATGACATCCTCGCTGATGACCGCTGCGCCGTAGCTGGTGATCAGTTTGTCGATATCATGGGAAACCAGAGGATCGGCATGATACGGCCGGCCTGCCAGCACGATGATTTCACGATCATCCAGCTGCGCCTGCGTGATGATTTCCTGCCCTTTTTGCCGGATTGTTTCCAGATGCTGATCATAAGCCTCATACGCCTTCTTGCTGGCCTTGATCACCTCGCGCAGACCGACGCGGAAGTGCTGGTTCAGGATTTTATGAACCTTGACCGGGAAATTCTTCTGACGGTGAATGCCGACATAATCGTAGATGAAATCACATTGCGTCACCTGCTGCATATTGGCGGCGATGACTTCCGGATAGTAAGCGACGACCGGACAGTTATAATTGTTGTCGGCATTTTTTTCACGCATGTTGTAGGTCATGCACGGATAGAAAATCGCCGGGATCTGTTGGTCGAGCAGCGATTGGATCGCGGCGTGAACCAGTTTGGCCGGGAAGCAGATCGTGTCGGAAGGAATTGAGTTCTGCGCTTTCTGGTATTTTTCCAGCGAAGCGAAGCCGGAGGTGACGACCTCGAAGCCCAGCTCTGTGAAGAAGGTGTGCCAGAATGGAAGCAGCTCCATCATATTTAAGGCTAACGGCAGGCCGATTTTCCCCCGCGGCCCGGGAACCGGCTTGTACTGGCTTAACAACTCGCGCTTGACGGCGTAGATGTTTAAGTCCTGAGCCGTGCTTTTTTTCGTAACCGGGCGTTCGCAGCGGTTGCCGCCGATATATTTGCGGCCGTCGGAAAACTGGTTGACGGTCAGCCGGCAATGGTTGTTGCACAAACCGCACTGGACATAGCGGATTTCGTTGTGGAAGTGTTCCAGCTGATCAAGATTCAGCAGCGACGATGCATCCGGGCAATGGCGCAGGGCATGCAGCGCGCAGCCGTAAGCGCCCATCAGACCGGCGATGTTCGGCCGGATAACTTCGGTGTCGAGTTCCTGCTCGAAGGCCCGCAGCACCGCGTCGTTGTAGAAGGTGCCGCCCTGGGTGATGATATGTTTGCCCAGAGACCGCGCGTCGGCGGTCCGGATGACTTTATACAAGGCGTTTTTAACAACGCTGATCGACAGACCCGCGGAGATTTCGTCGATCGTCGCCCCGTCCTTCTGCGCCTGCTTGACTGAGGAATTCATGAAGACCGTGCAGCGGCTGCCCAGATCGACAGGATGTTTGGCGAACAGGCCGAGCCGCGAGAAATCCTCGATTTCATAGCCCAGCGCATTGGCGAACGTCTGCAGGAAGCTGCCGCAGCCGCTGGAACAGGCTTCGTTCAGGAAGATGTTGTCGATCGTGCCGTTATGAATTTTAAAGCATTTGATATCCTGACCGCCGATGTCGATGATGAAGTCGACGTCCGGCATATATTTGCGGCTGGCGGTGAAATGCGCCATTGTTTCCACGATGCCGGCGTCGACGCCGAAGGCGCTGCGGATCAGATCTTCGCCATAGCCGGTGACGCAGCTGGACACGATTTCCATCCGCGGGTTGGCGCGCATCAATTCGATCAGCGCTTCCCGGACCAACTGCAGCGCGTTGCCCTGGTTGGGCTGATACATCGAATACAGGATTTCTTCCTGTTCGTTGATCAGCACCATTTTGACCGTCGTGCTGCCGGCGTCGATGCCCAAAGCGCAGCGGCCGGTAATTTCTTTCGGTTCATGAACCCGGACCTGATTGCGCTGATGCCGCTCGCTGAACCGGCGGTATTCGTCCTCGTCCGCAAACAACGGCGGCAGGGAACGGACAAAGCTGGATGCGTCCATTGTCTGCAGCTGTTCGATGGCGTCGGCGAAATTCACCGGTTCTTCCGCTAATAACGCGGTGCCGATCGCGACGTAATACAGACTGTTTTCCGGACAGACGCCGGTGAGCTTCAATGTTTTATCAAACGCCGCGCGCAGCTCGCTGTTGAAGGTCAGCGGTCCGCCCAAATAGACGACATGACCTTCGATTTTACGCCCCTGCGCCAGTCCCTGGATCGTCTGATTGACGACCGCCTGATAAATACTGGCGGCCAGGTCCTCTTTATCCGCGCCCTGGTTGATCAGCGGCTGGATATCCGACTTGGCGAACACGCCGCAGCGGGAGGCGATCGTGTAGATCTTCTCCGCCTGTTTAGCGGCTTCGTTCATTTCTTCCGCGCTTAAGTTTAAAAGCGTGGCCATCTGATCGATAAACGCGCCTGTACCGCCGGCGCAGGTGCCGTTCATCCGGACTTCCAGACCGCCGCTGAGAAACAGAATCTTCGCGTCTTCGCCGCCCAGCTCGATGATGCAGTCGACTTCCTCGAGTCTTTTCGTCGCGGCAATCCGGGTCGCGTACACTTCCTGCACAAACGGCAGGCTGCATTTTTCCTGCAGGCCCATCGCGGCGGAGCCGGACACGGCTAACGCCATGGCCGTCTGATTGTATTTGGCAGATACACGCTGCAGCACCTCGATCAGCTTTTCCGTGATCTGGCAGCTGTGCCGCTGATAATCCTGATCAATGCATCGTCCCGCGTCATCCAGGACGACATATTTGATCGTCGTCGAACCAATATCTATTCCTAATCGCATGCTTTGTCCCCCTGATTCTGTTTTATCATGACGGCGTTTAACAACCGCAGTCCCTCCATTATCTTATCCATATTTTCGGGATCGGTGTATTTCAGCCGCTGCCGGATCATTTCATTGACGTTTTCCTGTACCTGATGGATCAGGTCGTGGCTTTTGGCGGTGTTGATCAAAATCACGCTGCGCTGATCCTGCGGATCCCGTTTTCGCTTTAAGAAGCCGCTTTTCTCCAGCCGCTGCGCAATCAGGCAGAGATTGCTGGTGGTCATGCCCAGACGATGCGCCAGAAGACTGACGGTAACCGGGCCATTTCGTTCAATTTCCGAAAGAACTATCGCCTGCGGACGTGTTAAACCGTAGGGTGAATAGAACTGATTTAATACGTGATTCATGTGATTGTTCACACTCCGTACAAGATTCATAAGCTCATTTTCATCGGCTTCATAGTGCATACAGTCATCCCCAATCCTTGATTTTAAATAATTAATGCATTAAATATTAACCATTTAAATAAAAAAGTCAATTCGATTGCCTGAAATTCGTCTTCTTTTCATCTTCTTTTCACTTTCAAAAACCTATTTGCCGGGGAATTTGATATAATAAAAATAGTTAGGAAGGATAAGTATGAAAAAACGGCTGGATACTTCGCTGCTGGTCTGGATGAACCGTCCGTCCTTATGGACGATCGGACGCAGCCGGATCATTTTCAGTACAGAACCGGCGACGGATTTCTGGATCAACCAGGCCCGTCAGCTGAATAAATTCAACGGGCATGCGCTCTTGCTTCCGATCCGTCAGGATTTCACATTGACGGTAACGATTCGTGCGCAGCTGCATGAAGTTTATGATCAGCTGGGGATTTTTGTCATGAGCGATCCTTCCTGCTGGTGCAAGGCGGGAATTGAATATCGCGACGAACAAGCGTCGTCGGTCTGTTCAACGGTGACGTACGGCGGTTTCTCTGACTGGGCCGGCATGCCGATCTCCAGCGGCATTCATACGCTGACGCTGCGGCTGCATCGGTGGCAGAATGAATTCCGCGTCGAATTTTCGTTTAACGGTCAGAAATTCAAATGGCTGCGGGAGTTTGCGCTGCCGTTCACCGAGGGTGTCGCACAGGTTGGGTTTTATGCCTGCAGTCCCAAGGATTCGACGTTTGACGCTGAGTTTTTTGATATGATGATTGAAAGCCTGCAATGGGAAGAAAAGAGGAATAAATTATGACCCCAGAAGAGCGTTTAATTCGCTATGCGAAAATCAACACGGTTTCGGATCCGGAAAGTCCGACCGTCCCCAGCTCGGCCTGTCAGCTGGATCTGTTAAAGGTATTGAAAGAAGAAATGGAACAGCTGGGCATCCAGGAGGTTCGGGAGGATCAGGGCTATTTGTACGGCAGAATCCCGTCGAATCTGGACTATGAGGTGCCGACCGTCGGCTTTATCGCGCACATGGATACCGCGCCGGATTTCTGCGGCGAAGGCGTCAATCCGCGGATGATTGCTCATTACGACGGCAAGGATATCGCACTGAACGACAAGATTACGCTGAAGGTCAGCGATTTCCCGAA
The DNA here is from genome assembly GCF_003459085.1 of Holdemania filiformis. Classification (NCBI taxonomy): domain Bacteria; kingdom Bacillati; phylum Bacillota; class Erysipelotrichia; order Erysipelotrichales; family Erysipelotrichaceae; genus Holdemania; species Holdemania filiformis. The sequence continues at coordinate 158,549 of NZ_QRUP01000006.1, read as the reverse complement.
TATGGCGCGATATACGGGTCAGGATCTGATCGTTACCGACGGCAATACGCTGCTGGGGGCAGATGATAAAGCGGGCATCGCAGATATTCTGACGATGGCGGAAACGCTGCTGACGCATCCGGAAATCAAGCATGGCGAGATCCGGATCGGCTTTACGCCGGATGAGGAAATCGGCCGCGGTGCGGATTTGTTCGACGTTGCGAATTTCCACGCGGATTTCGCGTATACGGTTGACGGCGGCGAGATGGAAGCGATCAGTGATGAAACGTTCAACGCAGCCAGCGCGAAGGTCACGGTTCAAGGCTTCTCGATCCATCCGGGCAGCGCGAAGCACAAGATGATCAATTCCCTGAACGTCGCGATGGAATTCCACGCGATGCTGCCGGTGTTCAACCGTCCGGAATATACCGAGGGGACCGAAGGTTTTAATCATCTGAACAATATGGAGGGCAATGTTGAACAGACGGTGATGGAATATATCATCCGCAATCATGACAGCGAGCAGTTCCAGGCGCAGATGGCCACGATGAAGGCGGCGGAGACGTATATGAATCAGAAATACGGACAGCCGCTGGTGCAGGTGGAGATTAAGGAATCGTATCGAAATATGAAGGAAATCCTGAAGGATCAGGAATGGATTGTAGATCTGGCGAAACAGGCGATCACAGAAGCGGGTTTGCAGCCATGGGTGGAAAAAGTTCGCGGCGGCACCGATGGAGCGCGGCTGACGTTCATGGGTCTGCCATGTCCGAACTTGGGGACCGGCGGGGCGAACTGCCATGGCCGTTACGAAGTATGCAGCGTGCAGGAGATGCACAAGGTGGTAGAGATTCTGCTGAACATCGTAAAAGCGACGACGAATTTAAAGAAATAGAAAATGAAAAGGCTGAATCGTAAGGGTTCAGCTTTTTACACGATCAACTAAAGATGAGGGAACATCGATGGAAACAGAACGATTAGAAAGAATTCTTCGGCAGTGGCTGCCGGGAGAAGAACCAATAATAATAGAAGAAATTCATAGTGGTATTTCCAGTCATGCCCGCAAGATCATGTGCGGTGAAACTCAGGGAATTTTCAGGGAAATCGCGTCGGAAGCTCAAGCCAAGACGGAAGCGGAATTCACCGCTGTTTTGGCGCCGCAGGGAATTGCACCTGGTCTTAAGCTCACAATAACAAAAGCTGCTTATGTTCAGGACCAAGGGAAATTCTTTAACTTTCAGGAATATATGCAGCCTTCGCCAGATAAACCACGGGGCGTGGAACTGGCCGCGCATGTAGGAAAGACCGTGGCACGGATGCAGAAAGTTTTGTTCCACAAGCGGATGACTCTGCCAGTTGTTCCTGACCGGTTTGCTTTAAGACAGCTGAAGCAAAAAGCCCAAAGCCGGATCGCAGGATTTCCGACGGCGGTCACAGCTGAGCATCAGGCTGCAATTCATAGTTTGCTTCAGGACAGCTTGATAATCAATCTGCGTGAAGATCAGCCGATACACGGAGATTTGGGATTGTGGAATATGCTTTGGACAACCTCGGGTCTGCGAATTATTGATTTTGGCGAAGCCCGGCTGGGCGATGGTTATTTTGATTTAGCCGCCAGTCTTTCCTCTTGTATTCAAAGCGAACCCGACCACGCGCTGTATCCTTTAATGATCGAAGCCTTTTTGAACAGTTATGGCGACACATATCAAGCGATTGATCAATCCAAACTATGGGCCGCGATCCGTTTCTGGTTACTACGGGGTGTGTTAGCCGTCATCAGCTTTCAAACTCCGGAAAGCTGGGATGCTCTGATCACAAAGTATCTGGATTTCATCAATGAATTAAACACGATTTTCAAGCCGTGAGTTCGTTTTCTCTTCCCTGTCTGATTCGCCATCGGCAGACCTATCATCTGGTTGACGGGAAGTTGGATTTTAGGTCTGCCTGTTCTGACAACGATAAAAATAAAACAGGAAGTCAATCTGACCGCTGAGGCAGACGTGGACTTCCTGTTTTTTTGAGCTTTATCTTCTTTTACAATTTCTTTTCAAACAGGATGAAGTCAGTATCGTACATCCGGCAGCTGCCTTTCTCTTGAAAATCAGCGCCGCGATACAAGGCCAGGGCCGGTGCGTTTTCTTTGGCCGCTAACAACTGAATTCCATCAGCCCCCGTTTGCGTACTTCTTCCATTAAACCTTGCAGCAGGAGCTTACCATATCCCCGCCCCTGAAACTGCGGATCTGTTGCTAAACGGCTTAATTCCAGAGGATGAAGCAAAGCCGTGCGGTATTCTAAATCTTCCAGTTCATCCGCCGGTGTGATCGCACCCGCCGCGACGATCTCGCCCTGTTCGTTTTTCAAAGTCATTAATCCCTGGCGAAGATAATCCTGTTCCACAAAATCTCGGGTCGGGTATTCGTCATCCCAACTGCCGCGGCTTGTTAGAACACAACGTCGATACAGCTGGTAAATAAGATCGATTTCTTCTTCGAAAGCGGCTTGAAAAGTAAGCATCATGCGTTGTCCTTCTTTCAATAATGAATGGAATGTTTTTTTACAAAATAGGGGGTTCTTACAATGTGTCTTGTTTATCAACTGCTGAATAGGAAGTGAATAGCCAATGAAGAGAATCGGGTACCTGAATCGCTACGGTTCTAAAACTCCGCAGACCGTTTTTCTTTGTCCGCCCGCGGTGTCAATCCAACACAGTTTTCCGTTTTGAATGTCCGGTCTGGCATAAACGAAAGCGTACAGCTGGCTCAGTTGCCAGGCCCGCTGCCAATCCTGATTACTGGCCGCGGTTTCGATCGCGTCGGTAAGCGCGTCGCCGAAGCCGCCGCCGCTGGCGAAGTCATCCTCCCATTCCTCGATAATCGGCTGGTTGAAGTGGAGTGCGGGAACTTCAAATTGAAAGTGAACAACGACAATTCCAATTAAGATCAAGCTTAAAAAAATATTCAGAATCCGTATTTTCTTATTCATGATCAACGTCCTCCTGCAGCTGGCCGTGAGTGAAAACCAGGGCTTGATCTGGAATCACACGCGATTTAAGCTGAGATTCTAATTGAGGATCGACCAGCCAGAGAAGGCGGATTTGATCATTTTCATGGAGTTTTATGGATTGCCCGGGAAATATCACCTGAAGCGGATGATCATTGATTTCCGCAAGCAGACAGCTCCGTTCGCTTAACGCCTGGAAAAACGTTTGTTCCTCATAGGAATACGGCTGAAAGATGATCTCAGTTTGTTCGTTGTCAGAGTTTTGAATTTGAATATCCCAGAAATCCTGCGGCTTGATGGCGGCAGGGGCAAACATCAGCTGGCGGATGCTGCGCATCTCCGGCAGAAAAAATAAGCAGCCTAAAATCGCTGCGATCAGAATTACCGAACATTTCCAGCTGTCCGCAAAACATTTCCACTTTGTCATGATGACGCCTTCTTTCTTTTTCTAAGTCTATTGATGGCCCCTTAACTTAAGGCTATTATAAAGGAAATCCAAGCCGACAACAATCGGCCCGGGACAATCGTCATGAAATTGTCAGTTTCAAAGTGACGAACTCGTCATGTGTCAGGCGGTTAGATCGGTTATAATAAAACCAGGTGATAAACATGAATAAAATTTGCTGCGTAGAGGATGACAGCGCGATCTTAACGGCGCTGCAATATACGCTGAGTCAGGAAGGCTACGAGGTCATGACCGCGATGACCAAGACGCAGGGGCTGGAGTTGATCCAACAGGAGAGCTTTGATCTGGTGCTGCTGGACGTGACGCTGCCGGATGGCAGCGGCTATGAGATCTGCAAGCGGATGCGCGAGGACTCCCGGCTGAAAGAAATTCCAGTGATTTTTCTGACGGCCTGCGACGATGAGGTCAATATTGTCATGGGGCTGGATCTGGGGGCGGACGATTACATCACGAAGCCATTTCGCGTGCGTGAGCTGATTTCCCGGATGAATTCCGTATTGCGCAGGGCCGGAAAAAAACAGGCCGAAACGACGATCAACTATCAGGATTTAAGCATCAATACGATCGCTGCGCGGGTGTTTAAGAATAATCAGGAAGTCTTTCTGACAGGCATGGAATACCGGCTTTTATTAATTTTGGCGACGCACCGCAATCAGGTCATGACGCGCGACCAGTTGTTTGAAGCGATCTGGGATCTGGGCGGGGAATACGTCAATGACAATACGCTGACGGTTTATATTAAACGGCTGCGGGAAAAGCTGGAGGATGATCCGGCGCATCCGCAGCTGATCCGGACGATCCGGGGGTTAGGCTACAAACTGGGGGAATGACAGATGCGAAATCGTGAAATCAAAATTTTTATCCTGGGCTGCATCGGATTATGCCTGCCCTTTTTTCTGATCGCCGCAGCGGCGTCCCGGGAGATGCTGATTGTCTGTGTCAGCCTGGCCGCTGTTTTGATCAGTGCGTTCTGTCTGTTTACGGCGTGGCGCTACCGCCGGCTACGGCAGCTGAACGATCAGATGCGCAGGGTCCGGGAAGGCCTTTATCAAATGAATCCGCAGGATTATGAGGAAGGGGAACTGAGTATTCTGCACAGCGAGATCTATAAGGTGACGGTTCAGCTGCGGGAAAGTGCGGAACAGCTGCAGGCGCAGCAGCAGTTTCTTTCCGATTCGCTCAGCGATATTTCTCATCAGCTGAAAACACCGCTGACCTCAATGATGATGATGGTCGATCTGATGCAGCAGCCGGACATGGATACGGTTCGGCAGCAGGAATTTCTGCGCTTGATCGCCGCTCAGCTGACGCGGATGCGCTGGCTGATTCAGTCACTGCTCAAAATGGCGAAGCTGCAGGCGGGAGCGGTGCAGTTTTTGCCCAATTCCATAACGATCCGCGCCCTGATTAACAAGGCGCTGTCCCAAGCGGAAGCGGAGATGCTGCGGAATAATGTGGAATGGGTGCTGGAATGTCCGGAATCGTTTGTTTTGACGGTCGATGAAAACTGGACGGCGGAAGCGCTGGGGAATATTCTGCGCAACTGCGCCGAACATGCGCCCAACGGACAGATCCGGATTCTCTGTACGCGCACAGCTCTGGTCGATCAGATTGTGATCGAGGACAACGGGGAGGGGATCGATCCGCAGGATCTGCCGCACTTATTTGAACGGTTTTACCGTGGTAAAAATGCGAAGCCGGACAGCGTCGGTATCGGCTTGGCGATGTCCCAGCAGATTTTAGCCGCACAGGCCGGGACGCTCAGCGTGGAAAGTACGCCGGGCCGGGGATCGCGGTTTTTAATCCGGTTTGTCCGCCAGGTGATTTAACATGACGAATTTGTCATCCGCGGTTTCATCGGCGTGTCATCCGTTTCGTTTATATTGATTGTGTCAGGAGGAATACTCATGGAAATATTAAGCGTGCAAAACTGCAGCCGGTTTTACGGCCGCGGAGCGCTGCAGATCGCGGCGCTGGATCATGTCAGTTTTACGGTGAATAAAGGCGAATTCGTTGCGATTGTTGGACCTTCCGGATCAGGAAAATCAACGCTGATGCATATTCTGGGCGGCGTCGATCAGCCCAGCGAAGGTCAGGTCGTCGTCGACGGAACGGTGATCACGGACTTAAAGGAAGATAAGCTGGCGGTGTTCCGCCGCCGTCAAGTCGGTCTGATCTATCAGTTTTACAATTTGATTCCGGTGCTGACGGTCGAGGAGAATATTACGCTGCCGCTGCGTCTGGACGGGCGTAAAGTCGACCGGGACACGGTCGATCAGCTGTTAGAGCAGCTGGGATTAACCAAACAGCGGAATTTTCTGCCCAGCCAGCTTTCCGGCGGGCAGCAGCAGCGGGTGTCGATCGGAAGAGCGCTGATTCATCATCCGGCGATCCTGCTTGCGGATGAGCCGACCGGCAATCTGGACAGCCGCAACACTCAGGAGATCATGACGCTGCTGAGAATATCGAACAAGCAGCGCAATCAGACCTGCATCGTCATCACCCATGATGAAAATATCGCGCTGCAGGCCGACCGCATCATCGCGATTGAAGACGGACGGATCAGTTCCGATCAGGTGATCCGGCAATGAATATCCTGCATCAATATACCTTTCAATCGCTGAAGGTTAACCGCCGGCGCACATTGTTTACGGGGATGGGGATCGTCATTTCTGTCGCGATGATCACGGCTGTCAGCGTGTTCGCTTCCTCGTTTCTTGATTATATGGAACGCAAGGCAATCTATGAAACGGGCGACTGGGAGCTGGCTTACAGCGATCTGAATGAAACTGAAATTCAGTATTTAAATACGGATAAACAGGTGGATCACACCTTTACGGTTGATGATCTGGGCTATGCCGTCTTACCGGAAAGTCAGAACGAATACAAGCCGTATTGGTTTATCCGGGCCTGCGACGAGGAAGGTTTCCAGCGGCTTGGCCTGCATTTAGTCTCCGGACGGCTGCCGGAAAATGAAAACGAGCTGTTGGTTTCCGAGCATGTTGCCTACAATGGCGGCGTTGAAATTGAACTGGGTCAGACGATTACGCTGCAGACAGGCCAGCGGGTGCTGCAGGAAAGTCCGGATCAGCCGTTAAATCAAAACAATCCTTACGATCCGGAACAGCCGGAAACGATCGCTGATCCGCAGCCGCGAAATTACACTGTGGTTGGAATCATGGAACGTTCGGATCTGGAACCGCGCTGGTCGCCGGGTTATACCGCGATCACGTCCCGTTCCGAAACGAATCCCGGTGTGGATCCGGTTGTATATGTTAAATTAAAATATTCCGGTCAGCGGCCGCAGGAAGATTTTCCGCAGCTTCAGATCAAGCTGTATCCGGCTGCAGGGGTGAATAACAACGTCCTGCGGTTTCGCGGTCCATTCTGGGAAAACAGTTATTTCGCCATGGTCGCCTCAGCGGCGACGCTGACATTGTTCATTATCATCACTGGATCGGTATTTCTGATTTATAACGCATTCGCGATTTCACTGACTGAACGCAGCCGGCAGTTCGGGATTCTGGCCAGTGTCGGCGCGACTTCTCGTCAGAAATTCTGGTGTGTGGTTCAGGAAGGGCTGATGATCGCGCTGGCGGCCATACCGTTAGGCGTGCTGGCGGGGATCTGCGGAATGGCGGTAACGCTGCGCGTGATTAATCCAATGCTTCAATCGTTGGAATTCCTTTCCGCCGATGTTCCGTTTCATACGGTGGTTTCCTTTCCCGCGGTTGCCTTGACGGTAATTTGTTCCGTAGTGATGATCGTCCTTGCCTGTTGGCTGCCGGCCTTAAAAGCCGCGCGGATGACGCCGATCCAGGCGATTCGTCAGCCGCAGAAAGTGAAGCTGAAACGCCGCCATCGCTTCTTCTCCTTCGTCGCGGGAAAATTGTGGGGTGTCGAGGGCGAATTGGCTGTCAAAAATATCCAGCGCAGCGGCCGCAAAGCCGGACTGACCATTTTATCGCTGGCGGTCAGCTTGATTCTGTTTACGACGGTGACCTCGATTATGACAATGATGATTCAGGCCGTGGGCATGACCAGTCAGGATGAACTCGCTGACGCCTGGGTCACGGATTATTCTTCGCATTCCTTTCTCGAAGAAAAGCCCAGCTTCACCCAGCTTCGCCAGCTGACTTCAGTTGCCGGCACCCAGCGGATTACCCAGGTGTATGCCGCCGTGCATACGCAGAATCTTGACTTCGACGACTACTGGTCAGGGATTGGGGAAGAATATCCGGCGCTGTTGTTTGCGGTGGATGATGAATCATACGCACAAATTCTGGCTGAAAATCAAATTTCAGAAGCGATGATGGCAGATCCTGCCGACGACGTGATCCCGGGAATCCTCTTTAACCGTTATCGAGCGCAGATCACGGAGAACGGGAAAAAACGGTATGCGGACGTTCCGTTCTTGCAAAGCATGCCGGAAACCTTGAAGATCTCGATCGGCGACGCGGGAGAAACGCTGACGATAAAACCGATGGCGCTCGCCGCGGACATGGATCTGTATTCCAGCGAAATCGTATACGGCGGCAACCTTGCGGTGCTGATTCCGGTTTCAAATCTGAATACGCTTCTGACAGAAGCGAAAGGTTCACGGTCTTACAGCGATAAGCTGTACCTGCGGGCAGTTCCGGGACAGCAGGAAACGATGATCCAGCAGATCGATGAAATTGGCAAGCAGAATCTTACGCACAGCTTCAGCTGGTACAGTCCGGTTCAGAATCAGCGGGAAGATAAAACGCTGCTGACGATTGTTTCCATCTTTATCTACGGATTTATCACCTTGATCTGCATGATCTGCCTGGTCAACGTTATCAATACGATCTCGACCAACATCGGGCTGCGGCGCAAGGAGTTTGCGATGCTGCGGTCAGTGGGCATGGATGAAAAGAAATTCAATCGTATGATCCGGCTTGAAAGTCTGTTTTACGGACTGGGCGCGGCAGCCATCGGCATTCCTGTCAGTCTGTATCTGATCACTTTGCTTCACTACAACTTGATGCAGGGAAGTTTCTGGTTTTCATTCACAATGCCATGGCCGATGATGCTCGGCGGGGTCGCCGTGCTGATGCTGATGGTCATGACGATGATGAGCTATGCGACGCGGAAAGTAAGAAAAGAAAATATCATTGAAACGCTGAAGGAAGAAGAATAACGAGAATAAAAAACGGAGTCCGCACGGATTCCGTTTTTTCAGGTTAAAACTGGAATTCAATCATCGGGAATTCCAATTACGATAACCCGGCTGTTTTTCCGGCGATTTCAGACCGCGGAAATTCTGTATCTAGGCGGAGTGCTGCGAAGGAAAGGGAAAGGCAGATCTTTCTGTTTCTGAACCTGCCGAAGGAGTTGGATCATCTGCGGATTCTCCTGGACTTCGATCAAGGCTTCAAGATCGTCGTTCAGCTGATCCTCTGGAAGCCGTTCAGGGGTGACGATCAGATCAGATTTCAGACACACAAGCTTGTCGGGCATAAAATCGTCATAAACATACCCATACCGATGGGTGCGGGTCGCGCAGAGGAACACATATTGCTGGCCGCCCCATTCCTCTAAAATCTGACCGCAGGCAAACGGCGCTGGTTTGCGGACATAGGCGTTCTGTTTGTGTTTGGGCGGTGAAGTCCGCGACCGTGCTTTTCTGTTTTCTAAACGGATTCGGGAAAGAAGCTCCCAATCCGCCAGTCCGGCGATATCGTTCGCAGTGAGCTTAAATAACGGGAGCGTCTGCGTCTGGCGGGCATTGAAATAGAAGACTCTGTTGTTAATCCTGCCGCCGACAGCGCTCTCTGCGTTGGGGTTGCAGCGGGGAACAATCGTGCAGCTCTGTTCGCTGCAGTCCAGGATCAATCCACGCGAATGCAGAAGATCCCCAGGCGCTGGAATGAGCGGAACAGGAAACCGGAAAGCCGGCCGGTTTTGATTTTGACGATGCTGCAGAATCAACCGTTTATTCGCCTGATTTTGAACGACGGCGGGAACTGAACAGATCGGCTCGATCAGATTCGCAACCGGAATGCGGAAGATCCGCCGCAGATCGACATGGGTATCGCGGATTTGCGTCACGGCATTGGAAATAACGAACTGGGAAGCGGCGGGACACTTTTTAATCGGCTTGGATGAACAGTAAAACCCTGTCACATGATCTGTTTTCACCGCTGCGATCCAATACGGCCGGATCTGGTGACCTTCCGGAATCTGATCCAGCTCTTTTTGAGGCAGCGGCATTAAGCACCAAACCAGATCTCCGCTGTGAACCGGAAACGGAAAGACCGGCAGGGACGGCAAGGGGGCTGCCGAAGGGGAAACAACAGGCGCGGACGGTTTTTTCCAGTGAGCTAAAAGCCTGCGGAACAGCGCCTGGAAAATGATCTTAAACTTTTTCATATTAAAGAATTTCTGCGATGACGACGTTTTTAACAATAAACAGCACTTTCATTTTGACCCGGTTCTCGAAGGAATCATAAATCCGTCCGGCGGAATGGCAGCCTTTTGCGACCGTATGCACGCTGTTGGCAATGTAACCACAGGGAACGTCGCTTTCTGTGACGACTTTGATCGCTTCACTGTCATAGCTGTTTTCCGGTTCTTTGACGCCGGTCAGGATCTGACCGACCTTAAAGATGTCGGTTCCGAAGAATTGGTGCGTTGCGACGATCGTGATGTAATTCATGAATCTCACTCCTTTTTTATTTACAGCGTCATTATAGCTTTTTAACTGTACAAAAAACCTGCCAGCTCTATAATGAAGACAGAGGTGATAAAGCGATGGAAAAGAAAACGAGCGTGCTGGCGGTTCTGGAGATTCTGCGGCAGGAAAGCGACCGCGATCATCCGCTGACAGCGGCGCAGATTCAACAGAAAATGGAGCAGCAGTATCAATGCCCGATTGAACGGCGGACCCTGTACGCCAATATTCAGATGTTGAAGGAATTTGGTTATGAAATCAGCACCTACCAGGAAAACGGACACGGATATTATCTGGATAACCGGGATTTTGAAGAATCAGAAATCATGCTTCTGTGCAATGCCGTCCATGCGTCAAATTTTATTCCCCGCAAGCATTCCAACGATCTGATCAAAAAGCTCCTGGCGACTCAGAGCCGCTACACCGCTCAAAAATATCGCAATATGGTTTATATTGATAATCTGCGCAAGAAAGACAATCAGGATTTCTTCTTCAGTCTGCAAATCCTGTTGGAAGCAGTGGAAGAAAAATGCGCAGTGGAATTCGATTATGTGCAATATAATGAAAAACTGCAGCTGGTTCCCCGCCGCACCGCTCCCTACGTCGTTCAACCGGTTTATCTCGTCTATGAGAATGAGAAAACATATCTGATTGCCCGCCATGAAAAATATCGGGATTTCAGTCATTACCGTGTGGATAAGATCCGCAATATCCAAAAACGCGAGGCGCTGAAGGAACCGCTGGGGCCGCTGTGCGATCCTTACGAATATGCCAAGACAAAAGTTTACATGTACGGCGGGGAAGTGCTTGATTTTATTCTGTTATGCCACCGGCGGATTCTGGATGACATCGTCGATCATTTCGGCAGGGAAATTCAAATTGTCACGCAGGATCCGGAGCATTTTATTACGCGGGTGAAGGGCAGCCGCGAAGGCGTGATTTACCTGGCGATGCAGTATGCGAAGTGGATGGAAATTCTGGAACCGGCCTCCGTCAGGGAAGAAATGAAGGCAATTTTCAGCGCTGCGCTGAGCCGTTACGAGAAAAAATAAAAAAGTTTCTAAAACTTGTATACAAGTTGAGGAGAATGCGGTATGATAGGGACAGAAAGAAAAAGGAGGACGCGATTATGGATATTCGTTATTCTGTTAACCAGCGGGATTTCAAGCGTTACACCACAGATGAGATTCGGGATGAATTCCTGATTACTGATCTGTTCAAAGCCGATGAAGTTACCGCGGTTTATTCGCACGTCGACCGCATGGTCACTTTAGGCTGCATGCCGGTCAACGAAATGGTTTCAATTGACAAGGGCATCGACTGCTGGAAAAATTTCGGCACGCATTATTTCCTGGAACGCCGGGAAATCGGGATCTTCAACATTGGCGAACCGGGCGTGATCACTGCAGACGGCGCCGAATACAAAATGGGGCATGAAGATTGCCTGTATATCACGATGGGGACAAAAGAAGTCACCTTTGCGAGCGATGATGCCGCACATCCGGCAAAATTCTATATGGTCAGCGCGCCGGCGCATAAGCCGTGCAAAACGACTTTTATCTCAATTCAGGATGCGAACAAGCGTCCGATGGGTGATTTAAAAACATCCAACGCAAGAACGATCAATCAGTTCATTCATCCGGACGTGCTGGAAACCTGCCAGCTGTCGATGGGCTTAACGCGGTTGGAAGAAGGCAGCGTCTGGAACACAATGCCGGCGCATACGCACGAGCGCCGCATGGAAGTTTATTTCTACTTTGACATCCCGGAAGACAACGTCGTCTTCCATATGATGGGCGAAGGCAAAGAAACCCGTCATATCGTCATGCAGAACGAAGAGGCCGTGATCTCTCCGTCCTGGAGCATTCACAGCGGCTGCGGCACAAGCAACTATACGTTCATCTGGGCGATGGGCGGCGAAAACAAAGCGTTCGACGATATGGACAATATCCCGACGGCAGAACTGCGTTAAACGCATTCAACTCATACGATAACGAATAAAAAAGGAGAAATAAAAATGGAAAATTTCATGAACAGCTTCTCTCTGCAGGGCAAAGTCGCTCTGATCACCGGTGCTTCTTACGGTATCGGCTTCAATATTGCCCGCGGCTTCGCAGCGGCAGGCGCGACGATCGTCTTCAACGATATCAACCAGGAACTGGTCGATAAGGGGCTGGCGGCTTATAAGGAAGAAGGCATTCCGGCGCACGGATATGTCTGCGACGTTACGGATGAAGCGGCCGTCAACGAACTGGTAAAGAAGATCGAAGCTGAAGTCGGCGTGATCGATATCCTGGTCAACAACGCGGGAATCATCAAGCGGATCCCGATGCTGGAAATGGCGGCTGCGGATTTCCGCAAAGTCATCGACATTGACCTGAACGGTCCGTTCATCGTTTCCAAGGCTGTCATCCCGGGCATGATCAAGAAGGGTCATGGCAAGATTATTAACATCTGTTCGATGATGAGCGAACTGGGACGCGAAACAGTTTCCGCTTACGCGGCAGCTAAGGGCGGCTTAAAAATGCTGACGAAGAACATCGCTTCTGAATACGGCGAATACAATATCCAGTGCAACGGTATCGGCCCGGGTTATATCGAAACGCCGCAGACCGCTCCGCTGCGTGTTGAAGGTCATCCGTTCAACAGCTTCATCATTTCCAAAACACCGGCCGCTCGCTGGGGCAAACCGGAAGATCTGATGGGACCGGCGGTATTCCTGGCTTCCGATGCTTCCGACTTTGTCAACGGTCACATTCTGTACGTTGACGGCGGTATCCTGGCTTACATCGGCAAACAGCCGCAGTAAGGTTTCTCAATCGATCATCAGAACGCTTTCCTGAAAAGGGGAGCGTTTTTTGTTTTTCATCCCATACCGGAAGAAAATCACCTGCCCCGGTATCTTTAGTATTTCCACCGGAATTCGTTAAAAATTTGTAATGATTCATCACGGAACGATCACAGAAAAAACATTGTTATCCCATAATTTTTTCCTATAATACAGTCATCAGGAAAGGAGGCATCCAAGGAGTACAGCTTAAAATTCAAAATATTTTCCTCTTCTCAAAATATAGAAATAAAATAGTTTTCCCTCTTCTCTTAAATTAATAATCATGATCCCGATGAAAACCCTCCCCTGTTTTCACGGGAGAAAAGGCTGCGCTTTCCCCGGCGCAGTTTTTTTCTGCGTGAAAAACAGAAAGAGCGTTTGTTGGCAAGGGGGTAAAAAGAAATAAAGTATATTAGACGTTTGTCTAATATTGGGTTGACAAGCATTTTAGACAAATGTAGAATATTGGTGGAAGGAAGGGATAAAAACATGAAGCTATCACGAAAACTCCTGGAAGCCGAATTCGAGATCATGAAGGTTGTCTGGGAAAAGGAATCGCAGGTCGATCTGAAGTTATTTGACATAAAAATGAAACGGAAGACAGACGGATGAACGGGGCGGAGCTGATATTCCGGCATTGTCTGCCGCATTCGCTGTTAACGCTGATCGTGCTCTTTATCCTTCGCCGTACGCATCATCAATCTTCTCGAACCGCTTATGGAATCTGCATCATCCTGCTGCTGGGGTTATTGATTCCTGTTAAAATTCAGCTGCCTGTTTCTTCGAAGATCGTCGAACCCGTCAGATCGCTGCCGCTGAGTGAAGTCTGGATTGAATCCCAGACGCCGGTTGCTTCCGCGATGTCAACAGCGTCAGGATCAAATCCATCAGAACCAGGAATGAACGGAACTCAGATCGTCACTCTTTTATGGCTGGGCGGCTGCGCGGTAGCCCTGGGAATCAATCTGATCCGCAACCGGGAAAGTCTGAAATATATTCGTCGATGGTCAAGGCTGGCAGGGTCTGCCGAACTTGAATCATTACGCCAGCTTCAGTCACAGATGAAGCTGAAGCGGCACATTCGGCTGATGATGTGCCGTGGGATCGCAACGCCGTGCGCGCTGGGGTTGCTTCATCCCACTTTGATTTTACCGGAACAAGACTGGGTAAAGGAAGAGCTGACGTTGGTCCTTACCCATGAGTTGATTCATATCCGGCGATATGACAGCTGGATAAGATTGTTAAGCGTGATCGCCCGGGTTGTTTACTGGTTTAATCCGATTGTTTATCTGTTGGAAATTCAGATGAATCAATATTGCGAACAAGCCTGCGATGAAGCTGTAATCCAAAACTGCACGCTGGAACAGCGGCAGCGCTATGGCAGCCTGCTGCTGAGGCAGGCGCGTTCCTCACACTCGCTGCCGATTCTGTCCACGGGCTTTATGTTAAAGCCGAAACAGCTTCAGGAGCGGCTGGCACGGGTCATAAATCAGAAGCAATTTAAAATGAATTGGGAAAAGGTGCTGATTGTGGCCGCTTTGGTTATAATGGCAGGATGCGTGATGAAGGAAAAGGAGATCCGGAATTTCCTGGCAACGCCGCTGGCTAGCCATGAACCTGTAAACGGCAAAGTTTATGCTTCTTCTTTGGACTTCTCCGCTTTGCGGGAACAGGCGTTGAGTAAGGAACGTGTTCTAGTTGATACCTATCGGGAAGAACATAAAAATGATTCGATTCAACAGTATAATGAAGGAATGAATCAATTGATGGAATCGATTAAATCGAAAGGTTTTGCGCTGCAAGGAATGAATAGTTATCCGCGGCCTATGACGCTTATGGAGCTACCCTATGAAATTACACTCGACGTTCCGTATCTTTCGTTGAAGGAATCTAATTATCTGATAAATGTTGTTTATACGCAGGATGGCGATAATCAATGCGTCAGCTTGAAGGATGAAGAACAGTGCTATGAAACAGTAAAGAACCAGATCACAAATGAGCTGAATCAACTAACAGAGGATCAAATATCGCAGATCCTTGGAAGACAAAAAAACACAGACTTTCATGTTATTTTAGAAGAGGAACTCAATCAAACCGCACAAAAATATGGTTTAACTATTTCTCAATTCGCATTGCTTTCTATAGAGAAAGCCATTGACGACTTACCGGAAGAAGTGGTCCAGCTTGATGTAACATGGGAAGAATTACAGAAGCTGGGAATTGATGAAATCCGCAAACTTGCGGATATGCGGACAGGTAGAGAATATATTGTCGTGACTTCTGATAACGTAAGAGTTTATAATTTGAGTATTGTAAACTTACCAATCAGTTCGATTTGTGAGAATAAGGAAGAAGGCATCTTGGCGCAGGCTTATATCGCATTTGGGGATGAGGCTTCAATTCGTCAGTTAATATCGATCCTTGATCTGCAAACTCGCGTCGATCAAGCGCTCAATGAACGGCTGAATAATCTTCAGGACAGCGATCATGAAACATTGAGGTACAATTTACTTGATGCGATATTGAATGAACTGGAATTGACGAAAGCGCCGATTATCGTTGAAGTAGCTAAAGCGTATTAAATATAGAACCTATAAACAATAGAGTAAGGTAACTAAATCTGTTTTTCATTTTTAGATATTTAATAAAAGAAAGAAGGAATATCATGAAGTTATCACGAAAACTTCCGGAAGCTGAATTCGAGATCATGAAGGTTGTCTGGGAAAAGGAACCACCGCTGACCAGTACAATGTTAATGGAGGAACTCAAACAAACCAAGGACTGGAAGGTTCCTACCTTATCGTCGCTGTTATCCCGCCTGGTTGACCGTGGTTATCTGCGGACGGAGAAAAACGGTAAGGAAAGAACGTACTATCCTTTGATTACAGAAGATGAATATCTTCAATTTGAAAGTCAGGATTTCCGTCAGCGCTACGCTCAGCGCAGCTGGATCAGTCTGATGAACGCGTTTTATGATGGTGAAGCAGTAAGCGATGAAGAATTAGATCAACTACAGGCCTGGCTGGATATGAAACGGAAGACAGACGGATGAACGGGGCAGAGCTGATATTCCGGCATTGTCTGCCGCATTCGCTGTTAACGCTGATCGTGCTCTTTATCCTTCGCCGCATGCATCGTCAATCCTCCCGAACTGCTTATGGAATCTGCATCATCCTGCTGCTGGGGTTATTGATTCCTGTTAAAATTCAGCTGCCTGTTTCTTCGAAGATCGTCGAACCCGTCAGATCGCTGCCGCTGAGTGAAGTCTGGATTGAATCCCAGACGCCGGTTGCTTCCGCGATGTCAACAGCGTCAGGATCAAATCCATCAGAACCAGGAATGAACGGAACTCAGATCGTCACTCTTTTATGGCTGGGTGGCTGCGCGGTAGCTCTGGGAATAAATCTGATCCGCAACCGGGAAAGTCTGAAATATATACGCCGCTGGTCAAGGCCGGCAGGGTCTGCTGAACTTAAATTATTATGTCAGCTCCAGTCGCAGATGAAGCTGAAGCGGCACATCCGGCTGATGACGTGCCGTGGGATCGCAACGCCGTGCGCACTGGGATTGATTCATCCGACTTTGATTTTACCGGAACAGGATTGGGAAGGGGAGGAATTAACACTGGTTCTTACCCATGAGCTGATTCATATCCGGCGATATGATAGCTGGGTACGATTGTTAAGTGTGATCGCCCGGGTTGTTTACTGGTTTAATCCGATCGTTTATCTGTTGGAAATTCAGATGAATCAATATTGCGAACAAGCCTGCGATGAAGCCGTGATCCAAAACTGCACGATGGAACAGCGGCATCGCTATGGCAGTCTTCTGCTAAGGCAAGCGCGCGCTTCACACTCGCTGCCGATCCTGTCTACAGGTTTTATGTTAAAGCCGAAACAGCTTCAGGAGCGGCTGGTACGGGTCATAAATCAGAAGCAATTTAAAATGAACTGGGAAAAGGTGCTGATTGTGGCCGCTCTGGTTATGATGGCAGGATGCGTAATGAAGGAAAAGGAAATCCGGAATTTTCTGGCAACGCCGCTGGCGAACGCAAAGCCTGAGAATCATGCGATTTATTTGAATGCTGATGAATTGATAGTTCAGGCAGGAATAAAACAAGCTGATTTTGAAAAAGCGTTTATTGAAGAAAATAAATATTTAACGTTGAATCAATTCAAGGCTAAATTCAACGCTGAAATTGAAAGGATCAAATCAACGGGTTTTGCACTAAACTGTTCGTTAGGCTATCCGAATCTGATCCAGAATAGTACATTGCCGCAATCAGCTTCCGCGGTTGCGATTATCAATGATTCGAAAATTGATAAAGAACGATGGATAGAAATCGGCTATCGTTTAGAGGGCGATAACGATAAAATTACTTATGATCAATTTGACAAGATTCACAAGGGATTTCGACAAATCGTGAATGATTATTTTGAAGGACTTTCTGATGCGCAGATTCAGGCGTTCCTGTATGAGAATGATCGCGAGAATACGTTGCATTATTTTGAGCAGCAGTTTTCGCAATTAGCTCAGGATACACCCTTTACTGTCCAGCAGATAGACATCGAGAAAATTAATGTTTACAATAATCCACCTCAGATAGAGGTTAAACTTACGCAGACTTTAGAAGAACTTAAAAAAATGAACTATGAAGAAATTATGGAACTAGCTAAGATTGAAAATGGGTATAACTATAAATTAATTACAGCTGAGGGGATTGAAATTTATAATTTCGGAGTTACCTTTTACTTGCCATTTAGCTCTGTTTTATACAATGAAGAAGCAAGGATAGCGGTACAGGCTTATATTCATTTTTATGACAAGAATGATGAAATTGAACGATTGAGTCAGATTCCTGATTTAATGGAGCGGGTCGATAAGGTGATTGAAGACCGGCTTAATCATCTGCAAGAGGAGGATCATAATTTGCTGCGAAGTAATCTTCACGAACTTATTCTTGAAGAAACCGGAGCGGACTACAGCTCGGTTTGGGTCGAAGTCATGAAATACTAATCTAAAAACGATTTCTCACGAGTGATTAGATCAAGATTATCCGAAGGCTTTTCAAATCTTTGTGACCCTGTTCGGCATCTTTAGAATTTCCACCGGAATTCGTTAAAAATTTGTAATGATTCATCACGAAACGATCACGGGAAAACCATTGTTATCCCATAATTTTTTCCTATAATACAGTCATCAGGAAAGGAGGCATCCAAGGAGTACAGCTTAAAATTCAAAATATTTTCCTCTTCTCAAAATATAGAAATAAAATAGTTTTCCCTCTTCTCTTAAATTAATAATCATGATCCCGATGAAAACCCTCCCCTGTTTTCACGGGAGAAAAGGCTGCGCTTTCCCCGGCGCAGTTTTTTTCTGCGCACTCGTCGTTTCTTACAAAAAGGTTGGAATTTTGTTCGTTTTCCTTAAAGATTGCTCACGCGTCTTTCACAAAAAATGCACGGTGCGATCAAAACGATTTTCTATAATAACACTATCCAGAAAGGAGGCATCCAAGCAGAAACACAACATAACGTTCATTCAACTTTCCACAAGCTTAAAATTATAATTGTAAATTTCCCTCTTCTAAAAATTTGTGTCTTGGAAATAACTTCTGATCCCCCCCTCAGAAGTTGTTTACTGTCCAAAACTGGCGATCATGATCTAGCCCTGATCGTTAAGTCACTTCTCGGGGCAAAGATCGATAAACAGAATTCAACTGTTCATAATCCGTCCTTTATCTCTGCTAGATTTTCACAAAAAGTTCACGATGCTTCCATAAACAACACACAGAATTTCGCTATACTAATAACATAAACAGAGAAGATTAAAAACATTTCTTCATTTCTAAAATTTTCCTTTCTTTATTAATTTAAACCTGATCTTCTCTGTTCATAATAAGTACGAAAGGAAATCCCCCGTTTCCTTTCTCCCATGAGAAACCGCAACTTTCCCTCTTGCGGTTTTTTTCTGTTTTCGGCAATGACTTTAATCCTGTTTTGAAATGGATTAAAAAGATGGTCATGCAGACAAGGCACAGGAAATTAGAACCGCGGATCTCGCTAAATGTCCTTTTTTGTCATGAAGAAATCAAATTTCGAAAATTTGTTGAAGTTCACATTTCAATGACATACTTTTCCCATAATTTTTTCTTATAATACAATTGTCCAAAGGATAAGACCAACAGAAAATCCCTTCAGGACAAGATGTTTTTCCCCTCTCAACCTTAATAATAATCAGGTGATCAAGGCTCCCCTCCTTGGTTGCCGGAGAAAGCCCGCCTTCCCCTGGCGGGTTTTCTTTTCCGTTTTCCAAGAAAGCGATATAATGAAGTAAAGGAGCAGACAGATCGAAGCACTTGAACCAGATCTGCCAAACAATCGAATATGGACACTAAATCTTATACTTATGAAGAATTTCCGGCTTGTGAACTCACGGCTCCACATCAAACTGAAATTGAAATCGATCCGCATCAGCGAAGCGTGCATGCGCTGCCGCTGCAGGAATATGCCCGGGCGGGTGAACGGGGGCTGCATATCCGATTTTTACAGCCTTCATTTGTCGCTGAGGAAATGATTGAAGGTCAGCGGTTTCCGATCATTCTGTTTATCCAGGGCTCAGGCTGGCGCTGGCAGAATGTGGAGTCCAATATCTGCAGCCTGGGAAAGATCGCTGTCCACGGCTTTCTTGTGGCGATGATTGAATACCGGGGCAGCGAATGCGAACCGTTTCCTGCCCAATTGATGGATGTCAAACAGGCGATTCAATATGTCCGTGCGCAGGCGCCGGGCCTTCATGGCGATCCGGATCAGCTGATTTTATGGGGTGGTTCCTCCGGCGGACATTTAGCGGCTCTGACAGCGGTCAGTGAAGCGGCAGGGGCGTTTCCACTCGAAAACGGCGAAGCCTTTCTGCCCGCGATCAAAGGGGTGATCGACTTTTACGGCCCGGTAAATCTGCTCAGTATGGCGGATCAGCTGTCAGCCAAGGATCATGCGGGTTCCGATTCCATCGCCGGAAAGCTGCTGGGCGGCGTTGCGGTTAAAGAATATCCGCAGAAGGCGCGCCAGGCTTCCGTCACAACCTATATCGGCAAGGCGGCGCTGTCTCCATTTTTGATCGTGCATGGGGATAAGGACCGCAATGTGCCGATGGCGCAGAGTGTGGAATTGGTGGAAGCCTTATTGAAGGCGGGGCATGAAGTAGACTGGATTAAAGTCAAGAATGCCGATCACGGCGGGGCCGGAATCTGGAATGATGCTATTCTGAGCCGGTGCCTGGACAAAATCCAGTGCTGGCTGGCAGGAAAATAAGCCTTAAGAAATTCTTTAGGAAGTTCACGGAACCTTCACCCGCTTTTGATCATAATCCCATAATGTTTGCCTATAATACAAGCATACAAGGAAGGAGGCATCCAAGGTAATTCAAGCTGAAAAAGCATAAAGCATAAATTCCCTTTACAAGTAAAATATTTTCCCCTCTTATTAAAATAAAAATAATGTGCGAAGGCGGGCTTCCCCTCCCGCCTTCCAGGAAATCCTGTTCCCTCCCCTGAACAGGATTTTTCTTATGTAATAAATTGGAAGTAATTACAGATGTGGTTAAACATGGATAAAACCGGAAATTACCTGGGATAAAGTTTCCAGGTTCTGAGATTGATCGGCTGCCGGGCAGTCTTGGTTTCACAGAATCTCTCAAATTCATCATTTCTTCACAGAAACTCCATTTTGTCACCACATCGGTTTTCTATACTAGGATTCAGAAAGGAGGATCGCAGAGTAAATTAACGCTTTAAACATTTTTCCTCTTCTTAAATTTAAAAGATAATAGGAACGAACGCTAATCCCTGAGCGGAAGTTCCAGCGCGGTCTGCCGAATCCCTGCGGATGACCGACGCAGCCGAGAGTTCTGTATTCCCTGACAGAACTCTTTTTTTGCCTTTCGTGTTGAAAGAAGGACAGATTTCAGAATTAATTGGAAATTCGTTCAGAATTCTGCCGTTTCCGGAACCGGAATGTGCTAAAATAAATTCAAGAGAAAGGGGCTTTTTTATGATCTATACATGTACGCTGAATCCATCGCTGGACTACTATATGGAATTTGATAAAGTGGAGCTGGGGAAAACGAACCGCAGTTCGCTGGAATACTATGAAGCCGGAGGTAAGGGCATCAATGTTTCTATCGTTTTAAATAATCTGATGATTCCGTCCCGGGCGCTGGGCTTTGTCGGCGGGTTTACCAAGGATTTTTTCATCAGCCTGCTTCAGAAATATGAGTATATCGAGCCGGTGTTCACCTTCATTGAAGGTCACACCCGGATTAACGTGAAGGTTAAAGGCGACCTGTTGGAAACCGAGCTGAACGCCAAAGGTCCGAGTATTACGGAAGAAGATATGCGGATGATGTTAAGACGGGTAGAACGTCTCAACCGCAGCGACATCTTTGTGCTGTCGGGCAATTGTCCGGATAATCTGGTCGATCTGACGGAGAAAATGATTCAGCTGTGCATTGAAAACGACGTGAAGTTTGTCCTTGACGTCAATCATGAGCTGCTTCTGAGATTGTTAAAATACAAGCCGTTTCTGGTGCGGCCGAATATTGAGGATCTGGAAACGATGTTTGACGAGGTGATCGCCGATCAGAAACAGCTGATCCATGCCGGACGGCGCTGCGCGGAGCTGGGGGCGGAGAATGTTATCTTAATGATGGGAAAAGATGGCTCGCTGCTGATCAATCAGGACGGTGTATACCATGCCAATTCAATCGACGCCGAGGTTGTCAATTCCGTCGGCGCGGCCGACAGTATGATCGCCGGCTTCGTGATGAATTATCTGCGTTCCCGCGATATCATTACAACCTTTAAATACGCGAACTGCTGCGGCATCGCGACCGCTTTTTCCAAAGGAATGGCGACCCGGGAGAAAATTGAAAGCCTTTATGACGAAATTCTTGTAACAAAGATTGACGAAAACGAAGAGGCTTGATATCATAGATCAAGATGATGCGAGGTGAGAGGATGTACAGAAAATAAGACGAAGAAAATTGAATTTCTGAAATCTTGTTTTTTGTCGTTCTCTTTTTTTACCGTTTACCGCTTCCTAAGGAGGTGGTGCGGATGTTAACTGTAAATCAACTTACAATTAAGACCCTCAAAGATAGAATTCTGATCGATCATTTAAGCTTTACTTGCGTCGCAGGCGATAAAATTGCGGTGATCGGTGAAGAGGGGAACGGCAAAAGCACGTTGTTTAAAGCAATTTGGAATCCAGACTTGATTTCAGAATATACCGTGATGGAAGGCACGATTGACCGCCGCGGGGCGGTGATCGGCTATCTTCCTCAGTCGCTGGATACGCGGTGGGTTGAAACGACAGGTCTGGATTTTTGTATGAGCGAAACTCCTTCAGAAATTCCTGATTATGAAAAGATCGGCGAACTGTATGTGCGGCTGGAAGACGTCGGAGCCGGCGCCGACCTGCTGGAAAGAAAAATGGGTCAGCTGAGCGGCGGGGAAAAAGTCAAGCTGCAGCTGGTCAAACTGATGTTAAAAGAACCAGATTTGATTTTGATGGATGAACCGACCAATGATCTTGATCTGGAAACGCTTGAAATTCTGGAACAGTTTATCTTGTCGAGTCCGGCCGGCATTCTGTTTGTTTCGCATGATGAAACACTGCTGGAGCATTGCGCCAACGGGATTCTGCATCTGGAACAAATCGTTCGCAAGACCCAGGCCCGGCATACGTTTGTGCATCTGGGGTATGCCGATTACGTGCGGCAGCGCGAAGCCCTGGCAAGCCGGCAGGATCAGCTGTCAGTGAAGGAACATCAGGAGTACGCGGCGCAGATGGAGCGCTACCGGCGGTTATACCAAAGCGTCGATCACGCGCTGAACTCCGTCTCCCGGCAACAGCCGCATGCAGCCAAGATGCTTAAACGCAAGATGCGTTCGGTCAAGGCGCTGGGGGAACGGCTGGAGGACAAACCGCTGACGCATAAGTTTGAAGGCGAGGAACAGATCGAATTGTTTTTTGATCCGGAAGTCAAGATTGCCAATTCCCGCAAGCAGATTCTTGATTTCCACCAGCCGCAGCTCTGGGCAGGGACGCATCTTTGCGCAAGCGGGATCAATCTTCAGATCGTCGGACCGCAGAAGGTTGCGATTATCGGATCGAACGGCTGCGGGAAAACAACGCTGCTGCGGCTGATCTGGGAACAGATGAAGGACCGGACAGATCTGCGCGTCGGTTACATGCCGCAGAATTATGAGGAACAGCTGCCGATGGATAAGAACCCGGTCGACTTTTTAAGCGAAGGCCAGGATCAGGCGTTCCGGACGCGGATTCAGAATCATTTAGGCTCGCTGAAATTTACGCCGGAGGAGATGCGTCAGCCGATGGGTACCTTTTCCAGCGGTCAGAAAGCCAAGATCCTGTTGGTGAAGCTGGTCGTCGATCACAACGACGTGCTGCTTCTGGACGAACCGACGCGGAATTGTTCGCCGTTGTCCGCCGGTCAGATCCGTGCGCAG
The DNA here is from genome assembly GCF_003459085.1 of Holdemania filiformis. Classification (NCBI taxonomy): domain Bacteria; kingdom Bacillati; phylum Bacillota; class Erysipelotrichia; order Erysipelotrichales; family Erysipelotrichaceae; genus Holdemania; species Holdemania filiformis. The sequence continues at coordinate 135,047 of NZ_QRUP01000006.1, read as the reverse complement.
CTGGCGTCCTTTCCCGGCTGTATCCTCGCCGTCAGCCATGACCGCCGCTTTTTAGCCGAGGTGACGGAGCGGATTCTGCGCTTGACGCCGCAGGGGCTGGAAGAAGATTCATCGATAGAATTCTAGCCAAACGGAAGATTTTGATTTATACTAGTACTGTTATGGCAAGGAGGCAGAAAATGAAAAAACAGATTCTGAAAGGTTTAGTTCTGTTAGGCTGCTGCCTGTTGGCGCTGAGTGCCTGCAGTCAGAAGGATAATACGCCGGTTCATTATTTAGACGACTTAAAGATGGTGGACGTCGATATGAGCGGGTATCAGGGATTCAATGTGGCGGAGCATCAGTTCAAGCGGGTTACGCTGAAGGAAGCCAACCGCATTTATAAAGAAGGCGGAAGCGGTATCCTGTACTATGGATATACAAGCTGCGCCTGGTGCACGCAGGCGGTTCCGGTGATGAACGAAGTTGCCAAAGAGCTGGGTCTGACGATTTATTATGTCGATATGGGCACGGACGACGGCAACACGGAAGAAAGCTACAACGAATTTATCGATCTGGTGAAGGATTTCCTGAAAACTGATGACGATGGTGAACCGGCGCTGTTTGTGCCGCAGGTGTTCGTCGTGAAAAACGGAAAGATCGTAGGCGATCATCTGAGCACCGTCGATTCGTACAGTCCGAGCCAGGGCAACATGACCGACAGCCAGAAAAAAGAGCTGAAGGGCATTTACAAGAAAATATTTGAAAAACTGAAATAGGATCTTTGCGATCCTTTTCTTTTATCTGTTTTTCTCTGCCGGGTGAAAGGAAAAGTCAAAGTAAGCGCTTGTGGAAGCAACTTTCAGGAAGACGTAAGAAAAACTTAAAGAAAAGCGCATAAAAATTGGGTATAATACGGTCGATGTCAGGAGTGTGATCACAATGAAACGCAGACAAAAACGCAATATGATGCTTTTAGGATTGATCCTGGCCCTTCATCTCATTTATATTCTGGCGGGTCTGGGCTTGCGGAAAGCCGGGATCCAGCTTAATTTACGATGGTTGTTCTGGAACCTGGGTCTGGCGTTCATGCCGGTGGCGCTGGCAGTGCCGGCTTATTTGCTGACCAGCTGGCGCAGACACTGGGGACCGATTTCACTGGGGCTTGCGATCGGCTGGCTGTTGTTTCTGCCCAACGCCTGTTACATGGTCACGGATCTGATCCATCTTCAAGGTTCGCAGCTGATCGGCGGCAACGGCGTTTATCTGCAAAGCTTATCCGGCTGGGTGCGCTTGATTTATATCGTCGGCGGGATTTTAATGGCGTTGGTCGACGGCTTGTTTTCCACCTCGTTAATTCATCAAAACGTCAAATGGCGCAGAAATAAGGTGTTTAACTTCTGCTGGATGAGCGTGATCAGTCTGTTATGCGGTTACGGTGTTTATATCGGCCGTTTTCTGCGGCTGAATACCTGGGATGTGCTGCAGCCGAAGACGCTGCTTTTGACGCTGCTGCAGAACATTGATAAATTTACCATCCTGTTTTCCTTTATGTTGGCGGCGTTCTATTTCGCGGCCTATCTGATCTTCGATAAACTGATGCGCTCGGAACCGCATGCCTGATCAAACGATCAGGTTTTTTCTTTTCGGGATGTATCTTCGAGGCGTGTCGAAAAGCTTTCGACACTGTGAATTTACAGGGTGCCGCAAGGAAGAAGATAACAGGAATTATTATGCGGATGGTTCAATTATCTGATTTTAAACAGAAAAAAGAATGGAAAATACAGGATTTCCCAGCTTTACACCCCTGTGTTTAAATGAAAGTAAGTTTCTTTTTGAAAATAGGCTCAAATGGCACGCTTTTTGCTTATATATTTAAAAAGGAGTGGTGTCTATGAAGTTTGCGAGTTTATTTCAGCCGTTAAAAATCAATTCTCTGATGATTCCCAACCGGATTATTTCCGCGCCGATGAACGAGGCGCTCAATAACAAGCGTGTCCGCTGCGGAGCAGGGATTTTGATTGCGGGTTGCGGCGGTGTAGATCTGCCGAACGCCTGGTTTGATCCGGGGTATTTATTTGCCAAGGCGCAGATTCAGAATACGCGCCAGTGGCTGAACTTTATGCGTCAGGGAGGTTCGGCAGTATCGCTCGAGGTCATGCACATGGGCAGCGTCGGACGTGGGGCGCATCCGGATGACGTGCTTTGGGGATCGACTGACGGTGTTAATGCCTATGGCAATCGGGTGAAAGCCATGACACCAGCGGAAATGGATCAGACGTCTGCAGCGTTCGCGCAAACCTGCCGCGACGCTAAAGAACTGGGCTTCGATATGGTCATGCTTCATTTCGCGCATGGCTGGCTGCCGGCACAGTTTCTTTCACCAGCGCTGAATCATCGGACGGATGACTATGGCGGGTGTCTTGAAAACCGGATGAAGTTTCCGTTGGCGATTATTAAAGCAGTACGTGAAGCTGTCGGTCCGGATTATCCGGTGGATCTTCGAATCAGCGCAAAGGAGTGGATTGACGGCGGGATTGATCTGAACGAGGTTCTGATTTTTTTGAAACAGGCCGAACCGTATTTAGATATGGTGAATGTGTCAGCTGGACAGGATATGGACAAACAGGGCAACATCCACATGGCGACGTCCACGTTGGAGCCGCATGGCGTCAATCGTCAGCTGGCTCGCGCAATTAAGCAGACCCTTACGATTCCCGTTGCGGTGGTAGGGGCGATCTTAACGCCGCAGGAAGCTGCCGCGGTGATTGAGGAACAGGATGCCGATCTTGTGGTTCTGGGACGGGCATTGCTGGCAGACGAAGACTGGATTCATAAAGCGGAAGCCGGCCGGGATGCGGATATTGTGCCTTGCCTGCGCTGCGGCAGCTGCATGCATTGGACGACTGACCGGCGCGATCATGGCTGTTCCGTGAATCCTGCCTATATGAACGGAAGTTGGATGTCTTCTGAGTGCCTGCCGGTTAAAATCCGCAAGCAGGTTGTTGTGATCGGCGGCGGACCGGCCGGAATGAAAGCGGCGCTGACGGCGGACCGGCGGGGACATCAGGTCACGCTGCTGGAACAAAATTCCAGTCTGGGCGGCGCGCTGACCATCTTTAATCAGGAGCCGCATAAACTGGATTTACGGCGTTACCGGGATTATCTGATAGAACAGATCGCAAAGTCAGGGGTTAACGTCAGACTGAATACAAAAGCGACGCCGGAACTGGTGAAAAACCTGAATCCCGATCATTTAATTCTGGCGTTGGGCGGAAAGTGGGCAATTCCGCCAATTCCGGGAATCGAACGGGGACTGACGCCGGCTCAAGCCTATACAAATCCGATTCCGAATGGAAAATCCGTTGCGATTTTAGGCGGCGGTGCGATCGGCTGCGAGCTGGCGCTGAAGTTTGCGGAAACCGGGTGTCCGGTTGTCTTGATCGAACAGGGAAGTGAGCTTCACCGCGGGGAAAATCTACTTGTCGGTTTAGCGCTGGACGAGCATCTGAAACGCTGTGAAAATCTGAAAATCCTCCGGGAAACATGCTGCCTTAAAGTAAATTCCGAGCATATCGTTGTAGAAAAAACGGGCGTTTTAATGACGATTCCAGCCGACATATTGATCATCTGCACGGGCATTGAACCGTTAAGCGAGGAAGCTGATCGTTTTTATGGAATTACCTGCCACACCTGGAAAATCGGCGATGTCAAACGGCCGGGAAACATCAAGGCGGCGACGTTGGACGGCTGGATGGCGGGCAGCCAGGATTGAGGCTTCATTCCGCTTCTCAGTGTTGTCAGCCTTGGTATTGGAAATGTTTTATGAAGCGAATTCATAGATCATCCGTTGATTAAAAGAAGACTGGCGAGCAGGATTTCTGCAGCAGGTAAAGCGACAGGAATCCTTTTTACTGTTAAATTTGCAGAAAATGAATTCCACTTATTTTGTAAGCGTGCTTTTAGCATATTTTCAATCATTTTTATGTTTAAGGCAAAGAAAATAAACCGGAGGCTGTGGCGTATTTTGTATCCTGCGATTCTTTAAGACCATTCTGTTTGAATTCTATTTTTCTCCTGTGTAAGCTGCTCTCTTTGGAAAAATTGAAGAATCGTATTTCTATTTAATTCTGATATCCTACCCTTCGTCGTGCAATTACAAATGCAGCGGCTAGATGGACTGTACGCTTCATCTTCCGGCTGTATTTTTTTTGCCAATTTGGCTCGTATAGCCGGATTTACTTAAATAACAATTTACCCTTCCTTTCATTATCTTCTCTTAATAGAAAAAAAGCACGACCAACCGTGCTTAATCTGTCAAATATTTTATTTTTTCTTTATACTTTGCAGCCCTTTCGTAATCCTTCTCTGTTGGAGCCTTAAGTCTGGATAGATCAGAATTATGCGTCATGTCCGCGATTTTGACTTTTCTGGCCAATTCGTTATTTTTCAATCTTTTAAGATATTCATCATAGGAAAACCCGGGCCGCTTCGTAATACAGTCAACGGCTTCTATGATGGAACGATCAAAACCGCATTTCTCTAAATCCTCCAGAGTTATATCGGTATCTTCGACTACATCATGAAGCAAGGCAACAATCTTTTCTTCTTCTGTATCACACATTGATGCTACGGTTACAGGGTGATTGATGTAATCACACCCGCCTTTGTCTTTTTGACCTTTATGGGCTTCCGTCGCAATCTTTAAAGCGCGATCAATCATTATGCTCATGCTTAAACCTCTCAATAATCTGATTTGATTTTTCTTCTGTGCAGTCATCCACGATCATTTCACCAATGAGAAGTTTAGCCATATCGCTGTCTTCTACCCAATCTTTCTTTTTATGATCCCAACGTTCAAAGTCATAGTGATCGTTTCGTCTTATGACAAGCCGAGTAGTATTAATATTATCTAACACGCTCTCAAACCAATATCTCATGATCAATTACTCCTTTTTTATTAGTTAATCATAACTATTTATCGAAGAAACATCTTGAAAGAACCTTTTTTTTATGTGTAAAATTGCCGTCATTGAATCTTGATCCTCCGGCAGCTTATGAATTGGTTTGAATCTTGCTTTGATTCCTGATTTTAAGTTTATTATAAACAGTTAACTGTTGCGATTCAAGATCAATGCCTTATTACTAACGAAAAATCTCATTGACAGAGTTCTTCAGTATATCTATAATAGATATATCTTAAATGGATATATCGTGAATAGACTGTGAGGAATAGGAATGCCAAAACAAGATACCTTTGAGACAGAACAGCTGACCGACGCGGCATTTTACATCTTATTAGCGCTGATCGAACCGCTGCATGGTTATGCGATTATGAAGTATATTGAACAGCTGACCGGCGTACCGGGAATGATCGGGCCCGGCACGTTGTATACGCTGCTGAAAAAGATGTGCGCCAACGAGCTGATCACGCAGACGGCGGCGGAAGAGGGAAAGAAGTCTTACGTGCTGACCGATAAAGGCCGGATCTTACTGCGCCATGAATTAACCCGCCGGGAAACGATTGTCGCGACGGCCCGCAAAATAATGCTGGAGAAAGGAATATAACCGATGAAGAAAAAAATTATATTAGCCCAGGGTCTTGTATTTGAGGAAGAACAGGAAAAGCTGCGGCTTGAAAAACTGGCGCAGGAAGGCTGGCTGTTCGAGAGTGTGGCCTGGGGTGGATTAGGATGGCGGCTGGTTCGGGGCGAGCCGCAGTTCAGACAGTATGAATTTGATTATCTGCCTTCCGATCCGGCTGAACGGCAGGAATATCTGGCCTTGATGGAAGCCTCCGGCTGGCATCCGGCATTTCGTCAGGATCCGATCGTTTTATTCTGGTCTGATGAAAAGCGGACTCCGATCCATACGGAGGCATCGACGAAGCTGGAGTCCTATGCGCCGCTGGCCCGCGGTCTGTCGCGGATCAGTCTGGTTCTGGGCGGCTTGTTAATCGCGCTTTTGTTCTCTGGACTTAAAGGCCGGGGGATTGCGCTGATCTTTCTGATCGGGCTGATCGGCTTTACGATGACGACGATGTGTGCTTCCGCCTACCGCATCCGAATGCAGCTGCTGAAACGCCAGGCGTCGCTGCAGGAGAAGCTTGAGGATCGGCTGCGGAAACAAATCATTACGCGGACGGCCTTCGCGCATTTGCTTCTGCTTCTGTCGGGTTTATACCTGTTGATGATCGCTTATGCCCGCAAGCCGATGCCCGTAGGGTTATGGCTTCTGATCGCGCTGCAGGTCAGCGCCGGGCTGGGACTGAAATTAATTTGCTGGAAACAAATGAAAGAACTGGGCTGAATCCGCTAAAACTGAGATTAGAAAGGCAATGACGGAAAACGATTGTTTCTATATTAAAATATGAGAAATTGCTTGACCTGTCCCTAACGTCCGGGCGTAAGTTAGGGGCAAGGAGGCGAGCTGGAGACGAAAGTTAAGAATTTGTAATAAATAAGAAAAATATGCTAGAATAAGAAACATAAAATGGGAGGGTGATTTCAATGATTGAAGTCTATCACGTCACAAAAAAATACGGCTCGTTTAAAGCGGTCGACGATCTGTCGCTGACGGCGAACAATGGCCGGATCACAATTCTTTTAGGCCCCAACGGAGCGGGCAAGTCCACAACGATTAAAAGCATCGCGGGGCTGCTTAAATTTGACGGCAAGATTCTTATTGACGGTTTCCCCAATTCGTCGATCGACGCGAAGCGGCGGTTCGGCTATATTCCGGAAACGCCGGTGCTGTATGATCAGCTGACGATCCGGGAACATATCCAGTTCATCAGCCGGGCATATCAATCTGAACAGGGTGAGACCCGTGCCCAGGCGTTGCTGGAACGGCTGGAGCTGGCGGATAAAACGAAAAAAACAGCCCGCGAATTATCCAAAGGAATGTCGCAGAAGCTGTCGATGGTGCTGGCGTTATTGGCCGATCCGGATTCGATTTTGATCGACGAACCGATGATCGGACTTGATCCGGCAGCGATTGAAACTGTGCTGCAGCTGCTGAAAGAGCTGCGTGACGAGGGAAAAAGTATTTTGATTTCCACGCATATTATCGACATGTTTGAATCGCTGTGGGATGACGCGTACATTCTGCATCAAGGAAAAATCGTGCGCGAGGTCCGCCGCGAGGATCTGGGCGATCAGTCGCTGAAGGAAATTTTCTTTGCCTGCACGCAGGGGGAACAGGGATGAATGCGCTCAGCTATTTGTTTTTTGTCAAGCTCAAGGCGCAGCTTCGCCGGTTGTTTTCTAAGCCGACCTCGGCGATCGTAACACTGCTGGTCGTGGGATTCTTCGGATTTTCCATTTATTCGGCGGTGCGGAATCGGGAAATGATGTCGGCAATGATGAACATTCAGTCAGTGCAGGGCTGGATGATGTTGTTCTGCGGTTATGTGCTGTTTTTGATGACGATTATGATCCTGCAGAAGCGTTCCGCGATCGTGACACGTGATGACGCCCAGTTTATTTTTGCGGGTCCGTTTACACGGAAGCAGACGCTGGCCTACTTGTTGATTGAAACGGTGGAAGGCAGCCTGATTTATGCGCTGATCGCCGTGGCTTATATCTTAATGATGATGAGCTCCACCGTGATTCTGACCGTTCCGTTAGTGCTTTCGTTAATCCTGAGCAGCTTGTTGATGTTTTACTTCGCGTTTGCCCTGTTCACCTGGTTTTATTTTCTGGAGTTGGTGAAGCCGCGGGCGAAGTGGTTAAAATATGGATTCCTGGCGGTGCTGCTGGGGTTTATCGGCTTGATCGCGATTCGCAACGTCGGCTTTGACGGCGGCGGGATTCAAAGTACAATCACCCGGTTTGTAGCCGATCCGTTGTTTAACTGGGTGCCGGTGTTCGGCTGGTGCAAAATGGCGCTGATCGGCTTAGTGAGTCAGGATATGACGGCCTGTCTGATCGGCTTTGCGGCGACGTTTCTTGTCTGCGCCGGGATCACCGCGCTGATTTTGAACGTTAAGGGTGATTTCTACGAACAGGCGATTATGGACGCGGAATGGATCAGCGAGCTGCGGCAGAATGCCCGCGCGCGGCGGTCTTCGGGTGGAACGAACGAAAAGGTTGTGTCAGTGAAGCAGGCGCGCTTTGGCAGCGGCGCGGCGGCGCTGGTTTCCAAGAATCTTCTGATCCTGCGCAAAACACGGCGGCTGTTATCGCTGCAGGAAGTGCTGTTAATCGCAATTTATCTGGGGATTGTCTGGATGAATGGACAAGGGTTCGGCTTTTATCAGTTCTTCGTTCTAATCGTCCTGTTCACCAGTGCGACGACGGATCGGATCGCCCAGGATTTACGGGTGTTCTATTTGTATTTGATTCCGGACCGGCCGCTTAAAAAGCTGGCGGCCCTGATGGTGCCGTCGATGCTGCACATCGTGGCGGTGGTGTTCGCTTCGTTAGTTTTCTGTCCGTTTGTCCTGGGCTGCAGCTGGGCAGAAATCATACCGGCCGCGTTGATGATGACGGGCTTCGGCTGGTTGTTTCTCAGCGCTTCGCTGGTTTGTCTGCGGTTGATGAAAAGCCGCTCGACGCCGTTGATGGAGCAGATGATCAAGATGGTTTTCTGTCTGATCCTGGCGATTCCTTACGGTATTACGGTCGTGGCGCTGATGTTCGTACCGGGACTGCCGGCGCTGGCTGTGCAGCTGGCGGGCCTGGCTGTCAACGGCTTGATCGGACTTGTCTGTCTGGCGCTGGCGACGCCGTTGTTGTCCGGCAACAACCTGATGGCGGACTGAGCAAGCGATGCGGGCGGAAAAGAAGGCTGGATAGACCAGACCGGCTTCCTCATTCTAAAAAAACAACGTCCAGAGGAAAGACTTCCCGACGTTGTTTTATTTTGTGAAAAATTGCGGAACAGATAAACCGGATGTCGTGTCAGAATCGATGCATAGTTTGTCAACGCGGCAGCCGTTTTCCTGCCTCATGATCGCTGTCCCTCTGATTTTGCGCCGATTTTGAGATTAGGATTTATCCGATTTTCGGACTGGCGGACGGTGTTGGCTGCGGGGAAGCGGAAGGCAAGGGAGAGGTTGTGGCCTGCGGAGAAGGAGACGGGGTGGTTTTCGGATTTGCCGGCGGTCCGTCCAACGGATTGACGAAGCTGTCGATCTTCCACACGCCCTGTTCTTTTTTCAGGATAAACTCGGAGGTTTCCTCGACCCTTTGTCCCTGAACCTGCCATGCCGAAGTCGCGTCAAAGGTCAGCTGATCTTCATCCTGCTTGGCCAGAGTGAAGCTGGTTTTGATATACTGTCCGTCGCCGGCGGGCGTCTGCGCGCCGATCCAGCTGACCGTATCATCCGTAATTATAACACGCTGGGCGAACGCAGAGGCTTCCAGAAGCCGGCGGCCTTCCGCGGTGAAGAAGGTGTTGAGGATTGTGTCGTAATTCTGAATCTCGACCTGCTGATCCTCGCCGGCCGCGTCCAGAATGAAGTAATTCGCGGATCCCTGGCACAGCTCTAATATTAATTCCAGACAGGCCTGCGCTTTTTCCACCGGATCCTCGCTGACCTTCACCGCGAGTGTGAATTCCACGGCATTGCCGGAAGAATCCTGGAACCGGCCCGGCAGGGAATACGTTCCCGGGGCCGCGTAATCGACGTCGCTGATCAGCCAGCGGAAGTTTTTGACCAGCGTGGATTCGCGGTTGAAATTATCCTGCAGCAAAATCCCGGCGGTCTTCGCCGTCAGTTCAGGAGCTTCGCCCGTTAAAAAGACCGGCAGCTGCACCGGCAGCACATAGGTTGGAGCGGTATGATCGACCGTCGTGACCTTCAAGGTTTTCACATCGTAATAACCGTTTTTATCCACCGCCTTGATCTTGATATAAGAGGTCCCGAGCAGAGAATTATTGGCGTTGTTCAGAAAGACGACGTTTTCCGCAGGCAGTTCGTTGCCCTGACTGTCCACGGCTTTAAAATAAGCCCGCAGCACATCTTCTGAAAAATCAGGCTGATTGACCTCGATGACGGCGTCTTCTAAAATCGTAATCTGCGGCGGCCCGGGATTTTCTACCCGCCTGGCGCAGCCGCCCAAAAGCAGAACACATAAAGCCAGCACCCCTGTTTTTCTCATCATATTTGAAAGCCTCCTTTCCCGTTTTGGATTTGTTCGCTCTATAATTAGTCTTATTCTATCATATTCTGTTCATGCGCTTTCAACGTTTGTCAATTCGTAAAAGAATTGAAAGAAATCGCGGAATGGGACGAAACTTGTCGGGACTTCTTCCAGGCAAAGGCATTGTCTCTTTTTCCTGATTCTGGTAAACTGAAGATAAGAAGGTGAAACCATGCAGGAAATCACAATGTTTGTCTTAAAGAATTGCCCCTATTGCCGCCAGGCGCAGAAAGATCTCGACGCTTTGCTTGCGGATCCGCGCTATCGGGATATCCGCATCACGAAGATTGATGAAGGCGAAAATCCGCAGCTGGCTGATCAATATGATTATTATTATGTCCCGACCTTTTATCTGGGCGCGCAGAAGAAACTGGAAGGCGCGCTGACACGCGCGCAGATTCAGGCGCTGTTGGACGAAGCGGCCGTGGGCTAGGCGGATGAAGGTTATGGACTGGCTGTTTCGCAGAGAGGTGCTGACCGATCAGGAAATTGATTTGATCAAGGTCATGGAAGTCAAAAAAGAGGCGGGCCGCAACGATGTGCCGTCCGTTGTTTTTGAAATCCGCGAACATGGAAAGCACGCCGCTGTGGGACGCTGCGATCTGCGGATGGGCATGAATGAGGAATTATATTATGCCGGGCAGATCGGCTATACCGTGTACCCGATGTACCGCGGACATCATTACGCGCTTAAAGCCTGCCGCCTGTTGTTCCAGCTGGCGAAGCAGAAATATGGCATGGATTCGCTGATTATCACGTGCAATCCGGACAATCTGCCTTCGCGTCGGACATTGGAAGCGCTGGGCGGAGAACTGAAGGCGATCGTCGACGTGCCGAAGGAGCATTATCTGTATCAGTACGGCGACGTTCAGAAATGTATTTTTGAATATCACCTGTAACCGGCGCTGCCGGTTCTTTTCATATCTTCCGGCTTGTTCGTCCAACGAAATGTTGAATGATATGCCCTTTGCGGACATTTTCTGCGCATATTCGATTTCCAGGCTTTTCCAGCTTCATTTCTTAGGCTGATCTTAAGAAAGTCTTTCGTGCAAATGGGCACGGATTTCGCTATAATATGACGTATTGAGGGGTGAAAGCATGCCGGATTTTAATCTCCATACTCATACCGCCCGCTGCCGTCACGCCGTCGGCTCGGATGAAGCGTATGTTCAGGCGGCGATCAAAGCCGGATTCAAGGTTTTAGGCTTCAGCGATCACTGCCCGTTCGCGTGTTTGAGAGATCAGCGCGACCGCATGAATATCGAAGAAAAAGCAGGATATCTGAACTCGATCGCAAGCCTGAAAGATAAATACCGGGATCAGATTACCATTCTTACCGGATATGAATTTGAATATTTTCCCTCCTTGCGCCAGGAGCTGCAGGAACGCCGGGATGAAACGGACTATATGATCCTTGGCAACCACTATCTGACCCCCGGTGGCATGGATTTCTGCGAAGCGGCGGAGGATGAAAGCGTATTGCTTTATGCCCGCCGGATCGCGGCGGCGTTAGCGGAAGGGTTGGCGGATTATGTTGCCCATCCGGAATACTTTATGTTAAGCCGCGACCATTGGTCGCCGGCCTGCGACGAAGCGGCGCGGATCATTTGCGCGGCGGCGGTGAACGCCGAGGTGCCGCTGGAGATCAATCTCAAGGGAATGAAGCATGGCAAGCTGGCTTATCGGGAAGGCTGGCGTTACGCTTACCCGTGGGCGAGGTTCTGGGAAATCGCCGGAACCTTCGGCTGTACCGCGGTCTACGGCATGGATGCCCATGACCCCCGGCAGTTTGCGCTCATGCCGCAGCGGATCGCCGAGGTTCAGACGTTTATTGATTTGACGGGCGTGCGCGTCAGGGAACAGTGGGATGCGCTGCAGTTTGGAAAGAAGGAAAAATGATGAAAAAACTATGGAACATCATGGCGAACCGACTTTTCATCGTGGCGGTTCTTATCCTGCTTCAGCTGGGCTTGATCATCGGCGTGATGGTGAGCCTGTCCGGGTTCAAGCTGGTCAGCGACCTGCTTCGTTTCATCAACTTCTTTTTAATTATCTACATCGTGAACAAACAGGAAAATCCGTCATATAAACTGGCCTGGATCATCCTGGTGCTCGTCTTCCCGCTGTTCGGCGGGTTATTTTATCTGATGTTCGGCGGGCGGAAAATGCCGAAGGCGCTGCGCCGGGAAGCGATCGCGGAAGCGGCCCGAACCCATCCCGTCCTGCCGCGCAATGAGAAAATTTTGAAAGAAATTGAGGAACAGGACAATCAGATTGTCAAGCAGTTCCGGTATGTGCTCAACAACGCCTACTATCCGGTATATAAAAATACGGAGGCGACCTATTGCCCGACCGGCGAGGTGAAGTTCTGGCACATGCTGCGGGAACTGAAAAAAGCGGAGCGGTATATCTTCCTGGAATATTTTATTGTCGATAACGGGATCATGTGGGATTCAATCCTGGAAATTTTGATTGAGAAGGTGAAGCAGGGTGTCGACGTGCGGATGATGTACGATGATGCCGGCTGCGTTTATACCCTGCCGGCCAACTACCGTAAAATCTTAGAAAAGCTGGGAATCCGCTGCGCCGTGTTCAATCCGTTAAAAGCCCGGCTGGTGATCCAGATGAATAACCGCGATCACCGCAAAATCTGTGTGATCGACGGGAAGATCGGCTTTGTCGGCGGGATCAATCTGGCCGACGAATACATCAACGCTTATGAAAAATATGGTCATTGGAAAGATACGGCTGTGATGCTCAGAGGCGAGGCCGTGTGGAGTCTGACCGTCATGTTCTTACAGTTCTGGAACTTTGTTTATAAAGATATGGCGCCGAGCAACTATGACGATTACTGGCCGGTCTACAAGCCTGAGGAACAGCCGCAAAGCGACGGCTATATCCAGCCGTTTTCCGACAGCCCGACGGATGAGGAGGAAGTCGGAGCCACGATCCATTTCAACATCATCAATCAGGCGCGGCATTATGTCTACATCCACACGCCCTATTTAATCATCGGCTATGAGATGCAGCGGGCGTTGGAAACCGCAGCCAAGGCCGGCGTCGACGTGCGCATCACCGTGCCGCATGTACCGGATAAAAAGCTGGTGTTTATGGTGACGCGCGCCAACTATGAGCCGCTGTTAAAAGCAGGCGTGAAGATCTATGAGTACACGCCGGGCTTCATCCATTCCAAATCCTTTGTCAGCGACGATGAGATCGGTCTGTGCGGTACGACCAACATGGATTACCGCAGTTACTATCTGCATTTTGAATGCGGGGTGCTGGCGTACAAGAGTTCGATCATCCGGGATATGAAGCAGGACTACATCGAGACATTAAAGGATTGCCGCGAAGTGACGCTGGACGACTGCCGCAAGACTCCGGCCGCCGTGCGGTTAATCCGGGCTATTCTGAATCTGTTTGCGCCGATGATGTAAACGCCGGGTTTCCCAGTGTGCAGCCCCATGGAATGAAGTTTTAATAAGGACGTCAAACATTAGAATAAGTCGAAAAGGAGTTGGAAATGAGCGAAATTAAGGTTAGCTTTCAATCCTGCGCCGAGGCTATACCCCTGAAATATGTCGTTATCGTTCTGCGGGATGGCGATCAGGTGCTGTGGGCGCGGCATCGCCGGCGGTCTTCCTGGGAAATTCCTGGCGGACATCTTGAACCGGGAGAAACTCCGCGTCAGGCGGCTGAACGCGAGCTGTGGGAGGAAACCGGCGTCATGCAAGCTGAACTTGAACCGGTGTGCATTTATACGGTGAGCCAGGACGGCCGGCAGGACAGCGGTCTGCTTTACGCTGCGTCCGCCGGCGTCCAGGGCCCCCTTCCCGCGTTTGAAATGGCCGAAACCCGATGGTTCAGCGCACTGCCTGAAGAACTGACATATCCGGAAATCCAGCCGTTGTTATGGCGGCAGGCACGGCAAGTCCGAGGCCAGGGAAACAATGACGAACTTTCGCAAATGACGGATATTTTCAACGAGTAAAAATTTCAAGGCGTCTTCACACAGTCCGGATTTCCGGGCTGTTTCTTGTTGAATTAGGAGAAAGAACGCCCACGGATTGTTAAGGGCACGCCGCAAAGCGGCGCTATGCCGATAAGTGTCATCTTTTTCACTCATATTAAAACTTTTTTTGCGACAGAAGACAGCGGAGGATTTTATATAATAAGTACAGAAAGACGAGGAATAGGAGAATGAGAAAAAGATTGGTTTTCAGGGTCGACGACGTCGGTTATACGCCGGCCTATGACATGGGGGCGTTTAAGGCATTTGAATGCGGGATCGCGTCGTCCGCGGACGTGATGTTCGATTCGCCGGATACTATCGCCGCGTTAAACTGGCTGAAGGACAAACCGTGGCTGTCGATCGGCTGGCATCGTCATCTGTGGGAAAGTCCCGTCCTGCCGCCGGAGGAAGTTCCTTCTTTAGTCAATGAAAAAGGCCGGTTTAAATGGGGACACCGGCATCCGGAGTTAATGCAGGAAGCAACCTATGAAGACGCGTATAAGGAATTTGACGCGCAGATGGAGTTATGTTACCGCATCCTGGGGAAATATCCTGATGTCGCAAGTGTGAAAAACAGCGAGCTGCCGCTTGAAAAAGCATTTAAAGCGGTCGTGGAAAAATACGGAATCGCCTATAATATTTTTTCCTCCGCGCCGGATCATCGCCATCCGACGGAATGTGATCCGAAATATAAGGCATTGCGTTATTATTCTTCCGGCCTGGCAACAAACTCCAGCTATAAGCTGGAAGATTTCAAAGATTATCAACCGCTGGAGAAAATGATGGCGCTGCGGTGGACAGACGCCGAGGAAGTTTTCATGTATGGCTGGCATCCAGGCTATTGCGACGATCACATCATGGAAGAATCGACCTGTAATCTACACCGATGCAAAGAGCTGCAGGCATGCACGAGCGAGGAATATAAAAACTGGATTATTGAAAACAAAATTGAATTGGTGAATCAGCGCGACGTTCTTTATGGAACGAACGAGTTTCAGGATCATTTGAAAGCGATCGGCAGTCCGCTGTGGATCGGAAATTTCAAGTAAATTCCAACACCTGCGCCACTTTGTCGAAAGCGGCCGGAAAAACAGGCGGAAAGGCTTGCATCTTCATCCTATTTTTGGTATATTGAACATACTTCTTGAGGGAGTAGTTTGCGTGGGGAAACCTGCGTGTCAAATCAACACAATGGCGGTTTGCCGCCTGGTTTGGCTTAATGAACAAGACTCAAGCATAGGCTTTAACGAGCTTATGCCTGGGTCTTTTTTTAGGAAGAAAGAGGGAAATGTATGGATGCAAATGTTATGGATGCGGTCACGTTAGTCATGTTAGCGGTCGGTTTGGCGATGGACGCGTTTGCGGTGTCGATCACCGACGGCTTATGTTATGAAAACTTTCACCGCAAAGAAGCGCTGATCACTTCCGGGGCGTTCGGCTTGTTCCAGGGAATCATGCCGCTGATCGGCTATTTCTGCGGCCGGATGTTCAGCGACGCGATCAGCTCGATCGATCATTGGATCGCGCTGATTCTGCTGGGCGTGATCGGGCTGAATATGATTAAAGAAGCGTGGCAGGAAAGCCGGGAATCGGAATGTGAAAACTGCGGGAATAAAACGCTGACGCTGCCGACGATCCTGATGCAGGCGGTCGCCACCAGTATCGACGCCCTGGCAGTGGGGATCAGCTTCGCGGTCATTCACGTTAATATTTTTACTGCCTGTCTGTTGATTTGCGGCATCACTTTCGGACTGAGCCTGATCGGCGCGGCAATGGGGAAGCGTTTCGGTTCGATGGTCAAAGAAAAAGCCCGGGTGCTGGGCGGTGTGATTTTGATTCTGATCGGGCTGCGGATCTTTGTGGAACACATGTTTTTCTAAAATCTGCGGAAATATCCTCATGAAAGTCATTGCAAAAAAACTTCTTACGCGGATAAGAGTTTTTTTTAGATGAAATTGAAGCGAGTCAGCGCAGCCGAAACAGAATTTCCCGGGCAATGGAGAGGGGTTCGCGTCCGGTTGTTTCTATTTTTTCTGAGTCAATGTCGTCATAATGAGGCAGCCGGGCCAAGCTGCGCTCAAGACATTCCGGTGTTCGCAGGCCCCGGTCTATGTCAGACTGCAGCTGGCGGCGCAGCTGAGCAGGGGAAGGCGATAAGGTAAAATGATTGAAAGTAAACTCGCCGTGAAGCCGTTTTAAAATCGAACGCACGGTTTCGGGGTCGTCCATCACCCAGCTGAACAAAATATAATCGAAGTCCGGCTGGGCGAGGAACTGATTCAATAAATAGGTAATATTGTTCTGAACCATCGCTTTAGTTTGGTCGCTGACCTGAAACGGATGCATCATCCAGCACCAATCTCCATCCAGCCAGACGCTGCGGGTAAGCAGTTCGCTGCATAAGCGGCTGACCGTGGTTTTTCCACTGCCCATCGTACCGCTGATAAAAATGACTTTCTTCATATTCACTTCCTGCCTTTGTTTTTGATTATAGCATGCTTTAGAAAGAATTAAGAATTTCCTTCAGTGTTCGGCGGAGGAACATGTTAAAATAAAATAAAGTTTATTTCGCAGATTGGGGATGTTTTATGAATACTCAACAAGGAAAAACCGCCGCGCGTCAACGGGCGGTTTCCTCGCGTTCTTCGTCAGGAAAACAAAAACGGGCGCATAAACGTTACCGTCTGAAAGCGTCGGTCCGCCGCAAGCTGGCAATTCTGGGCGTGCTGGCGGGGCTGATCGTCATCGCGCTGCTTTTGTTGTGGCTGTGGCCGGCACGGGA
This sequence comes from Holdemania filiformis, assembly GCF_003459085.1. Classification (NCBI taxonomy): domain Bacteria; kingdom Bacillati; phylum Bacillota; class Erysipelotrichia; order Erysipelotrichales; family Erysipelotrichaceae; genus Holdemania; species Holdemania filiformis. The sequence goes on along the minus strand of NZ_QRUP01000006.1, from coordinate 118,126 downwards.
AAAACGGATCTATCATACCGTAGGCGTGCAGCTGCAGACGGTCAACGGCATTGAAGTTGTGCATGATTACATTCCTGAGGGGCATCAGAACCGGCCCGGGATTCAGCGTGAAATCCGCTGGATCGTCATTCATGAAACGGACAACGAAGCAGCCAGCGCGGATGCCTGGCATCATAACGAATATTTAAAGACGAATGAAACGGACATCAATTCCTGGCATTACACAGTCGACGATCATGCCATTTATCATTCCCTGCCGGATGAGGAAGTCGGCTGGCACGCAGGTGATAAAATGACGGAAAACGGCGGCAACATGACGGGGATCGGGATTGAGCTGTGCGTTAACGAAGGCAATGATTTTGAAAAGACAATGGAAAACGCGGCCGCACTGTGCGCCGAGCTGATGAAGGCGTATGATCTGCGGATTGAGGATATCAAGCAGCACCATGATTTCTCAGGCAAGGACTGCCCGCACCGGATTTTATCCGCGGACCGGACGGAAGAATTCGTAAAAATGGTTCAAGAAGCGACGAAACCATGATTTTGTAGTGGTAAATTCAGTTTTTTTTGTTACAATAAATGACTGGATGATTGAGGTGAATTTATGGGAAAAACCGGACTGGTTTTAGAAGGCGGCGGGATGCGCGGCGCCTATACGGCTGGGGTTTTGACATGGCTGATCGACCATGAGATCGAATTCGATTACGGCGTCGGCATTTCAGCCGGGGCGATGAATCTATGCAGCTTCGCAATGCGGAATAAACAGTATCTGTATGATGTCGGCGTTATCTACATGCCGGACAAGCGGAATGTAGGGCTGAATCCTCTCTTGAAGGAACGGCATTATGTCGGATATGACTTCATGTTTGACCGGCTTTTGAAAGACACGATCCACTATGAGCTGGACGCGCTGCGGAAGTCGCCGATGGAGATTGAGATCGGCTTGTTTAATTTGAATACATCGAAAGTGGAGTGGGTCAAAAAACAGGAGCTGGACGATGATCTGCGGCTGTTAAAAGGCGCGTGTACACTGCCGCTGGCCGGTGCGCCGGTGCCTTACCGCGGCGGGCTATATATGGACGGCGGCGTGACGACGATGGTGCCGATCAAGCGTTCGCTGGGTTATGGCTGCGATAAGCATCTGGTGATTGTGACCAAGGACGAGGGTTATGTGCGTAAGCCGAGCAGCAAGATGCTGCTGAATACCTCGAAGATGGCGTATCATAACCAGGCGTTGATCGACGCGCTGAAAATCCGCAGCGACGTGTATTATGAAGAAATGAATCTGGTCGATGATTTGCAGAAGGAAGGCAAAGCGTTGTTGTTAAGACCTTCAAAAAATCTCGGCGTGAAGCGGTTCTCCGGCGACGCGGAAGCCTTGAAGCAGTTATTTGAACTGGGCAAGGCGGATTGTGAAACGCGGAAAGCGGAGCTGCTGAGTTTTTTAGGCAAAGCTGAATAAATTTGAAAGAAGACGGAAAACGATTTCTGGATAAACCGGGATCGTTTTTTATTTCCTGCGGCAGAAAGTGGCTGGTTCATGAAATTCAGAGCGGGAAGACACGATAATCCAGGAAGTTGCTTGACGAGCCTGGCAGACAGGAGTAATATGGTGTTATAAGTTATACAAGTTATACTTTTTATACAAGGAGAAAAACATGAAAGCACAGGTAAAAGACGGAAAATATATGAGTTCTGTGAAGGTCGGACCGAAAGGCCAGATTGTTATCCCGAAGGAAGTCCGCGATTTGTTTCAGATTCAGCCCTGCGATACGCTGATGCTGCTGGCGGACAGGGAGAAGGGCATTGCGATCGAACGCTATGACGTCTTTGAGAAGATCGCCGACGCGATTTTTGCGGGCAAGGCCAAAGAACTCTATCCGGACATGCCGGAGGAAGATTCAAAAGTATTCGCGGAATCTATCCGTCAAACGAAAAAGTAAAGGTATTGATTCTTTTGTTCCATTTGCGTCAAGATTCTCACCGGCGTTCAGCCAAGGACGCGGCGTAAAATAAAAGACCGGGAAACCGGCTTTGGAGGTTGTTATATGGCAATCATCGCATTCTTCTGCCTTCCTGCTTACGGGCATACCAACCCGACATTGGAAGTCGTCCGGGAACTAACGAAGCGGAATCATCAGGTTGTGTACTTCTCATTTTCACCATTTCAGCAGCGGATTGAGGAAGCGGGCGCCCGGTTTATTAACTGCGATGCGGAGCTTTCCATGGACAAGGCGGGAGCGATGGCGGCCAATAGTGATGTCGGCGGGTCGATCAAGCTGCTGACAGATACGACGCTGGCGCTTGACAAAAAGATATGCGAAACACTGCAAGCCTTACAGCCGGACTGCATTGTGGCCGACTCGATGGCAGTCTGGGGAAAGTTCGCGGCCTTGAAGCTGGGAATTCCCTTGATCTCGTCGACAACCACGTTTGCCTTTAACCGATACTCCGCCAAAATCATGAAACAGAGTTTTGGCCAGCTGTTCAGCCTGATCTGCTCGATGCCGCAGATTCGCCGTCAGATCCGGCGGCTGCGGGAACACGGCTATCCGGTTAAGAATCTGCTTTCCATCCTGCAGAACGATGATCAGACCTGCACGATCGTTTACACGTCGCGTGAATTTCAGCCGTATGCCGAGACCTTTTCCGACCGGATTCAGTTTGTCGGACCTTCCCTGAGGCAAATTTCAACCGAAGCGGCAGACGCAAGAACGGCGGTTTATATCTCACTGGGGACCGTCAATAACCAACATCCGGATTTCTTTCGGAACTGCGTGGAAGCGCTGCGCGATTATCCGGGCGAAGTAATCATGGCGGTTGGCACGGAAAACCAGGCGGCTGCGCTGGAAGCCCCGGCTCATTTCACGATCCGCCCTCAGGTAGATCAGCTTGAGGTCCTGCAGAAAGCTGCGTTGTTTCTGACGCATGGCGGAATGAACAGCGTGAACGAGGGGCTGTATGCCGAGATGCCGCTGATTCTCTATCCGCAAACCGCGGAACAGGGCGGCGTCGCGCGGCGGGTCGTGCAGCTGAACGCCGGTATTCTTTTAGAAGAAAACAGTCCGGCCGCGATCCGCAGAGCGGTTAATCAGGTTCTGACCAATCCGGTTTTAAAAGAAAACGCGGCAGCAATCAGCCGCAGCTTCCGCCAGGCCGGCGGCGCGGTCCGGGCAGCGCAGCTGATCGAAGGCTGGATTCAGGAAAAGAAGAATTGATTAGGTTTCCGAGAAGTTTTAATCAGCTGTCAGCTGAATTCCTGCGGTACCCCCGGCGTTGAAGAAGCGCCGGGGGTTCTTCTTATATTGACTCCGTTAAAATGCGGATTACAGCGGTTCGCTCTTTTTTAGGAAATGGAGGGCCAGCACCTCCTTATCTAATTCGCAGCCGGAAAATCCGGCATCCGAGGAACTGTTGAAAAGGACAGAGAACGTCGGCAGAGGAACCGTGTAATGGATGACAAAAGAATTAATTTTACTTTTTTACTATTTTAATTACTGAAAATTTGAGTACAATAAGAAGATAGTGACTAAAAAAGGATATTTAAGAGAAATATGATGAAATATAAAGCCATGATTAATCACGTGATTCAACTAAAAAAAGAAAAACCGATCTTGATGTGGGCCGGCACGATTCTGATCATCGCGCTCGTTTCATTCTTGATCGCTTCGTTCTTCTGCTTTCCCTTTAACAATGGTCAGGTTCATCTGGGCGCCGATACCGGCTTCCACATCAATCGGATTATCAGCCTGATGGAGGCCCAGCAGAATAACGTCGAATACCCGTATCTGTTCTGGAATCAGAATTACAATTTCGGATATCCGACGCCGATCTTTTACTGTAACCTCTTTCTGTACTGGCCGGCTGCGCTTTTGACGGACGGTATGCTTCCGGTGCTGGTGTATAAGAAGTATGTGTTCGGGTTAGTCTGGATCGCGACGATGATGATCGGCCTGTGCAGCTATAAGGTAAGCAAGCGCAGCGGTTACGCAGCGATTCTGGCGATGCTGCTGTTCATGCTGAACACTCACAGCATCACCGACATTCTGCGGCGGGGCGGCTTAGGCGAGCTGCTGGCGCTGGTCTTCATTCCAATCTGTCTGGCGGGAATCTATCAGACGATGTATAAGGACAGCCGGCGCTGGATCTGGCTGGCCGTGGGATATTGCGGTTTAGTGCTGTCGCACAACATCAGCTTTATTTTAATGTGCATCGTATTCGCGGTCTTCGCTTTGATCAATATGAAAAAGCTGTGGCGGGAAAAAATCCGGATTCTGAATATCCTGCAGGCGATTCTGGCGGCGCTGGCCTGCGCCTGGTTTTTCATCGCTCCGATGCTGGAACAGATGGGCGCGGTGGATATGGTCGTTTCGCATACGTTTAATCTGGGCGGCGGGCTGGCGGCTTCCGCGGTCGATTTGTCAGAAATCTTCAACTTCACCGTCGATACTTCGGTATATCTGAATAATTCTCCGGGGCCGTTTCTGATCTTCATGCCGCTGATCGGCTTCGCGGTGAAGGAGAAGCGCAAGCGCAATCCGTTTATATTCCACTGCTGGATTATCGGCTATGTGTCGATGTTGATGATGACGAAGCTGTTTCCCTGGCAGCTGTTTCCATTTTTCAGCTTTATGCAGTTTGTGCAGCGGCTGCTGCCGGTCTGCATTCCGATGCTGGCGCTGGCCGGCGGGTATTACTGGTTTGTGTTCATCCGGAATTTCAAACGGGTGGAGTTCAGGATCCTGTTGAAGACGGCCAGCGTAATCGTGATCTTGATTCCGACCTATTCCATGCTGAAGGTGAATTATGATCAGATCTACGGCTATCCGGATACCCTGACGGTGGAGGAAGCACAGCTGAGCGTTTATGGAGAAACGCAGGAAACCGCCGTCTACAACGTCCAGCAGTTAAGCAGCGCGGATTATCTGCCGTATGATGTGGACGTTGATTACAAGGATTACCGCGAATGGGTGAAATGGGCGGTGTCGCCGAGCGAATCGTTCATCGACAGCAGTATGAAGCTGCTGATCAATGATAAGAACGTCGATGAAAGCGAGTATGGACATTTTAAGTTTGTTGTAAAATCGGGGCCGAGTGGCCAGTGGCTTACCGTTCCGCGTACGTATTATTACGGCTATGAGGTCGATGCGATCAAGGATGGCGAAGTGATCGACACGATTATTCCTTATGCTGCGGAGAATACCGGGCTGGTTACGTTTGACATGCTGGAAAGCGAAGGACCGATTACCTATGACGTCATCTACCGTCCGACTTCCGTCCAGACTTCCAGTATGGCTTTTTCGATTATGGCGGTAAAGGTTGTGCTCGTGCTTTATGTCCTGGAACGGCTTCTGTATTATGGACTGGCGCTGACCCGGGGACTTCGCAAATCTTCCGCGAAACCGGAGCAGAAAACAGTGAAACCCAAACGACCGGAATTCCGGGAGTAGCGTGTGATTCAGATCAGGAACGATTAAAAGAATAAATAAAATCATGGAACAGGAAGACGCCGGGGATGAACTCCGGCGCTTTTTGACGAGGCTCAAAGTGACGGGCCGGTATGCTGCAGAGAAACTGGGAGAAGCCCAGTCACGAAAAAAGCGAGAACGCATTTCCTTTTAGTGTGAGTTGATAAAAAAATAACATGATATAATTCTAACAAGATCCAAGGAGGAAAATGAAGAATGAAAAAGGCAATGCTTTTACTGACCAGTTTTCTCATGATCTGTTCAATGGCCGGATGCTCAACTCCGAAAAAGGATGAGCCGACCGCTGCGACAGGCATGAAGGCTGGGACGTACACCGCGACGTCGCAGGGAATGAACGATGTCGTTGAAGTCACCGTTGAAGTCAGCGAGGACGCCATTGTTTCCGTAAAGGTAACAAAGGATTCAGAAACACCGGGGATTGGCGGCGTATTGAAAAATGCAGCCGGCAAGGAATTGGATGAAGGCGGGAAAGCACCGACAGTCTTAATTCCGGAAGAAATTGTAGCCAATCAGAGTTTAGACGTCGATACCGTAGCGGGCGCGACGATTACTTCCGCGGCGGTCATCAACGCTGTGAAAGACTGCTTGACTCAGGCAGGCGCGGATCCGGCGAACTGGATGAAAGAAGTTGCTTCGGAAGCGCAGCAGGATCAGAGTGCGGACGTTGTCGTTGTTGGCGGCGGCGGAGCAGGTCTGGCTGCGGCAATCTCGGCTTCCCAGAAGGGCGCTAACGTTGTCATCGTTGAAAAGAACGGCGAAGTCGGCGGCGATACCTTAGTCTGCGGCGCGATTTACAACACACCGGACGAACCGCTGCAGAACAAAGTAACCATGACGGACGCTGTGAAGACGACCGTTGAAAAAGCTCTGGCAGAAGATCCGATCAACGATGCGCATGCTGCTTTGCAGAAAGAAGTTCAGGCGCAGTGGGATGAATACAAGGCCAGCGGCCGTACCGATCTGTTCGATACGAAAGAATGGTATGCTTTGCAGACATGGATCAACGGCGATAAAGTCGGCGATTTGGATTTAGTCAAAGTTCTGTGCTATGATTCCTATGAAGGCCTGGAATGGATCGAATCACTGGGTATGGAATTCAGCGATATCATTGGCCAGGGTGCAGGCAGCTTGTGGCAGAGAACACATACGAGCACGATGCAGATGGGCACCGGCTTTATCTCAACGTATGTTGAAAACATTTTGAAAGATGAAAAGATTACAGTTCTGACCAGCAGCACCGCTGAAAAACTGGTTCAGGATGATGCAGGAAAGGTAACCGGCGTTGTCTGCAAGGACAAAGCGGGTAATGAATTCACCGTCAGCGCGAACATGGGCGTCGTTCTGGCAACCGGTGGTTTCGCGGCCAACAGCAAGATGGTCCAGGAATACAACACCTCCGGCAAATGGAACGATTTGAGCAAGGTCATGACGACCAACCGTTTCAGCAGCTCGCAGGGCGACGGTATCTCGATGGCACTGGAAGCCGGCGCTTCCCTGACCGATATGGAACAGATTCAGCTGCTGTATCTGGGCAACGTAAAAGACGGCCAGCTGACGAAATATCCGCCGCGTGACGTCAACGGCACGGATCAGATTATCTTCATCAATAAAGAAGGCAAGCGCTTCGTTCGTGAAGACGGCCGTCGTGATGAGATCTGTCTGGCGGTTATGGCACAGACCGATTCGATGTTCTACATGCTGGAATCTGGCGACGGCGCGGGTTATGTTGACATTACCGACCCGAACTGGCGTTCTGCCGACGGATTTACGTTTGATTATTTGAAAGAAAACGGTTATATTTTAGTTGCGGATACATTGGATGATCTGGCTTCTCAGATGGGCATCGACGCCGCGACGTTAAAAGAAACTGTCGACAGCTTCAACGCGGCTGCGGACGGCGGTACTGACGAATTCGGCAGAACGCTGTACTCCACCAAGCTGGAGAACGGACCATGGGTTGCGACAGCCCGTCAGGCTTGTGTCCATCATACGATGGGCGGCGTGACAATCGACACGGAAACCCGCGTTCTGGATGAAGCAGGACAGCCGATTTCCGGTCTGTATGCAGCAGGCGAAATCACTGGCGGCATCCACGGCGCTAACCGTTTAGGTGGCAACGCGGTTGTTGATACGGTCGTCTTCGGTAAGCTGGCAGGCGAAACGGTCGTTGCTGACGCGAAGTAGTCCCACAGATAACCAATGATTAAAAAAGCATCCATTTTCAATGTGGATGCTTTTGCAGTGAAGGAGAGCAACGATGGATATTAAACAGCTGATCACATTCCGGACCTTAGCCCAGGAAAAAAACTACATGAAGACTTCGGAAAAATTGAGCTATGCGCCCTCAACCCTGGCTAAACACATTCGTTCGTTAGAGGATGAATTGCAGGTTCAGCTGGTGGAATACCGCAATGGGAAAATTGAGCTGACCTATGACGGGAAGCGGTTTATGCGCTACGCCGACGAGATGCTCAGTGTGTATTTCAAACTGCAGTATGAATTTGATCAGACGAAATCGGCGATCGGCACGATCCGGGTCGCCGGCGGTGAGCTGATGGTCGGCTTCGCGTTCGGCGATTTCTTCGCGGCCGTGGAAAAGACGCAGCCGGAGCTGACGCTGCAGGTCAACGCGATCTGCTGCGCGCGGGTGCCGGAATGGCTGAATCAGAATGAGGTGGACATCGGATTTGTCCAGATGCTCAATACTCAGGAAAGCGAGGGGCAACAGATCGTTCCACTGTTTCAGGAACGGCTGTGTTTGATGACGTCGCCCAATCACCGGCTGGCGCAGCAGGAGGAAGTGCATCTTGGCGATTTGAACCGGGAAAATTTCTCCTATACCTATGAGGACTGCTGTTTCACCGACGAGTTCCGCCGGTGTCTGGCGCAAAATGGCGCACGCCCAGCCTCAGAGTTGTTTTTAGGCAGTATCCATGCAGTTATCAACACGGCTAAGGATGACAACCGGATCTGCCTGATTCCTTATGTCTGCGTGCCGAAGGTACGTCAGATGGGCTTAGTGCAGCTGAACTGGATTGATCCATTCGTTATTTACGATGTAATCCTGATTCAGAAAGGTGTTTACCGCAGCACCGGGATCAATCATTTGATCGATCAGGCCAAGGCGTATGCGGCCCAGGTGAAGAAAGACCCGGAGACTTCACAGATCCAGCTGCTTTAATCGAGCTGACGCATCCTGACGACGATCAATAAATTTCAATGGAGTGAAAGATCCTGCAACGGGATCTTTCTTTATAACGGCAATTCAATTTTCATTCTTTAAAGGCAGCAGAAAACGAGAATCAGATCGGGATAAAAAATTCTGAAAATTCTACAAAATCTGAATCGTTGATTGGAAATTGAGTTGAATAGGTCTATAATGAAAGCGACATAAGGGATAAAGAAGAGGGGGACTCAAAGCTATGACACAGACGAAACGCCTGACCAAACAAGAGCTTCGCCGCATTAATCTCCGCTGGATCTGGAATTCCCAGATCGGATGGAACTACGAACGTATGCAAGGGTTAGGCTATCTGACAACCATGCTTCCGCTGATTGAAAAGCTGTACGGGGATCAGCCGGCGCTGAAGAAAAAAGCGCTTCAGGCACATTCTGTATTCTTCAACACGACGCCGGCGATGGGGGATATCATTGTCGGAATGAACGTAGCGATCGAGGAAGAAATGCAGGAAAACGGCGCAGGCATCGACGTCGCGTCTTCGATGAAGACCGCGCTGATGGGACCGTTTGCCGGGGTGGGGGATACCATTTTCAGCATGATTCCCGGCGCGGTGTTCGGTTCGATCGCGGCGACCATGGCCAAGGAAGGCAGTGTTGTCGGCATTATGATCTGGGAGATCTGGCTGATCGGCGTACTGTTGCTGCGGTTTAAGCTGTATGATATCGGCTATCAACAGGGCGCTAAAATCGTCAACACGCTGTCTGGGATTAAGGAAACCGTAACGGCCGCGGCCTCCGTCCTGGGATTAACCGTGGTTGGCGGGATGATCGCCACCATGGTGAAGTTTCCGCTGAAGACGCTGACGGTCAGTCTGGGCACGGATCCGAAGACCGGGGAAATGCTGCTGCAGGAATTCCCGCTTCAGAAATACATGGATTCAATCATGCCGGGGTTGATGCCGGCGCTGTTCGCGGTCTTGTGCTACTGGATGCTGGGACAAAAGTGGATGAATTCCAACCGCCTGATTATCACTGTGCTGGTGCTGGCGATTGTGCTGGCTTCTCTGGGGATTGTCGAAGTATAAAGCTAATGATAATAAACAAATTGGCCTGACGGGTTGTCAGGCTTTTTTGTTGGAGTGAAAATAAGAATTTCATCATGCAGGAAGAAGCTGCAGGATGGCCGAAGGCGTCCATCAGTCCTGCGAAACAGGACAGGTCAGACAAGAGCGGTTAATATAAAAACGATCCGGCAGAGAAAACCGGATCGTCATTTAACGCAGATACAGTTCGTAATATTCGTCATAGGTCAGACCGGAATCATGCACCTTGGTCGCCAGCTCGACGCCCAGGTAGCGATAATGCCAGGCTTCATAGTTGTAACCAGTGATCGTTTCCTTTCCTTCCGGATAACGCAGGATCCAGCCGAAGCGGTGTGCGTTCTGCTGCATCCATTGGAACGCTTCAGTATCGGCGAACTTGGACAGCTGCGCGCCCGTGGCGGCCATATCGACGGTCAGTCCTGTCTGATGCTCAGAGAACCCTGGCCGGGCTGAAATTGAATCCGCCCACTCCTGACCTTTAGAATTGACGTAGCCGTTGTACAGATTAACCTGATACTGATAATCGCGGTAAGAGGAGGAGGCATACATCTTCGGCTTGCCGCCGGCGTTCAGCTCGTCGCACATCGCGGCCATCGCATCCGCCGCTTCCTGGCGCAGGTAACAATCCTTCGCGGCATAGGTCAGGCTTAACGGCACCAGATCATCCGGAGCGTAGTTTTCACCGAGGTAATAGCGCTTGTTCACGATCATGCTGACATCCTTCGCGTCGGAAGCCGACGTGCTGTCATACCAGTGGACGTAATTGCCGCTCAGCTCAAAATGATTCTCGCTGTTGACGTCGCGATGATCAGTGCAGTCCTGGATATAAGCGTCGACATCGCTGACGTAATCAAAGACCAACAGCGGCGTGATCTCCCAGAAATTCAGTTTCTCAAACAATTTCAAACATGAATCCTCGGGATAATTCCGGGCCCGCAGGCGGTCGTAAAGCCGCGTGTCGTCCTCGCTCAGCGAATCGGTCACCAGATACAGCCGCAGATAATCCTTGTTGAAATTTTCAGACGCCAGGGCGGCGTTAAGATTGTCGGAATACAGCTTATCACTGAGAATCGTTTTGGTCAGCTTCTGGCGCTTGATCATCGCGATGCTTTCTTTGGAATAGCCCAGGCCTTTCAGCTTGTTGTCGGTTGTAATTTTCGGAATGGTTGTGAGAACGAAGACCAGCACGATCGCCGCGGCGATGCCGATCAAACCGAACAGAACAGATTTGCGGATCCGTCTGCGCCGTCTGCGCTTAACCTTGCGCTTTTTCACAGGTACTTTTGTTGCCATGATCGTGAACTCCTCTCTTTATTAGGATGGAAAAAATAAATTCCATGGAACGTTGTCTGGCGGCGGACAGGTAAACGTCATCGTTTCCTGCGTCACCGGATGGCGCAGCGTCAGCGACACTGCCCACAGTGCGATTTGCTGGCCGGGACGAGCCTGCGGATTATACCGCTGATCACCCCACAAAGGGGTGCGGCGGCTGGCAAACTGCACGCGGATCTGATGCGGCCGGCCGGTTTCCAGCTGGATCTCAGCCAGTGTCAGTCCTTCTTTTTCGCCCTGGATCTGATAGCTTAGAATCGCTTCCTTGGCTTTCGGCGTGTTGGGTGCGGCTGTGCGCACAGTATTGGTCTTTTCATTTTTGATCAGCCAGTCTTTCAACGTCGCTGAAGCGGCTTGCGGGCGGCCGCATAAAACGGCTTGGTAGGTTTTCTTTAAACCGCGGGTGCGGACCTGATCGCTGAGGCGGGACGCGGCTTTGGAGGTCTTGGCGAACACCATGACGCCGCCGACCGGGCGATCCAGCCGATGGACTAAACCGAGGTAGACATTGCCGGGTTTCTGATACCGCTCTTTTAAGTCTTGCTTTAAAAGCGTTAAGAGATCCGGATCCCGGCTGTCGTCGGCCTGCACCGCCATGTTGACGGGCTTGACGACGACCAGCAGGTGATTATCCTCATAAAGAATTTTGAACTTCATCGTCTTCGTCGCTCCACGCGCCGTAAATTCCGCACGGCAGAATCATGTGATCCTGGGTGATCGGCAGCCCGACTTCCCCGGCGAACACATAACCCTTCGGATGACAGCGCAGCACGGTTGTGCGCAGAATATTTTCCAGAACGATGGAGGAAAATCCGGTCGTATAGGAATTGACGAGCAGAAACAGCGCGTCGTCGTCCAGAATCTCCAGGCAGGCGTTCACTAATTCGTTGATCTGATCCTCCAGCTTCCACACTTCGCCATTCGGCCCCCGGCCATAGGACGGCGGATCCATCAGAATGCCCTGATAGGTATGACCGCGGCGCTTTTCCCGCGCGACAAATTTCAGGACGTCGTCAACGATAAAGCGGATTGTGCGGTTTTCCAGATGGGACAGCGCCATGTTTTCCTTGGCCCACTGAACCATCCCTTTACTGGCATCGACATGCACGACTTCATCGGCCCCGGCGCTGGCACACGCCATCGTCGCTCCGCCGGTGTAGGCGAACAGGTTCAGGATCCGGACCGGCCGGCCGGCGGCTTTGGCCTTGCGGATTTTACTCTGCATCCAATCCCAGTTGACCGCCTGCTCCGGGAACAGTCCGGTATGCTTGAAGCCGGTCGGGGAAACCTTAAAGGTCAGCTCTTTATAGGATACCGTCCAGGTCTCCGGGACGGCCTGTTTGAATTCCCAGCTTCCTCCGCCCCGGTTTGAACGGTGATAATGTGCATGCACGCGGTTCCATCCGGCGTGCTCCGTGCGCTTCCAGACCGCCTGAGGATCCGGCCGGCGCAGTATGATATTCTGCCAGCGCTCGAGCTTTTCACCGTCGCCCGCGTCGCAGCATTCGTAATCTTTCCATTGATTTGCAATTCGTTTCATCCTTTTGATTCTCCTTATTTGTACATTATAGCATGGCTTGATAGGAATCGCGGAGAATGCTGGAAAAATTAAGAAAGTTGAAAAAATAGTTCACCTCAACCTCAGAGTTTGATAGAATAGAAGTCATCGAGGTGATTGCGATGATGATTCGCTGCAGCGAAAAACATCGGCAGGAATGTCTGGCTTATCTGAGGCAAAACCCGTCGCTGAATTTGTTTTTGATCGGGGACATTGAGAACTATGGGTTCAACCAGGGTTTTCAAACCGTTTTTATTGATAAGGATGAATTTGTACATGGCATTTATCTGGTGTATTATCATAACCTGGTGATTGCCAGCGAAGAAAACCGCGTCGATCCGCAGTTTGTTGAACGGCTGGTTCAGGAGTATGAAATCCAGGCGATCCAGGGCCGCAAAGAGGTGCTGGAGGGGCTGGCGCTGGATGCCTTCAGCCGTGAGGAATGTCTGTTCTGCGAATTGAACACATTGAAGGCGGAATCAGTATCGGATCCGCAGATCCGCCAAGCCCAGCCGCAGGATGCCGGCCGGATAAAAGGTCTGCTGGACGAGGTGTTCCAGACGGATAATGAAGCGGCGATGATCGCGCGCCGGATTGAAACGCGGGAAGGCCGCCATTTCATCATTGAGCGGGGAGGCCAGGTGATCTGCCAGGCCAACAGCACGGCGGAAACCGCGGAAGCGGCGATCCTCGGCGGCGTGGCGACGCGCGCGGACTGGCGGCGCCAGGGGTTAGCCAGCGCGGTGATGACAGCGCTGTGCGGACAGCTGTTAAGCGAAGGTAAAAAACCGTGCCTGTTCTTCGAAAACGAGGAAGCGGGAAGAATTTACAGCCGGCTGGGCTTCGCGCCGATCGGCCGCTGGACATTGATGCTGCGTCAGAAGGAAGGATCGCGTTGACCTTCCTTTTCCTTTCCATGCGCAACGATGGAGATGCAGGCTGCCGAGGGAAGATGGGGAAGGTCTAAACGATATGATTGTTTACAGTGAGGAGTCCGGGTGACCGCAGCGATAGAATACGGCGCAAGGCCTGAACTGGCTGACTTTTAGCCGTGGCGGGTTCCGTCGGAAAAAATGAAAATTCTGAAACCCGCGGCGCAGGGATAGAAAAGACCCGGGTTTCATGTATAATATAGAAAGTCTGAATCAACTCTTTGAATTTCAGGGATTTCACAGAAAGCTGCAGAGCGCGGAGATCAAGAGAGATGTGGTTTTTCAAGTCCGTGAAAATCAGCTTAAAGATAGAAAAGCAGAGGTGGCGAACAATGGTTTCAATTGAGATGCTGAATGAAAATCAGAAAAAGGCCGTGCTGACGTCGAGTCAGTATGTCCGGATTATCGCGGGGGCCGGCAGCGGCAAGACGCGCGTGCTGACGATGCGGATCGCGCATTTGATCGAGCAGTGTCATGTCTGGCCGAATAAAATTCTGGCGATCACCTTTACCAACAAGGCCGCCAACGAAATGAAGGAGCGCATCCGGCAGGTGCTTCCGGAACAAGGCAACGCTGTGTTCATTTCGACCATACATTCGCTGTGCGTGCGGATTTTGCGCGAGGATATCCCGGCGATGGGCATGCCCCGCAATTTCACGGTCATGGACGCCGACGATCAGCGCAGCATTCTGAAGGAAGCCTACAAGGAATTCGGCCTGGATAAGCAGACCTATACCTTCGGTTCGATGCTGGACTACATCGCCAATAACAAAGCCGCTGAGATCAGCCCGGAGCGGGCCTATGTGTTCGCCGGCGATCTGCGCGGGGAAAACGACAAGGCGAAGGTCTACGAATATTACGTCAACCGTCAGCAGGCGATCTACGCGCTGGACTTCGACGATCTGCTTCTATATACCGTGCGGATGTTCCGCCAATTCGCGGAAATCCAGGCCAAGTGGGTGCAGCGTTTCCATTATATCCACGTCGACGAGTTCCAGGATATCGACAAGATCCAGTACGATCTGATCCAGCTCTTGGCTGGCAACGACAACTCCGTCTATGTCGTCGGTGATCCGGACCAGACGATCTACACTTGGCGCGGAGCGGATGTCAACATCATCATGAATTTTGAAAAAGACTACCAGCCGTGCGAAACCATCGTTCTGAATGAAAACTACCGCTCGACGCCAAGCATCCTGAACGGCGCCAACGCGCTGATCCACAACAACCGCAACCGTGTGGAAAAGGATCTGTTCACCAGCCGGCCGGACAACGGCGCGATCACGCACTATTCCAGCGCCGGGGAAGAATATGAAGCAACCTGGATTGCCTGCAAGATCAACGAATTGCACAAGCAAGGCCAGCGCTACCGCGACTGCGCAATTCTCTACCGTTCCAACTACCTCTCCCGTGCGCTTGAAAAAGCGATGATCGAACAGCGGATTCCGTATGTGATCTACGGCGGCATCAAGTTCTACGAACGAGCGGAAATCAAGGACGCTCTGTGCTATCTGCGGATGGTGTGCGGCAGCGACGATCTGGCGCTGATGCGGATCATCAACGTTCCGCGGCGGGGGCTGGGCAACAAGACGATGGACACGATCGTGCAGCGGGCCCGCGAAACAGGCAAGACGATGTACGAGGTCATCCGCGATGAAAAGGTTGTCAGCGGCAAGGCCCAGACAACCATCGAGAACTTTGTTAAAATGGTGGAAAAGTGGAAGAATCTGGCGCCTTCGACACCGATCAGCCGGCTGCTGGAAATGATCCTGCTGGACAGCGGCTACCGCTCAATGCTGGAAGCGGATAAGGAAAATGAGCGGCTGGAAAACCTGAAGGAACTGATTACCGATATTGAAAGCTATACGATCAATTACCCGGACAGTTCGCTGGAAGAATACCTGCAGCTGGTTTCGCTGTATGGCGATAAAGGCGCGGAGGACGGCGGCGATCACGTCCAGCTGATGACGGTTCACGCGGCGAAGGGGCTGGAATTCGATACGGTCTTTGTCTACGGGATGAGCGAAGGGATTTTCCCGAACGACCGCGCGATGCAGGAAAGCCAGCTGAAAGGGCTGGAGGAAGAACGCCGGCTGGCGTACGTCGCCTTCACGCGTGCCCAGAACAAGCTGTATCTGACGGAAAGCTCGGGCTTCAGCTACATTTTAAGCCGGATCAAAGTGCCGTCGCGGTTTATCAAGGAAATCGATCCGCAATATATCGAACACATCGGCGCGACCTTCGATACCGGCAAGCCGAAGGAAATCAAGCTGCACTCCGCGCTGTTTGAAGATGAAGCACCATTTGAGGAAAGACTCGCCTCCAAGCCGCGGACGAAGTGGAAGAAGGGCGATCACGTCCGCCATGCCGCTTTCGGCGAAGGCATTGTGCTGGAATACAGCGAAGGCATGCTGAAAATCGCGTTTGCCTTCCCGTTCGGCGTGCGCAAGATCATGGCGACCCATCCGTCGATCCAGAAAGCCGAGGAAGTTGAATAATCCTCTTAACAGCGTCAGACTGAATCGGCAGCTGCCGGCTTGCGGCAGAACCGAAGCGGGAGCCTGCGTCGCAGACTGGAAGAAAAGCGAGAATTCCATGGGCATTCCAAGGCGGCGTAAGCTGCGTTAGAAGCGGGATTGGACGCAAAATTTGGATTGAATGCAGAAAAACAGAAGACCCTCCCGCTCCTGGAATCAGGGAAACCGGAGGGTTTTTATGTGGATTTTATCAGCGCTCTTTTTTCTCTCTTGTCATGAATGAGGGACTCTGGGAAACAAGCGTTGAAAAGCACGGCGCGGCTGCGGATTTGATCCGATAAATTTACTGAGCTTCCATCACGGATTTGATCGCGGGAGTCCGCTGTGAGGAAGCGGGATGTAAAAGGAAAGTGAAAAGAAGCAGCCGGGGAACGATTAGATTGCGTAAACTTGGTAAAGATGATGAAGAAAACATTTGTTCTTATGCTATAATAAACTGGATATTTCAGGAGGTACAGTGATGAGCGAAGATCGCATTCTTGCGCTGCGCAGGCAGCTGAATCAATATAACTATGAATATCATGTGCTGGACCATCCGACCGTCAGCGATGCGGAGTACGATCAACTGATGCGGGAGCTGATCACCCTGGAGCAGCAGCATCCCGAACTGTTTGATCCCAACTCCCCAACCCAGCGCGTCGGCGGTCAGGTGTTGGAAGAATTTAATAAGATTACGCATAAACGTCCGATGCTTTCGTTAGGCGACGTCTTCAATAAGGAAGAACTTTTTGAGTTTGCCCGCAAAGCGGAAGCTGAAGTCGGACCGGTGGAATATTGCTGCGAATGCAAAATCGACGGCCTGGCGATGTCGCTGAATTACCAGGGCGGCCGGTTTCAGTATGCCGTGACCCGCGGCGACGGGGTCGTGGGCGAGGACGTGACGCATAACGTCCGCACGATCAAATCGATTCCAATGGAAATTGAATATGAAGGCGAGCTGGAAGTCCGCGGCGAGGTCTACATGCCGAAAGCCAGCTTTGAACGCTTAAACCAGAAGCGCCGGGAAAACGGCGAGGAAGAATTCGCCAATCCGCGCAACGCGGCAGCCGGCTCAATCCGCCAGCTGGACTCGAAAGTCGCGGCTTCGCGCGGTCTGGACGCTTTGTGGTACCATGTCCCGCAGGGGCCGCAGCTGGGACATCACCAGCACTCGGAATCGCTCGATTTCATCCACAGCCTGGGCTTCCGGATCAATCCGCTGAACCGGCTGTGCCGCAATATAGAGGAAGTGTGGCAGTTTGTCGAGGAACTGACGTTAATGCGCAGCGATCTGCCGTATGAGATCGACGGCATCGTCATCAAGGTCAACGATTATGAAAAGCAGCAGCAGTTAGGCTTTACGGCGAAAACCCCGAAGTGGGCGATCGCGTATAAATTCCCGGCTGAGGAAGCCGTGACGCGGCTGGAAAACATCTTCGTCACGGTTGGCCGGACTGGCAAGATCACACCGAATGCCCAGCTGACGCCGGTACGTCTGGCAGGGACAAGCGTGGGTTTCGCGCAGCTGCACGATGAGGATATGATCAGGGATAAGGATATCCGGATCGGCGATTACGTCATCGTTCACAAGGCCGGCGATATCATCCCGGAAATTGTCGCGAGCGTGCCGGAAAAACGCGACGGCTCGCAAGTGCCGTATGTTTTTCCAAAGGTTTGTCCGGTCTGCGGGATGCCGCTTGTCCGTTATCCTGACGAAGCCCATCACTTCTGCATCAACAACGACTGTCCGGCGCGGGTTGTCGAGTCGATTGCTCACTTCTGCAGCCGCGACGCGATGAATATCGACGGACTGGGCGTCAAACGCGTGGAGCTGTTTCATTCCCAGGGATGGCTGAACACCGTCGAGGATATTTACAACCTGAAGGATCATTACGACGAAATTCTCGAAACGCCGAAAATGGGGAAGAAGAGCGCCGATAACCTGTTGGAAGCGATTGAGAACTCGAAGCAGAATTCACTGGAGAAGCTGTTGTACGGTTTAGGCATCCGCCAGATCGGTGAGAAGGCCGCGAAAATTCTGGCCTACCGGTTTGAAACGATGCAGGCCCTGATGCAGGCAACCTATGAAGAACTGGAAGAAATCAAGGACATCGGCGCGATCACCGCCCAGACCGTGCTGGACTTCTTCCATGACGAAGCCAATCAGCATTTGATCGAAGCGCTGATCGGTCATGGCTTGAATATGATTTGTCTGAAAGAGGAACAGGTGGAAACGATCTTCACCGGCAAGACGGTCGTGCTGACCGGTACCCTGGCGACGATGACCCGGCCGGAAGCTCAGGCGTTGCTCGAGCATCTGGGCGCTACGGTGTCCGGCAGTGTTTCCAAGCGCACTGATTTTGTGATCTATGGCGAAAACGCCGGCTCCAAGCTGACGAAGGCCCAGAGCCTGGGCGTCGCGACGATGACGGAAAGTGAATTCATGATAGAGGTCAACCGCCATGCGGAATAACCGCTGGGGTCTGATACCGCTGGCACTCTGCCTGGCGCTGAGCCTGGCCGGCTGCTCCCAGAAAGCGCCGGAGGAAACCGGCGACGGCACGGTGATCAGCAGCTATTCCTCGGACGATTACCAGACACTGCTGCCTCACGAACTGTCCGAAGGCCGGTATTGGCGGGGGAATACGAACAGCCGCTTTGATTTGATGCAGATGCCGAAAGAGCTGATCGAATTGAGCAAGCAGCACTTTTCAGTCAAGGACAATTATCTGCAGGCCGGTCAGATTCTGGAATATGAAGATATCCAGGAGCTGCAGCGCTACGAAAGCAGCGATCACTCCTATGGACTCAATCCCAGCGGCAATTTTGAGATCAGCGACGCGATCATTCTGGAACGCCCCTACATCGTTTATGGCATCGTTGAGATCGATTTCATCGCGAAGGAAGACCAGAAAACGCTCAACGGTATTTCGGTCGGCATTCTGATGAACAGCTCTGTGACCAGCGGCGACAGCACCGTACAGATCCCGCAGGACAAGCTGTATACCTATGCCAGCACGATCGGCCGCAAGCTGGAACGCTACTTCCGCAACAAAGCCGAAGTCGATGCCGATCTGCCGATCTACATCACGTTTTACAGCTCGAATTCAACCAGTTCCAGCGTCCCGGGCGCGTTCATCGGCCAGGGGCTGTTCACCAGCCGCAGCGGCCAGTTCACCCCGATTGAGGAACAATGGGTGCTGATCCCAAGCGATCAGGCGACAGCGCTGGACGGCGTGCTGTCGTCCCAATTCAGCACGGTCAAGGCCGGCGTCAAGGATTTCATGCCGGAAAACGTCAATATCATCGGCAAGGCCCGCTACACCAACGATACGGCGGACTATCTCAAGATCACCGTGACCGTTCAGGCCAAGAGCTACACGGAGATCTACTCTCTGATGCAGCTGCTTAACGAGCTGTCGGCCAATTTTTCCAGTACGGATATGGAGCTGATCATCGAGATCAAGCAGCTGGAAGAAACCGTGATGATTCTGCACCGCGAAAAAGGCACGATGAAAACCACGGTGCTGGATATCAGCTGACCTCCGTTTGAAAAGCGCGGCCCTTGACAAGCCAGCAAAAAAAAGCAGAGTCGGAACGCCCTGGCGGAAATAAAAGAAACAACTGAAAAAAGAAACAACGGAAAAGAAGAAACAGTAAAGGAAGAAGCAAAGAAGGAGAAGAAGGATGGAAGAAATCAAAGAACCCGCTTATTTTAAAGAATTAGCGCACCGGTTGATGTTCGATCTCAGCGACGCGGAAGCCGCCGATATCGCGGCCGAATTCGAAACGTTGAACAAACAGCTGAGACTGCTGGAGAGCATCGACACGACGGGGGTGGAACCGATGGTCTACCCGTTTGAAACACCGACGAGTTATTTGCGCGAGGATGTCGTCGATCATGTGATCAGCCGCGAAGACGCGCTGGCCAACGCGCCGAAAGTCAGAGAATGCCACATTGTGGTTCCGAAGGTGGTGAAGTAAAATGGCAACGATGAGTGAATTAAAAGCGACGACGACCGCCCGCGAACGGGTGGAAGCGGCCGTGGCCAAAGCACAGGCTTCCCAGCCGCGGCTCAATGCGGTGGTGACGTTTGTCGACGTTGAAGATCAGCTGGCGGCGCTGGATACAATTCCGGACGGACCGTTTCACGGCATGCCGGTGGTCTTAAAGGATAACGTCTGTACCCGCGGCGTCCGCACGACCGCTTCCAGCAAGATTCTGGATAACTATGTTCCGGTGTATAACGCGCACATCGTCGACAAGCTGAAGGCAGCCGGCGCTGTGGTGATCGCCAAAGCGTCGATGGACGAGCTGGCGATGGGCGGCACCAATTTAACGGCGGCGACTGGCCCGGTTTATAATCCATATGACCGCACCCGCATGGCGGGCGGCTCCTCCGGCGGCAGCGCGGCGTTAGTCGCGGCGGGTGTCGTTCCGTTTGCGGTCGGCTCCGATACCGGGGATTCTGTGCGCAAACCTGCGTCGTTCTGCGGTGTTCTGGGCATGAAGCCGACCTATGGCCGGATTTCCCGCTACGGTATCATTCCTTATTCCTCTTCACTCGATCACGTCGGCTATTTCACGCGCAGCGCGTTGGATGCGGCCGAGGCCTTAAAAGTGCTGGCCGGCCGGGATGATCGCGACATGACCTCATCTGACAGACCGGTGCCGGACTACGCGGCAGCGCTGAACAGCGAGATTAAGGGACGCCGCGTCGCGGTATTTAAAAACGTGATCGACGCGCTGGCCAATCCGGAAGTGAAAGCCCTGTTTGAAAAGACCGTCGAAGCTTTAAAAGCAAAGGGCGCGGTAGTGGAAGAAGTCAGTCTGCGCGAGGATCTGTTGAAAGCGATCCTGCCGGCCTACTACTTAATCGCCAACTGCGAAGCAACGGCCAATCACTCCAACCTGGACGGCATCCGGTTCGGCGTTCAGCAGCCGGGCGGCAGCATGGAAGAAATCATGATTCAGTCGCGCACCAAGGGCTTCGGCTCGCTGATCCGCAAGCGGTTTGTCATCGGCAGCTACGGTCTGTTTGTCGAAAATCAGGAAAAGCTGTTCCGCCAGGCGCAGCGGGTACGCCGCCTGATCGTCGAGAATGTCGCGGAGGTTATGAAGGATTACGATATTCTGATCGCGCCCGCCAGCAGCGATGTCGCGCCGAAGCTGGACGATCACTCCCGTGACGAATTGTCCGACGGTTATCTGATCGCGGAGAATCACATGGTCATCGGCAACTTTACCGGGTATCCAAGCTGCACGGTGCCGATGGGCTTGATCGAGGGACTGCCGGTCGGCTTAAACATGACGGCGAAGGCCTGGGATGAACAGAGCCTGTTCGACTTTGCGGCGGCGATGGAAGATATCACCGGCCTGAAGGACGCCACAGCGGAGGGAATTGAATAATGGAATACGAAGTCATTATCGGAATTGAAATACATTGTGAGTTAAAGACAAAAACCAAGATGTTCTCCGGCGCTCCGGTGTTGTTCGGCGCTCCGGCCAATACCTGCGTTAACGAAATTGATTTAGGCCATCCCGGCACGATGCCGTGTCTGAACAAGCAGGCCGTCGCGATGGCGGTGCAGGCTTGTACGGCGCTGAACATGGAGATCGATCCGCTGGTGCGGTTTGACCGGAAAAACTATTACTATACCGACCTGCCGAAAGGCTTCCAGATCACCCAGCAGTTCTATCCAATCGGCCGTCGCGGACATGTCGAGATTGAAACGGATAACGGGCCGAAGGTCATCCGGATTGAACGGCTGCATATGGAAGAAGATACAGCGAAGCAGTTTCACTATGACGCCGGCACGCTGATCGACTTCAACCGCGCCGGTACGCCGTTGGTGGAAATCGTATCGGAACCGGATATCCGCAGCGGCAGGGAAGCGATGGCGTATGTCGAAAAGCTCAGACAGACACTGTATTATCTGGGCGTTTCCGACGTCAAGATGGAAGAAGGCTCGATGCGCTGCGACGTCAACATCTCGCTGCGTCCGGTCGGAACTGAGAAATTCGGCGTTAAGACGGAAATTAAAAACCTCAATTCCATCAGCAATGTCCAGAAAGCGGTCGAGTATGAAATTGAACGTCAGACACAGATCTTAAACGAAGGCGGTCAGGTCGTTCAGGAACCCCGCCGTTTCGACGAGGCGTCGCGCACGACGATCTCAATGCGGAAAAAGGAAGGCGCTGTGGATTACAAATATTTCCCGGAACCGAATATTTTCCCGATCCAGCTCGATCCGGAGTGGATTCGTCAGCTGCAGGCCGCGATGCCGGAAATGCCGGAAGTTCGCCAGGCCCGGTATGCCGAGCTGGGACTGCCGGAAAACGATATCGCGCTGTTAGTCGCAAATAAGGAGTTGGCCGATTATTACGATCAGGTCATGAAGCACACGCAGCACGCCAAGATCGCCGCCAACTGGGTGATCGTCGAGCTGCCGGCCGGATTGACGAAGCTGAACACAAAGCTGGCTGAAAACCCGGTTGCGCCGCAGGCGATGGCTGAGCTGGTCAACATGATCGTCGGCGGAGAAATCTCCGGCAAGCAGGCGAAGATTGTCTTTGAGGAAGTACTTCAGGGGAAGGATCCGAAGCAGGTCGCTCAGGAAAAAGGCATGAAACAGCTGTCCGATTCTTCCGCGCTGATCGCGCTGATCAATCAGGTTTTGGATGAACAGCCGCAGTCGATCACAGACTATAAAAACGGGAAGGACCGCGCCGTCGGCTTCCTGGTCGGTCAGGTCATGAAAAAGTCCAAAGGCCAGGCCAATCCGGCGATGACTAACAAGCTGATCGTCGAGGAATTGAAGAAAAGAATCTGATTGAAGGGGGACATCCAGGCGTTACTGACGCTTTCGGTGTCCTTTTTCTTACAAAAAACGCAGGGTTCAGGAAATGACTGGTCAAATCCCTTCTTTTCCTGTAAAATAGTAAAAGATAAGGAGTGAAGGACTTTGTCTGAACAAAAGAAAACAGTGAAGAAGAAACCGGCCTCGGCGCCGGCAAAGAAACATAAAACGAAGAAGAATGATAAATCCACAATGATTTTGATTGTGGGCTTGGTGCTGATCGCGATTCCATGCGCGATTCTGGGATGGATTTTGATCAGCGCGTCCATGGACACGGGGAAGCCGATCAACGGCGATCGGTTCAAGGGCGATCTGGATCCGGCGATCACCAAGGATCAGCTGTCGGAGATCGAAAGCCGGATCAAGGGTGAAAACCAGGTGGAGAAGGTCACGGTGGAACTGACGACGGCGACATTGCGGGTGTATGTTGATACCGTGGATTCGATCAGCGACGAGGAAGCGAGTGCTTTGTCGGAAACGGCGTACAATGATGTGACGGCGGTGCTGAATGAAGGGACTTACTTTACGGCGTCGAATGGTAAGAAGATGTATGACCTGGAAGTGCATGTCTACAACAATGTTGATAAATCGGGGTCCGAGGATTACGTGTATGTGATCCGCGCGAAAAACTCCAGTATGGAACAGGCTGCGACGCAGATCGTATCAAAACCGCTGGATGCCGATCTGGCCCAGCAGCTGCGCGAGGAACTGGCGGAAAAGCGGAATCCTCAGGCGGCGAAGGATGACGATGACGAGGTCGTTGGCGGCGAGGATACGGAAGCGCAGGACGACACGAAGGAATAAAGGGCGGAAGCCCTTTTTCGTTTTTGGATCGGATTTAGGGTTTGAGGTTTGGTTGTTACATCGTTGCGATGAGCTGAAATTGTGATTCAGAAAGGGGAGCGGAGAATGGCGTTAAAGAAGAATGATGTGTTTACAGGAGCGGCTGTCGACTATACGTTTGATGGACTGGGGGTAGTTCGTCATGAAGGATTGTGTTTCTTCGTGAAGGATTTATTGAAGGGGGAAAGTGCGGAGATCGGGGTGACGGCCGTGAAGAAGAACGTGGGTTATGGCCGGGTGATCCGGCGTTTATCAGAGAGTCCGCAGCGCGTTGAGCCGCGCTGCCCCGTTGCGCGTCAGTGCGGAGGCTGTCAGCTGCAGACGATGGGGGCTGAGCTGCAGGCGGAGTTTAAGCGCCATCGGGTCGCGGATTGTTTCCAGCGGATTGGACATCTGGACGTGGAGGTTCAGCCGGTGTTGTCGATGGAATTTCCCTGGAACTATCGGAATAAGGTGCAGGTGCCGGTGGGGGTCAACCGGGATGGAAAAGTGATCAGCGGCTATTATCGGAGTCATTCGCATGATATTGTGGATTTTGACGAATGCTGCCTGCACAGCGAACTGGAGAATCAGATTTTGAGATCGCTGCGGTCCTGGATTGAGGAAGCGGGCGATCCGGCGCAGCTGCGGTATTGGTTGATCAAACATGCGTTTAAGACGGGGCAGGTTATGGTTGTGTTGATCGCGAAGTCGGAGAACCTGAAAGGGAAAGACGAACTGATAGGGCGTTTGACTGCGGCGTATCCGCAGATTCGCAGCATCATCCTGAATGTGAACGGGCGTGAGGATAACGTGATTCTGGGGGATCGGGAGATCGTGTTGTGGGGATCGGCTTCGATTGAGGAAGAGTTGTTGGGGTTGCGGTTTCAGATTTCAGCGAAGTCGTTTTATCAGATCAATCCGGTCCAGACGGAAGTGTTGTATACGAAGGCGATCGAGCTGGCTGGTTTAACCGGGGAAGAAACGGTGATCGACGTGTATTGCGGCACAGGCACGATTGGATTGAGTGCGGCCCGGAAGGCGAAGCGGGTGATCGGCATCGAGATTGTTCCTTCGGCGGTGGAGGATGCGAAGAAGAACGCGGTCCGCAACGGGATCGCCAACGCGGAGTTTATCTGCGGTGACGCGGGAGTGTGCACGGCGCAGTTGTTGGAGCGGAGGATTCAGCCGGATGTGGCGATCGTGGACCCACCGCGCAAGGGCCTGGACGGGACGACGATTGATTCGTTGGTCAGGATGAACCCGGGACGGATTGTGTATGTTTCGTGCGATCCGGCAACCTTGGCACGGGATTGCGCGGTGTTGAATGAGCGGGGGTATGGCGTGGAGGTTGTGCAGCCGGTGGATATGTTCCCGCAGACGACGCATGTGGAAATTGTCTGCTTTCTGTTCAGAAAAGACTAGTAAATCAAAGAATTTCGTAGTTTCGGACAGATATGAGGTTGTGTTTTTCTGTTTGGAAGGACTGAAATTTGTTTGGTGTTACTGAGGTGGGGGAAAAAAATGAACGTTTTGGCAAAAGGCCCGGCAAAGAAAAAATGTTAATTAAATGGGGATAAAATAAATCTGGAAAAGGCGTTTCCAACAATTACTTGACAGTAACAGATATGTACTATGATAGTTTTTTTTCGTAGAAAGAAATAAGTATGGTAAAATTATCATATCTTGAAAGATGAAGGAGAAACGGTATGTACATTAAAAATATTCATATTGAAAATTTTCGCAATTTCCAATATATTGATATACCTTTAAACCAGTTTACAATTATTATTGGTGAAAACGATACAGGAAAGTCGAATCTTTTAGATGCAATACGATTGGTACTGAATAATAATGGTTTACAATATTTTTCACGTTCTTTATCTATCACAGATATAAATGAAGAGTCTGTAGAGAGGTTTCAAAATTATTTACAGGAAAATGCGAAAGAGATATCAGAAAAATTAGAAGATAAAGATTTTATGAAATCAGTATATAAGAAAATACCGATTGTAAAAGTAAAGATTACATTTGTTGATGCAAAAACAGAATATCAAAAGCAATTATTAAAGGATTGGATTAATCTTAGCGAAGATGATGAGATATGCTTTGAAGTAGAATATGCATATGCACCTTGCAAATTAAGAGACTTTATAGAGGAATGTCTTTTCCTTCAAGATAAAGTAGAAAATTTTATGATACCTGTGGAAAAATATGAGTATAGAATTTACTCGGTTAATAATTCTAAAAGTATAAATAAAGATAAAGTAAAGAATTTTAATATCAGTATTATAAATGCAGAACGTGATACATTTTCTGAGAGTGATAAACAATATTCTTACAAATTAGTGAGTTCATTAATTGAAAGAAGTATAACAAAGGAAGATCGTGCACAGATTGAGGATTCATATAATAAATTCTTTGATGAAATACAAGATATAAAATCATTTAAGAAAATCTTTGAAAAAATACAGGAAAATAAGAAGTTTGAGAATTTGAAAGATTTTATTGATGAGATACAGCTCATTCCAAATTTTCCTAATTTAAAAAATATATTTACAAATATAAATATTGGATATGGAGAGGAATTTCTTTATCAAAAAGGGCTGGGAACAAGAAATTTTATGTACCTAATTCTTTTGTTTAGCTACTTTCAAAATAATGATAAAACATTTGATTTCCTTTGTATTGAGGAACCGGAAGCACATCTATGTGTAAATAATTTTAATTTGGTTTTAGATTTTATTAAAAAGAGTGTGGAAGTAAAAAATGATTTTATGCAATTATTGATTACATCTCACAATCCAAAAGTAATTAATAAATTGAAATTAAATAATGTGGTTGTTCTTAAAAATGGTAAAGCAATATCTTTAAAACAGGTGGATGATAAATTGGTAAACTATTTAGCAAAACGTCCTAATTTTGATATATTGAAGATATTATTTGCAAAACGTTTGATTTTAGTAGAAGGCCCTACAGAAGAAATGTTTATAAATACTTTTTTAGACAAAGAGGTAGAAAGTTTAAATGAAATTGAGGTAATTGCGATTGGACAAAAAGGCTATAAAACATTTTTGGATATCTGGTTACAAATACATAAAGAAGATTCAACGAGTTGTATAGGGGTAGTAAGGGATTTTGATAATCAGCCTAATGCAAAGCAAGAACATCAGACTTATGACGATGAAAATGAAAATATTTTTGTTAGAACGACAGAGGGGTATACATTAGAAGATGATTTGGCAGCAACAGGAAAAAACGAGACAGTAATTAAGGATTATTTTGAAACGCAAGAAGCTGCATCAAAATTTTTAAAGGATAGTAAGGCCGATAATATGAGGCGTTTATGTGAGGCAATTGCTGAAAATGAAATAATTATAGAATTACCTAAACATATAGGAGAAATTATAGAGTGTGTGAAAAATTATTAAGTCAGGTACAAATAGCAGGAGCAGGTGCGGGAAAAACATATTCGTTGGCAGAAAAAGTGTTAATGTGCTATGAGAATAAAAAAGATGACAAAGTAATATATGTAATTGCTTTCACAAATGATGCTAAAATTAATATTCTACGAAGAATGTGTGAATTAAATAATGGACAGATTCCAGCAAATATTTGTATCGAAACGATTCATAGTTTTTTGTTGAACGAATTACTATATCCATTTAGTAAATACTATTTTGGAAGGGCATATTCTAAGGCAACTTCTATGAAATTACCTACTAAATTACAATTACAAAGATATCAGATAAAGAAGCTAAATGAAATAGGAATCATCCATAATTCACAGGTTTTTAATAAAGCAAAACAAATGATAGTATGCCGAAAAGGTGAAACTAAAGCAGTTTGTAACAAAAAGAAAACGATAATTGAATATTTGCAAGCGTCGATATGTGCACTTTTTATTGATGAAGCTCAAGATTTGAACGAGGATGCATTGGCTTTGTTTGAAACATTAGCTGAAAGTATTTATTTATACATAGTTGGAGATCCGAAACAAGCGATAAAGTATCCACATGCATTTAGAAATTTTACAGAGCGAGTACTTCAAAATAATGTTGTGTTTCAAATGCTTCCTTTTAATACGGTTACGAGGCGTATCCCGGAATGCCATTTGCGAATATCTAATCTATTTTGTCCTAGCAGTGAAGAACAGACTACAATAAGTGATGTAGAGGGAAAAGTTTTTTATATGTTTTCATCTGATGAAAATTTTTTGGAATTACATAAGCTGTATCAGGCAAGGAACGCACTAATTTATATTAGGCAGGAAACGGAGATTTTTTCAACCCAAAACTATAGTAATAACTTTTCATTAGAAGAAAGTATTTGTGAAAAATTATTAGAAAAGGTTGACTCAAAATATGATAAAGATGCATATCTTAAGACCATTGAAAAATATTTAATAAATATTACTTTGAAAAAGGATGCAAAAAAAGCAATACAATCTTTTATAAAGAATTTTCAAATTGAGTTGGAGAAAAACGAATATGCTAAATTAATAAATGATTTGACATTTGAGGACACCAGCAAAAAGATACAAGTTAAAAGTATTGATAAAGTCAAGGGACTTGAAAATGAATTATGCATGTTTATTATCGATAACGCTTTGCTAGAGTATTTGTTCAAAAATAAGTTAGATGTTAATAAAGAGATGATGCGTTTGTATGTAGCATTAACACGCTCTAAATCAGACTTGATTTTGGTTGTTGATGAAAGTAGTTTGAAAAAGAAAAATAGAAAACAAATTGATGCGGAATTTGAAAAATTAGAAATAGAATATTTAAATTCAGGTTATCTGGAGTCTTTGAAAGCAGACAGATAGTTTGTAATTAAGATTTTCTTGACAAGTTTGCAATTCAGAGCAATTACTGAACTACCAAATTTGTTAAGGAGTTGATGTCAGATGACAGAGGAACAGAAACAGACGATTGAGCGTCTTAAGAATGTAGGATTGGGTTACCGGAAGATTGCAATTGTCTTAGAGCTTTCAAGGGATAAGGTGAGAAATTATTGCAAAGCAAACGGTTTGGATGGCTATGCCAAAAAGCGTCTGCAAGCCAAGGAAGGAAAGTAGATGGAAGAAGACTGTGCTGACAGTGTATGCAGATATTGTGGCAAACCAATTGATAAGCGGCTATCGGGCAGAGGGAAATTTGCTGTTCGGAGGGATGCAGAAGAGCGTGGTCAAAGATCACCTGCCACTTTACAAGCATGAATATATGTTTTGTGGAAAGAAATTTGAAAGTTCATCTAAGATGCAAAAATTCAGCAGCTATGACTGTTATATCCGGGACAGGTTCTGGAGAAAAGAGGATACTAAGGAAATTATAAAAATGCTTTTCACCGGAAAGAAAGTCCTTACGGTACCCGAATGGATTAAAGATATACTCAATGGTGAAACAAAATAAATGGAAGTTTTGTAATGAGTATAGATGTGGTAAGCACTCTGAAAAGGGGTGAAATACTGCAAAAAGGGGTGAATCAGGCAAAAGGAACTCTTTAGGGAAAGTCGGGAAAATTTTGAATAAAATCTTTTGCCATGTAGTATAAGAAAAAACTTTCAACGCATGTTGTAACCGCCGTGTTGCTTTCCAAACTTAAGACGAAAAAACATGTCAACATTGAATTTCATGAGATTGAATTAGATATGGCTTCTTCAGAGAGTAAAGCTACTTACAACAATATAAAACAGTATGTTTTTGAAAAGTATGGCTTTAAAGTTTCAAATTTATATATAGCACAAGTAAAAGAAAAGTGTGGAATTAAAGAAAGAGAAAATTATAATAAATCTAAAAATGGCGATTCGAAACAGCCGGTTTGTCCAATAGAAAAAGAAGAAGCAATCAAAGATGCATTTAGATATTTCCGAATAATTTAAGAAAGGTTTGATATAGTTATGGATACAAATGATGTTTTAAGAGTAAAATACTATTCTGTAAATGATTTAAGTGCTGAATTTTATGTAAAGAGAATAGAAGATATTGTTTGTAATTTTGAGATTGAGACAAAAAGAACAGATATTAACGAAATTATCGAATTATATAATATACAACATTTTTTTCGAAATAAAATCTATCCTATACAATGGACAAAACAACAACTGAACGATTATAGTGAGATTGTAAAAAACTTTTCAAAAGTAATAGGTAAATTTTTTTCGGAAATTAATATAGAAACAATGGAAAGCATGTTTGATACAATTTATTACGACTACAGAGATGATTTTTGGAAACTTATAGAAAAGTATAAAGTTTATGATAAAATTTCAGACGAGATATTTAGAAATATAATTTTGAATAAACATTTTCTCTTAGAAGATGTTTTGAAATGTAAAAATCTAGTGAAAAAGTTTTCGGGAGAAATAGTTATATACATGGAAGCAAATCCATTTTGTGCTGAAATGATGCTAAGTTATTACTTGGAGAAACATGACAGAAATATAGAAACTTTATATTTCCCAGCCGAGTTATCAAATGAAAAGAAAACATTAATATTAGATAATTACATAGCAAGTAACTCACCTAATAGTAATTATCTACGACTAATTTTTGAATCAAACGGTACAAATGATCTGTGTTTACCCGATAGATTAAGGCTAAGAGCAAAACGAAAATATGATGAACAAATAGAGGTTTTATTCAAAGATAGAACTGGATTCGAATATGGTGTGCAGGTTTCTTTTTCTGATACGCTAGATGAAGAAATTAAATTTGAACCATATGATAATAGAACTCTATCGGTTTCGTATAGTGCAAAATGGATAAAAGAAAATTTGGATTATCCAACGTTGTTAAATAATTTTATTTATTTATTTGCATATACAGATCTGCAATTTAGATCTCTTCACGTTTCTAGAGAATCTCAAATGAGCATTATAGAAAAAACTTTAGGAATTAAAGGAAGAAAAGAATATTCTACTGGAATTGCATTTCAACAAATTCAGATGTTGGCACAACTTCAAATGATAGGATATTGTAAAGAATTAGAAAAATATAATATTTATTTAGAGGACATTATTGATTGGTTCTTTTGTAATTATTTAGAAGAAGAATTTAATGTAAAAGGCTTTAGTTTTAATAAATCTTCACGAACAGCGTCATATCTTGAAAAATGTAGGAATATTGCTGCTGAATTTGATAGTATTTTGAAAAAATTTAAAATTTATTGTGAAGATGGAGAAATTGATGATGAGTTATTACATATATCAACTGAGCATATGTTTATTAAAGATATACCAAGCATGTTAAGTAATAAATATATTTATCCTTGTGGGAATGAATATCAAAGGATAAGTCATTTATTATTTTCGGATCAATCAATAATTCATTACATCCCTAAATTATCAAATAAATACAATTCGTTTTATTGTTTACTAGAAAAAGAAAATATCTATTATGATATGTTTAATGATTATCAAATATCTAGCATTGATTGGTTAATTGATCATAATATTATAAAAATTGATGAAGAAAAAAGAATAACACCATATAGGGAAAAGATAAAGATACTAAATGAGTTATATGAACACGATGTAGTGTGTTTTAATTATATGAAAAATTATCAATCTATTATTATGGAATTAAATAAAATAGGATTAATACAGTTTTCGTCATCATTATTTTCGAAACCAGAACAGGATTATTATAATTATTTATTTAATAAGTCCGAATTTGACAATGGACTTGATATTCGTAATAGCTATACTCATGGTACACAAAGAGTAAATGAAAATCAAAATAAACAGGAGTACTTTATTTTTCTAAGAATCATGATTCTAATAGTTATAAAGATAAACGAAGAATTTTGTTTAAAGTACCCTACAAAGAAAGAATACTAATTAAATTGAATCTTAATAAATATATGTATTGGCGTAGGATAAGTTTGGACAAAAATTTCATGTTGAATGCATAGTAGTGATGTCACTGGTTGAGTAGTAGAATGTAAAAAAGACTTGAAGTAAAGAAACTTCTATGATTTTACAACCAAAAACAATAGAAGTATATATGAGGAAAGAATATTAAGGTTTTGAGGTATAAAAATTTAAACCTTATTCTGAAATTTTATTATTCGTTCCATCGATTAATTTCCGTTACTGATATAAAAGTGATTTGAATATTCCTGACATTCTATCTTAAGATACTTGCTTCAAATATCCAAGCAGTTTACTAAATATCTGTGTTATCATTGGTCTAGGTTTATGAAATAGATTTGAGGGATGGAAGATGGACGCAAGACAGAACCTGAAAAAATACTTTGGCTATGATTCTTTCCGAGAAGGTCAGGAGAAAATCATTAATGCAATTCTTGCCGGGCGCGATGCATTGGCAATCATGCCGACAGGGGCAGGAAAATCAATCTGCTATCAAATTCCTGCTGTGATGTTACCTGGGATTACGTTGGTAATTTCACCGTTGATATCACTGATGATGGATCAGGTCAAGGCCCTGAATGAAGCAGGAATTCGCGCCGCTTTTATTAATTCATCCCTGAGTGAAGCTCAAATTGCTAAAGCTTTACAGCTTGCTGAAAAAGGAGTCTATAAGATTATCTATGTCGCTCCAGAGCGACTAGAAAGTCACTATTTTATCCATTTTGCCCATCGTGCAGATATTTCCATGATTACCGTTGACGAGGCTCACTGCATTTCTCAATGGGGTCAGGATTTTAGACCAAGTTATTTGAAAATCATCGAATTTGTCAAAAGTTTGCCAAAACGTCCGATTGTCAGTGCATTTACGGCAACCGCAACGCAAGAAGTAAAAACAGATATACTCTGTGTTTTAAATCTGATTGAACCTGAGGTGGTTGTGACTGGATTCGATCGGAAAAACTTATTTTATAGTGTAGAAAAAAGAAAAGATAAAGATCGTTTTGTCATAGAGTATGTTGAGAAACATGCAAAAGAAAGCGGAATTATCTATTGCGCGACTCGCAAAAACGTAGATAACCTTTTTACGTTACTTTCTAAACAAGGTGTTTCTGTTACCCGCTATCACGCCGGATTAGACAAAGAAGAAAGAAAAAGAAATCAGGATGATTTTATCTATGATCGAACTCCGGTCATTGTGGCGACGAATGCTTTTGGGATGGGCATTGATAAATCGAACGTCCGGTATGTAATCCACTATAACATGCCTCAAAGCATGGAAAGTTATTACCAAGAAGCAGGCCGTGCAGGCCGGGATGGAGAGACTTCACAATGCATCCTATTATTTTCTGCCCAAGATATCATGATCAACAAGTTCTTGCTGGAAAATAAAGATTTTTCAGATCTTTCTTCTGAGGAAATTGAGATTATAAAACAACGGGATGCCCGGCGTCTTAAAATTATGGAGAATTATTGCAGAACCAATGGATGTCTGAGGAATACCATTTTAGATTATTTTGGGGAAAAAGTAATAAAACCTTGCGATAACTGCGGCAATTGCATGAAAGACTATAAAAAAATTGATATGACTGAAGAAGCGAAACAGGTTATCAATTGCGTTGCAGAAACAAGAGGCCGGTACGGATTAACAATTGTATTGGGAACTTTAATCGGTGCAAATCGTGCAAGACTTAAAGAGGTAGGCACGAACCGTTACAAAACCTATGGAGCATTAAAGAAATACTCTGAGTCGCAGATCCGAGAGCTCATCTATGAACTCATTAATCAGGGATATTTGATTCAGTCAGAAGACCAATATGGAGTTTTGAAACTTGGCGATATCTCGAAGCTGCAAGATGAAAATACCCATGTGATTTTAAAAGTCACTGAAGAAAAAATACAGGAAGCTGGAAAATTAAAGGGCAAGCAAAGAAATACAGACAAGCTTACCTCCGCTGGCTATGTTTTATTTGATGCTTTGCGTAAACTTCGGACAGATATTGCGAGGGAGGAAGGATTACCAC
Source organism: Holdemania filiformis (assembly GCF_003459085.1). Taxonomy (NCBI): domain Bacteria; kingdom Bacillati; phylum Bacillota; class Erysipelotrichia; order Erysipelotrichales; family Erysipelotrichaceae; genus Holdemania; species Holdemania filiformis. Next base: position 84,439 of record NZ_QRUP01000006.1, on the reverse strand, counting down.
CTTATATCATTTTTAATGATAAGACCCTGATTGAAATGTGTATTAAATTGCCGCTTGATGAAGAGGCGATGTTGGATATCGCAGGTGTTGGTGTTAATAAACTACAAAAATATGGACAACGATTCTTAGCGGTTATTGTGGACTTTAAAAAGATGCATCAGGAGGATAAAACCTCAATTCAAGATGATGCTTAAGATTTCGATATTTGAGTTAAAAGAAGAAAAACAAGTATTATGAGATGAATGAAAAGCAAGGAGTTCCTATAAAAGATTAAATTTGTCGAGAAATGATGTTATAGCCATTGTAATTTGAATGATTGAATAAGAATCGGCCGGGTAAATGTTTTAATCATAAAAGGGTAAGAAAAAGGCCGGTTAAGCAGAGTGAGATTGTCTCTGCCAGCCGGCCTCTTATATTTGATTTTAATTTCTATTTATGCGTTTTGGCAAACAAGGATAAACCGTGATGGACATACTTTGAAAAAGCTTCTTCTTTACTCCCTACTGAAACACCAGCTGCTCCATCATCCGCGCAGCCCCGTCTTCTTTATGCGATAACGCATGATGCCGCGCCATCGCCAGCACTTCCTCCGTCGCGTTGGCGACAGCGACGCTGTGTCCGGCGACGTTCAACATCGGCAGGTCGTTGGCGTTATCACCAAATGCCGCCGTTTCCTCCGGCGTGCAGTTCAGTTGCCGCATGACCCATTTCAAGGCTTCGCCTTTATTCGCCTGCGGATGCAGAATTTCCAGGTTTGACGGATGCGAAGATGTGAGTTCAATTCCCTCTTCATCTGATAACAGATTGATCAACGCCTGCTTCTTTTCCGGATAATCGCGGCTGGTAATAAAATGAATCTTCGCGATCTGCGCGTCCGGCAGGGCATCCAGGAAATCCATCCCCGATTCCCAAATCCGGTTTTTCAAAATATTTTCCAAGTAAGAACCGTCGATCTTCAACGCCTTCCGGTCGTCCAGAATCGCCAGATGACTGTGAAGCCGCCCTTCAATCAAACAACTCCAATGCGGATTCATCGGTTCCGCCTTTGTCAATAACGCTTTGGCTTTGGCCGCAGGCAGCGTATTGGAAACCAAGGTTTCTCCCGTTTGATTATCCACGATCAAGCCTCCGTTGGCCGTGACGATCCAGCGGATTTTTTTCTGATCCCGCAGCCATTGCGGAATCTCCCCTAAGGGCCGGGAACTGCATGGCACAAATTCCACGCCGCTGTCCAAAATCCGGCTGAGAATTTCCTTTGTGGTTTCGGTTAAGACAAAATGTTCGTTCAGTAAGGTGAAATCCAGGTCGGTGGCGATCAGGCGAATTGAACTCATAAACAAAAATCCTCCTCTTTCCTCTTTCTGAATATTTTCTAACTATGATACCAAAGTCGCAGAAGGAATACAAGCCTGAAAATAACAAATGGGCGGCAAGCTTCGCAGAATTCAAATCAATTCAAATCAAGCTCAGGCAGAAAGCCGGAAATGTCTGGAATTTGCGGATTATGTAGAGAAATCCTTGCTTTTTATCATCAGGTATGGTTTACTATTCCTGGTCTTTTTATCAAGAATGAGGGAGAGAGTCAGCTCGGCGAACTCATACCAACCTGCTTGAAAGCAAGGTGGTAATGCTGGCAACGATAAGAAAGCAGGACGATGAATCATGAAGCCTTCTTTCTGAAGGCTTTTCTTATGCGTCATATCTGCCTTGATAAAAAAGACAAGGAGGATAATCTATGAAAAAATTTTTTACCAGCGAATCCGTCACCAGCGGACACCCGGACAAAATCTGCGACGCCATTTCCGACGCGATTCTGGACGAAGCGCTTCGTCAGGATCCTGCCAGCAAGATGGCGGTGGAAACGACGATCAAAGACAATCTGATTTTTATCTATGGCGAAGCGAACACCAATGCCGATCTGCCGTTTGAGAAAATTGCGAAGGACAAGATCCGCGAGATCGGCTACACAGAAGAATTTGAAGTCTTGACCAAGGTGTCGAAGCAGTCGGCAGAAATCTACGAAGCGGTCATGCATGATGAAGCCGATATGGGGGCGGGCGATCAGGGAATTATGTTCGGCTACGCCTGCAACGAAACTGAAAACTACATGCCGATGCCGATCGCGCTGGCTCACCGGCTGGCAGAGCGGCTGGAACAAGTCCGCAAACAGGAAGCCCACTCCATCCTGAAACCCGATGGCAAAACTCAGGTCACCGTGGAATATGACGATAACAAACCAGTCCGGCTCGACACCATCGTCGTTTCCACGCAGCATATCGCTGAAGCGACCCAGGAAGAAATCCGGGCCAAGATCATCAATGAGGTCATCAATCCGGTAATCGACGCCAACCTGATCGATAAGGATACGAAGATTCTCATTAATCCAAGCGGATCCTTCGTCGTTGGCGGACCGTTCGGCGACAGCGGCACGACCGGTCGTAAGATCGTCGTCGATACCTACGGCGGCATGGGACGGATCGGCGGCGGCTGCTTCAGCTCCAAGGACCCGAGCAAGGTTGACCGCAGTGCGGCCTATTACAGCCGTTTCGTCGCCAAGAACCTGGTGGCGGCCGGCCTGGCGGATCGGTTGGAAATTGAAGTCTCTTACGCCATCGGTAAGAGCGAACCGATTTCGATCTATGTCGAAACCTTCGGGACCGGCAAGGTCAGCGACGAGGAAATTCTGGAAATTATTCATAAGAATTTCGATTTCCGCGTCTCCAGCATCCTTCGTCAGTTAGACCTGAAAAAGCCAATCTACAGCCGCTATTCCGCTTACGGTCACTTTGGCCGCAGCGACTGCGCCTGGGAAAAGTTAATTGAGTTAAAGCGCTGACCGGCGCTTTTTCTTCGCAGCTGTGGAAGACAAAACGACAAAATTCAAGTACAATAAAGACAATCCCATCACGAATCAAGAAGTGCCGGGAATGACAACAGGCAAATAAAAGAATTTATATTATTCACAGCGCAAACCAGGAAAACGCGCCCGATGGCGAAAAGCCCATCTCAAAACGACTGGATTTCCCGCCACTTTGATTTGCACAACTCATCCGTTCTAAACAAACAGAAACAAGAAACGCTGGCAGCCAGCCAAGGAGGAAGACGATGACTGATTTTTTACCTGTAACCCGTGAAGAAATGGAACAACGCGGCTGGACGCAACCCGATTTCATCTATATCAGCGGCGACGCCTACATCGATCATCCGTCCTTCGGCCCGGCGATCATCACACGCATGCTGGAAGCCTACGGCTATAAGGTCTGCATGATACCGCAGCCCGACTGGACGCGCGACGAACCTTTTATGGAATTCGGTGAGCCGCGGCTGGGCTTTCTGGTGTCCTCCGGCAACATTGACTCGATGGTCAATCATTATTCGGTTTCCAAACGCCGCCGCGATAAAGATAATTACACGGATAACGGCGAGATGGGCAAACGCCCGGACCGCGCGACGATTGTGTATTCCCAGAAAATCAAACAACTCTATCCCAAGACGCCGGTGATTCTGGGCGGGATTGAGGCATCGCTGCGGCGGTTAGCCCATTATGACTATTGGGATGATAAAGTCCGAAGATCGATCCTTTTGGATTCCGGCGCTGATCTCGTATTGTACGGCATGGGCGAGAACTCGATCATCGAGCTGGCGGAAGCGCTGGACGGCGGTCTGCCGATCCAGGATATTATCTGGATTAAAGGCTCCGTCTACAAATGTAAGACGATCGATCATCTGTTTGAGCATAAGTTGCTGCCGGCCTTTGAGGAAGTGTCGCAGGATAAGCGCAAATATGCCGAGAGCTTCCGCATCCAGCATCTCAACATCGACGCCCTCAATGCCGCGGTGCTGGTCGAGCCGTATCAAGGCTGGTATGTCGTCGCCAATACCCCGGCGCTGCCTCTGACGCAGCAACAGATGGATTTTACCTATTCACTCCCCTACAAAAGAACCTTCCATCCGATGTATCATCACATCCCGGCGATTGATGAAGTCCGCTTTTCGATCATCTCCAATCGCGGCTGTTTCGGCAGCTGCGCTTTCTGCGCGCTGACCAATCATCAGGGACGGGTGATTTCTTCACGAAGCAAGCAGTCGATTCTGGAGGAAGCGAAAAAGATAATCCAGGATCCGGATTTCAAAGGTTACATCCATGACGTCGGCGGCCCGACCGCGAATTTCTACCATCCTTCCTGTCAGGATCAGCTGAAGCGCGGAACCTGTCCGGGCAAGGAATGCCTGCATCCCAAGCCATGCAAAAATCTTGAGGTTTCTCATCGCGATTACCTCAGCATCCTGCGCGATCTGCGGGTATTGCCGGGCGTGAAAAAGGTGTTTGTGCGCTCGGGCGTGCGGTACGATTATCTGATGTATGATCAAGACGATACCTTTTTCCGCGAACTGGTGCAGTATCACATCTCCGGTCAGCTGAAGGTAGCGCCGGAACATGTCAGCGACAAGGTGCTGGATACAATGGGCAAATGCAATCACGCTCTGTATGAAAAATTCAGGGAGAAGTATCTGGCGTTGAACAAGGAATATGGAATGAATCAATTCCTCGTTCCTTACCTGATGAGCTCGCATCCCGGCTGTGATCTGAACGACGCGATCGAGCTGGCCTGTTATCTCAAGTCGATCAATCACATTCCGCAGCAGGTGCAGGATTTCTATCCGACTCCGGCAACGATTTCCACGACGATGTACTGGACGGGGCTGGATCCGATGACGATGAAACCGGTCTACGTCGCCCGGGATCCACATGAAAAACAGCTGCAGCGAGCGTTGATGCAATTCAACGCCCCGCGGAATTATAAACTTGTGCATGAAGCGCTGACCCGTGCCGGACGGACCGATCTGATCGGCTATGGCCGCGATTGTCTGATTCCGCCAGTTCCCTGGGGAAAGCCTGCGGCAGGTGCTGGCCGGAAGACTGACCGGCACGTTAAAGAAGAGGGCAAACGAAAGGGGAGCGGCAGCGGAAATACCAAGTCAGAAAGCCGCCCGCAAAAGTCGGGAAAAGGGCGTGAGGAATCTGCTGCAGGAAAAAAACACGCAGCTCAGGACAAGCGCTTTGATCAACGCAGAAAATCATCTCAGGGTTCATCCTCACCTGCGAACAAGCGCAAGGGATGATCCCAATCGTTTTGCTTCACGGGTAATCCAACGCTATTTGTTTCAACGAACGCCGGTTGATCTCTGCGGCGTTTTTTGCTTTTCGTTAGGCTTGTCCGGTGCTAAACGCCGGCGATCTCTGCCAAACCTTTAGCCGCACACTTTCAAAACTGCTCCAAAGCTGAATGGCTGCCAACGCGGGGGATCTAAAATTCCAGACAATAGTCCGGGTTCCGACTTTTCTCATGAGAATTCCGCTCGTCTAAGACAAGGAAGCTGCGCAAACCCGTCCATGTTCTTCGTTCTTTTTCCGATTCGTTTCCAGGCCGCAGCCGAACCGCTTTCATTCATGAAATTATTATCACAAAACATACTCTTATCAATGAATAAAAAAGCCATCTTTGCGGGGTGCAATTGTTGAATTCAATTTTCAAAGGGGATATAATAAGAACATCAAGGGAGGACTAAAAGATGATTATTCAAAGTAAGCAGGTCTGGGTTTCCAGTACGTTCATCGAAGCGCAGCTGGAGATCGAAGACGCGAAGATCACAGGAATTTACCCATATGGAACCAAGCCGGTCGATAAGGACTACGGCGAGGACCGGATCCTGCCGGGCATGATCGATATCCATTGCCACGGAGGTCTGGGTTTTGATACGAACGACGCCAATCATGAAGGGCTGCGGACCTGGGCTGCCGGACTGCCGAAGGAAGGCATCACCGGTTTCCTGCCGACCACAGTCACGCAGAGCGAAGAAGTGCTGACCAAAGCGTTGATCAATGTCACGGAAGTTGTTGACGAAGGCTATGAAGGCGCGGAAATCCTCGGCATTCATTTTGAAGGCCCGTACCTGAACGCAAAAAACAAGGGCGCGCAGCCGGAACAGTTCATCGTCACACCGAATGTTGAGCAGTTCAAGAAATATCAGGAAGCCGCCAAGGGCATGATCAAAGTCATCACACTGGCAACGGAAATGGATCCGGACTGGGCTTTAACACGCTACGCCTCCAGCCATGGCGTCTGCGTTTCGATTGGTCATTCCGGCGCGACCTATGAAGACGCGCTGATGGGCATCGCCAACGGCGCAAACTCCATGACGCACGTCTTTAACGGAATGAACGGGCTGCATCACCGCACGCCGAACCTGGTTGGCGCCGCAATGCGCTGCCGCGACACCTATGGCGAAATCATCTGCGACGGCAACCATGTCAACTGGGCAGCGGTCAACGCTTACGTTACCGCAAAGGGCCGCGATTATGCCGTCATGATCGACGATGCGCTGTGCGCAAAGGGCTGCGAGCCAGGCTACTATGAGCTGGGCGGCAATCAGATCGATATCCGTGAAAACGGCTCCGCTTATCTGCACGGTACTGACACGCTGGCCGGCGGTACCTTGAAGTTTAACCGTGGTCTGCAGAACCTGGTTGAAAAGGCGCTGCTGCCGTTTGACTGGGCTGTCAACATGGTTTCCCTGAACCCGGCTCGTCTGTTGAACATGGATGACCGCAAGGGCAAGATCATGGCGGGCTACGACGCCGACCTGGTTGTTCTCAACCGCGATTACGACGTGGTTCAGACATACTGCCTCGGAAAAGAAATGCTGTAAAAACCTGAACCTTTCAGGTTTTTCTTTGTAGTTGGCCGTCAGAACTAAGGAAAAATACAGATGCCGCGAGGAATCTTAAAGAAAAACAGGATTTCCAGCGGTCTGTTCTTTCCGCAAACACCGCAGATCGGCGGCCGTGATTATGCGCCGCCCAGGCTTTGCGGCCATGGGAATCCCCATTCAATTCGGCAACGGCAAACAAAGAGAAACACCCAGAGAAAAGAGGGAATTAAGATGAGAATACAAAGCACTCGCGTCTGGCTGAACGAACAATTCGTTCCGGCTCAGCTTGTTTTTGACAACGGAAAGATCACGGCTATCGAATCCTATGACGCTCAGAAAGCTGACGTGGATTACGGCGACAAGCGGATCCTGCCGGGGCTGATCGACATTCACTGCCACGGCTACAACGGGCTGGACTGCAACTACGCAACCCGCGAAGGTCTGCTGAACTGGATCGAATATCTGCCGCAGGACGGCGTCACCAGCTTTTTAGCGACGACCTCGACCGCTCCGGAAAGCAATCTGCTGGAATCCTTCGCGCTCATCAGCACGATCATGGACGAGGATCACCGCGGTGCAAAAATCCAGGGCATCCATGTCGAAGGTCCGCAGATTTCCCATGAATTCAAGGGCGCGCATAATCCTTACTTAATTCAGAAACCCGACGTCGACCAGTTTGACCGCTATCAGAAGGCGGCTGAAGGCAAGATCAAGATGATCTGCATCGCGCCGGAAAAAGATGACGATCACGCGCTGATCCGCTATTGTGTTTCCCAGGGCGTCAAGGTGGCGATGGGGCATACCGGAGCGAAATTCGACGAATGCGCCAAAGCGATCGAAGACGGGGCAGACAGCTTCACGCATACGTTTAACGGCATGCTCGGTCTGCATCACCGGGAACCGGGAACCGCCGGAGCCGCAATGTTCTTTGAGGACATTTATGCCGAGCTGATCGCCGACGGCGTGCATGTGCATCCGGCCGTCGCCAGCGTGCTGGGCCGCGTCAAGGGCAAGGATAAACTCATCCTGGTCACTGATTCCGTATCGATTAAAGGCTTGAAACCTGGCTTTTATCACATGAAGGGCCGCGACGTGACGGTCGGCGAGGACGGCTGCGGGCGGCTGCCTAACGGCAAGCTGGCAGGCAGCTCCAACCGCATGAATGTGATGGTCGGCAATCTGATCGAAATGATGAAGCTGCCGCTGGCAACGGCGATCAACGCCGCGACGATCAATCCGGCCAAGCGCATGGGCTTTGCCCGCAAAGGCTTGATCGAAACCGGCTTCGACGCCGATTTATGCGTGCTCAACGACGATTACAGCGTAGCCCAAACCTGGGTGCTGGGCGAGGCGATGCTGCATGAGTAAAGCCCGCGCCGTCTTTTTTGATATCGATCACACCCTGTTCTCCCATACCCTTCACGACGTTCCCGCTTCCGCTTATACCGCTTTGGAAAAACTGAAGCAAAACGGCAGTCAGATCGCGCTGTGCACAAGCCGGGCAGTGGAGGAATTAGTTAATTTGCCGCCGAAGCTGACGGATCTGCTGGACGGCGTTGTCTGCGCTCAGGGCGGGATTATCATGGATCATGGGAAAATCATCGCTTCGAAAATCATTGACGAAGGCGATGCCGAACGGGTGATCGATTATTGCCGCCGCAACAACTTAGTCGTGCGCTACAGCGGCGTGCATGGCGAAAACAGCCATGACCTGCACTACACCCAGGAAATCAGCGATCTGTTCTATTTCCTGTATAAGATGCGTCCCGGCCAGACATTGTGGAAGCATCAGCCGTTAGTCAACATCATTTTTTACACCCGGGATGCCCAGCATGTCGATGCGATCCGGCCGCTGCTGCACAATTCGCATCTTATGGTCATGCATTTCGCCAACGAAGTCACCGCGGCGGATGCGAACAAGGCCAGCGGAATGCTTGAACTGGCGGCGCATTGGGGTTTTGACGAATCCCAAACCGTGGCCTTTGGCGACGGCTACAACGACGTGGAAATGATTCGCCGGGCAGGTCTGGGAATCGCGATGGGCAATGGCTGCGACGAAGCGAAGCAGGCCGCCGATTATGTGAGCGACGATATCGATCGCGATGGCGTCTACAAAGCCTGTCTGCATTTTGGATTGATCGAGGAGGAAAATCATGCCGAGAATTGAAAATGAAGTCGCCGTGGTGGAAGTAAAAACGCTGGCGGCGGAAATCACCAGCTTTTATGACAAAGAAAAGAATATCGAACACATGTGGCAGGGCGATCCGCAGTTCTGGGCCGGCCGCAATCCGATCCTGTTCCCTATGGTCGGCAGCACCTGGACCAAGGACTACCAGATCGACGGGAAGACCTACAAGATGGGCAACCATGGCTTTGCCCGCCACAGCGAATTCACCGTTGAAAGCGTGAGTGAAGATACGATCGTTTTATCGTTAAGCGATAATGAGGAAACCCGCGCGCAGTATCCGTTTGAATTCAAACTCACGGTGACCTATCAGCTGTCCGGCCGGAAGCTGACGATCACCTACCGGATTGACAATCATTCGCCACGGATGATGCCGTTCTCCTTCGGCCTGCATCCGGCGTTTAACTGTCCGATGGCTTCAGGCGAGCGCTTCGAAGATTATAAACTCGTTTTCGCCTGCCCGGAAACGCAGACGACCTCCAGTTCCAACGCGTCGCTGAGCTTAAATGAGGAACGGGAAATCGCTCTGGACTATGCGACGTTCAACAACATTCCGACGCTTTTGTTCGAGCATCTGCGCTCACCGTATGTCACCCTGACCAATGGCAAAAACAGTGTTAAAGTCAGCGTTGCCGGTTATCGCTGGCTGGCCTTCTGGACCAAGCAGAACGCTCCTTACCTGTGCATTGAACCTTGGCACGGGCATGGTGATTTCGAGGAAGTCCACGTTCCGTTTGAAGAACGCGAGGGCACGATCCAGCTGAAGGAAAACGGCAGCTTCACGACTTCGTACACGATCGAAATCGCGTAATTTTAATTTTGGCAACAACGGCTCGAAACGTTGAGTTTACACCGGTTTCGTGCTATTGTTATAGATGAAAAAGGGAGGAATTTCAAATGTTCAAAATTATTGTGACGGAAAACTATGACGAACTGAGCGAAAAAGCTTTTGAAGTCATGAAGGAAGTCATCACATCCAAGTCCAATCCGGTTCTGGGTCTGGCGACAGGCTCCAGCCCGATCGGTCTGTACCAGAATATGATCAAGGATCACAAGGAAAACGGGACGTCCTATAAGAATGTCGTCACCTTCAACCTGGATGAATACATCGGCCTGAAGCGCGATCACAGCCAGACTTACTGGACCTTCATGCATGAAAACCTGTTCAACGGCTTAGACATTCCTGATGCGAATGTTCACGTTCCAGTCGGCGACAGCGACAACATTCAGGCGGAATGCGAAAAGTATGAAGAAGCGATGAAGAACTTTGAAGTCGACATCCAGCTGTTAGGCATCGGTGCTAACGGCCATATCGGTTTCAACGAACCAGGTACATCGTTTGATACGCTGACGCACACCGTCGTTCTGAAGGAAAAGACACGTCAGGATAACGCGCGTTTCTTCGATCCGTTAGGCGAGGAAGTTCCGACCGAAGCGATCACCATGGGCATCGCGACGATCATGAAAGCCAAGAAAATCCTGTTGGTTGCCAATGGCAAAAACAAGGCGGATGCCGTCTATGCCATGATCAAGGGTCCGGTTACGGAAGAATGCCCGGCCAGCGTCCTGCAGAACCATCCGGATGTTACGGTCATCGTCGACCGCGGCGCGGCAAGCAAGCTCTAAGCCATTCCGAGCGGATATAGCCTAGTCTCAAAACAGCCTTCGGGCTGTTTTGTTTTTTGCCATAAATAAGAACTTTGACCGGTGATCTCCCCGCCTTCAGCCGTGAGCATTTCGGTATGCAAAGGAAAAAACTGTGATATACTTAGATTACTGAACAGGAGGATGAAGAATATGAAAATTGTAAATACGCAGGAATTTGATGAAATAACAGCGAAGGACGGGCTGGTGCTCGTGGATTTCTTCGCCGATTGGTGCGGGCCGTGCAAAATGCTGGCGCCGGTGCTGGAAGAAGTCGCGGCGAAATATGAAGGCAAGCTGGACATCGTGAAGGTGAATGTCGATCAGTCGCAGGATCTGGCGCAGCGCTACGGCGTCATGTCAATTCCGACGTTGATCGCGTTCAAAGGCGGAAAAGCTGTGAAGCAGAGCGTTGGCTTCCAGCCGAAAAACATGTTGGAAAACATGATCGACGGTTTGCTGTAAATCGTCTGTTGCGGTACAATTAATTCTCAGATTGTTTCACAAGGCCGGGTACCCTATGTATCCGGTTTTTTTTATTCTCGGCCGATCGGCGAGAGCGGGGATGAAGCGGACAGATCGGGGAAAACTGGATACAGGCAAAGAACTGGAAAACAGGGCAAGATCAGCGGCGGCCATTCGTGAGGGTAAAGCAGAATCGGAAGCATCTGATCCCGGGCGGGAAGCGCTGGCAAAGGAGAACGCAGCCGCGCATTCCGGAATGGATTGAAGGACAAAGTTTCTTAGAAAGCAGAACGCTGAGAATAGACAATCCGTCAGAATCCAGCCGCTGTCCATCCTCGCTCCGCTGATGAACTTAGCCGCCGCAGGTCCGCGCTGACCTGAATCCTGAAAAAAAGTTTAACGGCAGTAATCTTTTTGTTTAAAACTATTGAATTTTACAGGCGCGTATGTATAATAATATCTGTGTTTATTAAATGCTTCCGAGAAGTTTAGTGTTACTAAACATAGGAGCGGAAAAGGAGGGGTTGGATGGATATCGGATATCGGATCAAACAGCTGCGGACGAAGAACAACCTGACGCTGGAAGAACTGGCCAGCCGCTGCGAATTAACCAAGGGGTTCCTGTCGCAGCTGGAACGGAATCTGACCTCGCCTTCGATCGCGACGCTGCAGGATATCGTCGAAGCGCTGGGGACGACGCTGGCGAAGTTTTTCCAGGAAGAAACCGAGGAAAAGCTGGTCTTTACCGACGACGACTACTTCGTCGATGAACGTGAGGACTGTACGATCCACTGGATCGTGCCCAATGCCCAGAAAAACGAAATGGAGCCGATTTTGCTGGAACTGCCGCCGCAGGGCCAGTCGCATGAAGTCGCTGTTCACGAAGGGGAGGAATTCGGCTACGTGCTGTCCGGTCGGATCAAACTGGTCAATCTGGACACAGGAAAGGTCTATATCGTTAAAAAAGGGCAGACATTTTATGTCAAGGGATCGTTTAGCCACTGTCTGAAAAATGATTCGGCCCAGCCGGCCCGCGTGCTGTGGATCTGCACGCCGCCGATCTTTTAGATCCAATGAGAAAGGGGATTTACGAATGAAAAAACTAATTCAGTTTAAGAATATCGTGAAGGAATTTGACGGCCAGATCGTCTTGAAGGGCGTCAATCTGGATATCTATGAAAATGAGTTTGTCACGCTGCTCGGTCCATCGGGCTGCGGCAAGACGACGCTGCTCAGAATTTTAGGCGGATTTCTGGAACCGACGGAAGGCAAGATTATCTTCGACGGTCAGGATATCAGCCAGGTCCCGCCCTATAAACGGGAGATCAACACCGTGTTCCAGAAGTATGCGTTGTTTCCGCACATGAACGTGTATGAAAACATCGCGTTCGGCTTGAAAATCAAGAAGCAGTCCAAGGATGTCATCGAACAGAAGGTTATGCGGATGCTTTCCTTAGTTGGCCTGGAAGGCTTTGAAAAACGCAACGTCACCCTGCTTTCCGGCGGTCAGCAGCAGCGCGTCGCGATAGCCCGCGCGTTGGTCAACGAGCCGGAGGTTCTGCTTTTGGACGAACCGTTAGGCGCGCTGGACCTCAAACTGCGCAAGGAAATGCAGCATGAGCTGAAAAAAATTCAGAAGGAAGTCGGCATCACGTTTATCTTCGTCACGCACGATCAGGAAGAAGCCCTGACGATGTCTGATAAGATCGTCGTCATGAAGGATGGCGAAATCCAGCAGATCGGCACCCCGGAAGAAATCTACAACGAGCCGGAAAACGAATACGTCGCCCGCTTTATCGGGGAATCGAATATCATCGACGGCGTTATGAAGGAAGACTACCGCGTCATGTTCGACGATAAGATCTATGACTGCGTGGACTTCGGCTTTAAAAAGAATGAAAACGTCGATATCGTGATCCGTCCGGAAGACATCGACATCGTGCCGCGCGGCCAGGGAATCCTCAACGGCGAGGTTAAATCGCTGCTGTTCAAGGGGGTTCATTATGAAATCATGGTTCAGACCGTGTCGGGGACCGCGAAAACGGTCAAGATGCACGTTCTGGCTAATCATGACAAAGTAAATCCGGAAGCTAACGAAAAAATTTCCGCCAACGACTTCACGATGGACCTGGAGGACGTCGCGGAGATGACCGACGCCGACGTCATCGCCCGCGCCAACGCGCAGGCCTGGGACGAGGAAGATGAATTTATTTCCCTGTCTACCGTCGAATATGATATCAAGCCGCAGCCCGGCACCTATCCGGCGACCTTCGGTACCTCCAAAGGCACTTCGATCACGATTAAAATCAGCGTCGTCGAGCCGAAGTACGTCGAGGACAACAAGCATAACATCGGTATTACCGCTTTTGACTTCTATAAAACACCGGATGAAATCAAAGAGAGCGTCGCGCTGAACACCGATTTGAAAATGTGGGCCAGCGCCGAGGCCTGGGATCTGGAGGACGACAGTCCGATCGAGATCAGCGAAGTGAAATACGATTTCGATCCGGAAACGATTGCGGAAGGCGACTTCGACATTACCTTTGCGACCAAAGGCCGCATCTTCAAGATCCACACCACGGATTTCCAGGAGGAAGGCAAGAAAGTCGATCTCAAATTCGCGCCGGAGGACATTCACGTCATGTCCAAGATGGGAGTGTAAGCCGCTATGAAATCCTTTGCGCGCATGCTGTATCCATATCTGGTATGGATCGCGATCATGATTCTGGCGCCGATGCTTCTGATCGTGCTGTACGCGTTCACCAAGCAGGGCAACTCCGTGCTGACGCTGCAGTTTACGCTCGATAACTTCGCCCGCTTTTTCTCCGACAGTATTTTTCCCAACGTGCTGTGGCGGTCGTTAAAGATCGCGCTGATCACAACGGTCATCTGCGTGCTGTTAGGCTATCCGGCGGCGTATTTCATCGCCAAGCTCGACGGCAACCGCAAATCGGTCATGGTGCTGCTGATCACGCTGCCGATGTGGATCAACATGCTGGTCAGAACGTACGCCTGGCGCGGCATCCTGCTGAACTTTCCGGTCAGCAGCGAATTCAAGGTGTTTGTCGGCATGGTTTATAACTTTATTCCCTTTATGATTTTACAGATCTATACGTCGCTGACTAAAATGGATCAAAGCCTGTTAACCGCAGCGGAGGATCTGGGCGCCAACAAGGTGCAGACCTTCCTGCGCGTTACGCTGCCGCTGTCGATGCCGGGCGTCATCTCCGGCATTACGCTCGTCTTTCTGCCGGCGGTATCGAGCTTCTTTATTCCGAAGCTTCTGGGCGGCGGCGATTACGTCCTGGTCGGCAACCTGATCGAGAACTACTTTATTTCCACCGGCGATTGGAACTTCGGTTCGGCGATTTCGCTGATCATGGCGGTGATCATCATGATCTCGATGTTCATCACCAAGAAGGTTGACTATGAGAACAAGGGGGAAACCCGCGCATGAAAAAATTGAAATCCCTGTTCTCCCGGTTTTATCTGGTGCTGGTTCTCGCGTTCTTCTATCTGCCGATTCTCTATGTCATCGTCTTCTCCTTCAACGACAGTAAGTCGTTAAGCAAATTCACCGGCTTCTCATTGCAGTGGTATGAAAAGATGTTTGCCAACCGCACGATTATGGAGTCGATCTATTACACCGTGGTCATCGCAGTGATCGCGACGGTGGTTTCTACGATTGTCGGCACGATCGCGGCCATCGGTTTGTCTAAATCCAAGCGGATCGTGAAGGACCTCACGCTGCAGATCAACAATCTGCCGATGATGAATCCGGAAATCGTCACAGCGATCGGCTTAATGCTTCTGTTCACCTCGTTAAACATTAAAACCGGCTTCATGACGCTGTTGTTGGCGCATATCGCGTTCTGTATCCCCTACGTCATGCTCAGCATCATGCCCAAGCTCCGCCAGATGGATCCCAACCTGCCGGAAGCCGCGCTGGATCTGGGCGCGACGCCATGGCAGGCTCTGATCAAGGTGATCGTTCCGGAGATCATGCCGGGGATCGTTTCCGGCGCTTTGATCGCCTTCACGATGTCGTTTGATGACTTCGTCATCTCGTTCTTCACGACCGGTCCTGGCATTAACAACATCTCGATTTACGTCTATTCGATGTATAAACGAATCAATCCGAGCATCAACGCGCTGTCCACGATCATTGTGGTGATGATCACCGTTGTTCTGATTCTGGTCAACGTCATTCCGCTGGTGAAAGAAAGGAAATTGAAGAAAAATGAAAAACTGGGTTAAACTGGGTTTGTGCGGCCTGTTGGTCGTTTCGCTTGGCGGCTGCGGGGGCGGCGGCAAGAGCGATATCGATCCGCAGGAGGTCTATGGCTGCAGCACGCTGAATGTCTACAACTGGGGCGAATACGTCGGGGAAAACGTCCTGTCCAATTTTGAAAGACAGTACAATGTCAAAATCAATTACTCGATGTTTGCCTCCAACGAGGAAATGTATACGAAGCTGCTGGGCGGCAGTCAGTACGACGTGCTGGTGCCTTCCGATTACATGATCGAGCGGATGATCGACGAAAATATGCTTCAGCCGCTGGATAAGTCGATGATTCCGAATCTGGCGAACCTGGCCGACGGCGTCAAGGGGTTGTCCTACGATCCGGATAATACCTATTCCGCGCCGTATTTCTGGGGCATGGTCGGAATTGTCTACAACAAGAACAACGTCGATCCGGCAGATGTGGAATCGCAGGGCTTCGACGTGCTGCGCAATGAGAAATACAAGGGACATGTGTTCGTCTATGACTCCGAGCGGGATTCGTTCATGATGGCGTTTAAGGCGCTGGGGTATTCGATGAATACAGAAAATGAAGACGAGATTCAGGCAGCTTATGAATGGCTGCTGGACATGGATAAGAAGGTCGATCCTTCCTATGTGACAGATGAAGTCATCGACGGCATGGTCACCGGCGAAAAGGATATCGCCGTCGTTTACAGCGGCGACGCGGCTTACATTTTGTCGGAAAATGAGGATATGGCTTACTGGCTGCCGGAAGAAGGCACAAACCTGTGGAGCGACGCGATGGTCATCCCGGCGAACGCCAAATGCCCGAAGCTGGCCAATGAATTCATCAATTACATTCTGACTGACGACGCTTCCTATGATAATTCCAGTACGGTCGGCTACGCTTCCAGCAACAAGAACGTACTGGAGGAAATGAGCGCCACGGGCGGGGAATATGATGGAAATCCGGCTTATCTGCCGCGTGTCGGGTATGCCAAGGATGAAGTATTCAAGCATAACGAGATCCTGAAAAAGAAATTAGCGGATCTGTGGATTAAAGTCAAAAACAGTTAAAAGTCTGACGGCTCAGAGTGAAACAGAACGGAAAAGGCGTTGAAATCGGCGCCTTTTTTGTTTTGAAAGTCCGCTGAAATTCGTTTCATTTTAGCCTTGCATTTTAATAGGAGTTCATATATAATAATAAAGCACAGCGAAATGGTACCTTAGCCAAGTGGTAAGGCAATAGACTGCAACTCTGTGATCGCCAGTTCAAATCTGGCAGGTACCTCCATAAAATTGGGGATGTGGCGGAATCGGTAGACGCATCGGACTTAAAATCCGGTGATGGAAACATCGTACGGGTTCGAGTCCCGTCATCCCCACCAATCCTAAAAATCAAGCTGTGAAAAAATAAAAAAAGTTGTTGCAAATCGACACGAACTCTGTTATAATAACAAAGCGTTGTTGATAAGAACAACGAGATACGCGCCCATAGCTCAACTGGATAGAGCGTTTGACTACGGATCAAAAGGTTGCGGGTTCGATTCCTACTGGGCGCGCCATTTTATTAAAAAAACAGTTCCCTTCGGGAACTTATATTTCGGGATGTAGCACAGCTTGGTAGTGCACTTGATTTGGGATCAAGGGGTCGCAGGTTCGAATCCTGTCATCCCGACCATGATTTAAATTTTTGGCGAGGTAGCTTAGTTGGCTAGAGCGTTCGGTTCATACCCGGAAGGTCGTGGGTTCGAGTCCCACCCTCGCTACCATTTGATTGTTTAGGATCTGCGGACCCTTAGCTCAGTTGGTCAGAGCTGCCGGCTCATAACCGGCTGGTCGTAGGTTCGAGTCCTACAGGGTCCACCAAGTCATTCTGGAGGAATACCCAAGTGGTTGAAGGGTCCGGTCTTGAAAACCGGTAGGTCGGGAAACCGGCGCCTGGGTTCGAATCCCAGTTCCTCCGCCATTGAAAATTTTATACTTAGTTATCGCGGGGTAGAGCAGTCTGGTAGCTCGTCGGGCTCATAACCCGGAGGTCGTTGGTTCAAATCCTTCCCCCGCAACCAATGGTTCTGTAGCTCAGTTGGTAGAGCAATGGACTGAAAATCCATGTGTCGCCGGTTCAATCCCGGCTGGAACCACCACTTATTAAAAACCCTGTCGCTGACAGGTTTTTTTGTATAGTAAACGGAGGGATTGGACGACATTCAGGGGGGGGGGAAGGATTCAGGCGGAGCCCGGCGAATCAAAGTTACGCGGATCCAGGCGCCCAAGCCGTTTTCGTCCGCGGATTGCGGAGGGAGATCCTCACCGGTTTTCAATCCCGGGATTCTCTCGATCTGCGTTGTCTGGCGGACCCTGTCGGCAGCCGGCGCCGGCTTAGGGGAAGCGAGGATGAGACTCCGCCCGATTTCCTGTTTCCTGCGATCCCTCGATCCCATAAACCCAATGCGGTCAGATTGGCAAAGTCAATGTGATCCCGCCGTCACTCAGTGCGAAATCTACGCTCTGAAGGCGGCAGATCTTATCTCTGATCTCGAAACAAACCCCACGGCAATTCAGGAGGAACTTCAATGACAAAGGAACAGCTGAAACAAAGATTGGAACTTAACTCCGCAATGACGCAGATCGCTGCGGATTATCTGCGGGAAAACGCCTGCGCGATTGAACGGGAGATGGTTGAATCTCTGTGCCATAGCTGCGGATTATCAGAAACGGACGCCGTCTACACTCTGTTTTGTATTATTGCGGGTCTGGAACTGGATGAAAATCCGCTGCACCGCCGTCTGGCCGACCAATATTTCAAGCCGGGATTCCGTTGTTTGTCCGCAGCTGAATATGAAGCCGACGCTTATCTGCGCAACATCCATTTTCCGGATACGGCCCAGGGCGGCTGGACGGTGCGCTGGGAAAGCTATCAGCCGTTTGAAATCCTGATCTATGACGACTACCGGGTGGATGAAACCGGAGTGGAGTGCCCGCAGCTGGGCTATTTCAATACGGAATACCGCTATCCCTGTGTATATGAAAATGGCGTTGAGTGGATGAGCGTAATTCCCAGCGAGATCAACACAATGCGCCCGCTGCTGAAACAAGCCCAGGGAAGGGTGCTGGTCTGCGGCTTGGGTTTAGGCTATTTCGCCTATCATCTTTCACGCAAGGACAATGTCGAACAGATAATCGTCGTAGAGAAGGAAGCCGCGGTCATCCAATGGTTTACGCAGTGGATTCTGCCGCAGTGGGAACAGCCGGAAAAATTGAAAATTATCCATGACGATGCCTTCGCGGCAGTGGACCGCCTGAAACCCGGCGAAGTAGACACGATCTTCGTCGACTTGTGGCATAACGCGGCGGATGGAGCGCCGTTAGTCCAGGCAATGCGGACGCGGGAGCCGCGGCTGCCCGGCACCCGGTTTCTTTATTGGCTGGAAACCTCGGTCGACTCGGTATTGCGCTGGAATCAGGTGATGAAGGAGTACGCGGATCAATGAAAAAAAGAGGAATTTGGACAGGACGCTTGATTAATCAAGGGGCGCCCGCCGCTGAATTCCTCTTTTTTTAGAGTTGAGTTCGTTTATTTTGTAAGGGAATCGACATCGATCAGTTCATATTCCCGCGAACCGATCCCCAATGCGGCAGCGGCCTCAATCGTATGGATGCCGTGGCGGGATTCAATCCGTTCGATCAAATCTTTTTTCCCTGGATCTTCGCACTGATAGACCAGATCGATGCAGGCCTGATCCAATGCGACCGGATCCAGCGAGGACAGGATACCGATATCTCTGACCTTCGGATCTTCCGCTTTCGCGCAGCAGTCGCAGTCGACCGACATGTTGCACATTACGTTGATGAAGACAATGTTTTCTTTCTCATAGTCGAGAATGGATTTCGCAGCGTCGGCCATCGATTCCAGGAACTGATCATGATCCGCGGACCACATGTTCTCCGCGACTCCGGCGCCATGGATGTAAGCTTTGCCATAGCTGGACGCCAGACCGATCGAGATGTTTTTCAACGCGCCGCCGTAGCCGCCCATCGGATGTCCTTTAAAGTGCGTCAGCACCAACATGGAATCATAATTTTTCAGATGATCGCCGACAAAGTTTTTCTGGATTACCTTTCCGCCTTCAACCGGCAGCTCCAGATCGCCGTCTTCATCAAGAATATCGACGGGAAACAGTTTAGACCAGCCGTGCTTTTCCATCGTATGCCAATGCGCTTCCGTCGTATTACGCTGACCTTCATAAGCAGTGTTGCATTCAACGACCGTACCGTTTACCTTTTCAATGACAGGTTTCATAAATTCAGGGCGCAGGAAGTTCTGATTGCCGACTTCGCCGCTGTGCAGCTTTACCGCGACTTTGCCTTTCAGCTCGCGGCCGAGAATTTCCTCCATCTCGATCATTTTTTCCGGCGTGATGATCTTGGTAAAATAAACTTTTGATTTTTCCATGGAATGGACCTCCTTACTTTGGAAACCGTCTAGGCATCAGTTTCCTCGTGACTTTATTGTAACGCCTGAAGTTCACTCCAAGTCAATCCTTTTTTATGGAATTGTCCGCGTTTTCTTTCTGCAATAGAAAATCCGGGATTGGGTGCGGCAGGGATAGGTTTTCCTGTTATACTGAAAGCAGGAAGTTGAAAGGAGAAGGACGAGTGATGAAATTAACATGGATGGAGGCGGAACAACCGTTGCCCCGGATTGACCGGGGTCTGCCCAACGTGTTCCCGATTCCGATTCAGCTTCAAGGGCAGCCGGCCGTTGTTTTATTTGATACCGGCGCTTCATGCAGCGCTGTGCGCAGATCGGTTGCGGAAGCGGCAGGGCTGCGGCCGCTGCATGAACAGATTGTGGGCGGCGGGAGTGGTCTGGGACGGATTCAGGCCGAGAAGTGGCTGGCGGAAACCGTGCAGATCGGCGCACTGACGGTGACGGAACAGGTGTGGATGGTGCTGCCGGACGCCTGTTTTGTCTTTGAGCTGGAAACTGGACATCCCGCGCAAATCGACGGACTGCTGGGGTGGGACGTTCTTCAGTTCGGCTGTTGGCAATGGGATGAAAAAAGTCAGCGGCTGTCGGGAAAGCCGTCGCTTCCGGAAAAAAGCACGGTTCATGAATTGTCAGGCTGGGATTCTATGCCTGTGGTGCAGGCGGAAACGAACGGCGAGATTTTATGCTGGGGGTTTGACAGCGGCAATACCAGCACGACCGGCGGGTCCTTGTTTTATTCAAGATTGCCAGAATCACTGCCGCTGGAATTGGAAACGCTGACGGGCGTTGATGGAACGACGCAGATTCCGGCCAAACGGCTCGCGCGGCTTCTTCTGCGGATCGGAACAGCCGAAATTATCCTCAGCCATGTTCCCGTGATCAATAAGTCGTTATATCCCGTGCGAAATCAGGCGGTCGCCGGTTTGTTGGGCGCGGACGTGCTGGCAGGGTGCAGCTGGCGCCTGGATTATCCTAATCGCCGCCTGGAGCTCAAACCGGAGGCCGCGGATTCCATTCTTCCTTGACATAGAATAAAAACAAAAAACGCCGGAGAACTGAAAGCAGGGAGGACTTTCAACTTCGGCGTTTTCAGAGAATCGCAACGTTAGTTTGGAATTAGAATTTGCGACAGCGGCATATTCGGAGTGTTTAAATTCGGCGTTTGGTTGAGCGCGCCGGAAGAGAAATAGAAGACAGAGGCGATCACGATCAGGATTGCGGCTAACTTGTAGAGTACAGTCAGGTTTTTTTGCATTGGGGATTCCCTCCTTTTATTTTCAGCATAAGCGCCAAACGCTCTTTTATTCTTGATCTTACTATAACATACGAAGCCGTTGGGGAAATGAACGGCAGCTTAACAATTTATTACAGATTCCTGACGGTCGCTTAAAACAGCCTTGATTTCCCAGAACAGTCGTGAAAAAACATAGAATCTGATGTTTTTTCCAAAAAAATTTCCACTTCCGCAAGGCACAGATCCGCCAACGGCTTTCTTCACTTGACAAAGTTTGACAACCTTCGTCGCAATCAGCCACTACAATAAATCTGATAAGAGGTGGAATTTTGATGAAGGGAAACGTTTGTTTTTTAGAAGATTTAACGCGTCTGATCCAGGCGGGAAAGCGGACGGAGCTCGCGCACCGGCTGCGGCCGGAAGCGGCTGTTGTGAGCGGGGAGATCGAAATCTATGGCCGGGAAGCTGCCGCGCGGTGGCTGTGGGAACAGCCGCGGCTGACAACGCTCGGCGAACCCCGGATCCAGATGCTTTCCGGTCAGCTGATGCTGCAGCGGGGAACTGTGCAGTGCGCGGGAAAGCCGCTGCGGTATGTGCTTGTGATCGACGTGCTTTTAGGTCAGCTCGTTCATCTGACGCTGCTGGAAGCGGCAGTGAAAACGGAAAGCGCAGCCCCATCCGGCCGCAGCTCTGACTTGGAGCTGCTTTTAACGCAGACGCAGAAATTCTGGCTGGAATGGGATCTTTGTCAGGATACGCTGCGGGTGTCGGAGAACTGGTTCGCGCATTTTCATTTTCAGCCTGCGCTTTCCAATCTGTTTCAGGATCAGGCACGCCGGCAGCACTCACTCTCCGGTGCGCAGATCGCGGAAATCCGGAGCCAGCTGCGGCAGGGAAAGCCGGTCCCGCCCATTGAGCTCAGCCTGCGTTGCGGTGGGAAAGACTTTCGCTGGTATAAGCTGGAACTAACGGCTGAAAAGGATGCGCAGGGTCAGCCGGTGAAGGTGCTTGGCCTGGTAAGTGATATCGATCAGCAGCGGCGCGAGCTTCATTGGCTGCGGCGGCTGGCGCACCAGGACTGCCTGACGGGATTATATAATCGTTTTAAGATTCAGCAGCTAATCGAGGAAACACTGCGCTGCGCTCCGGAGGGGAAACGCATGACGCTGGCTGTGATGGATATTGATAATTTCAAACAGATCAACGACGCCTATGGACATGACTGCGGCGATGAAGCGCTGCGGCAAACCGCGGCTGAAATCCGCGAGCTGTTTGCGCCGGAGGATTTAGTCGGCCGGATCGGCGGCGATGAATTTGTCGTTTTACTGCAGGAAGCGGGAACTGGCGAACAGGCTGGCGCCCGTCTGGAACAGATTCGTCAGAAGCTGCAGCATCTGCATCAGCCTTCGGCTGCCCTGACAGGAATTTCCTGCAGCATCGGCTGCGCCTTCTTTCCTGCGCAGGGAACGACGTACCGTCAATTATTTTTGAAAGCCGACGCGGCGATGTATCAGGCCAAGCGCCAGGGAAAAAACAGCTGTGTATTCTATTGATTCATGTTGAATTCTTGATTTATGTTTTCAACGCTTCCCTTTTTAATTCGGTGAGATTGCCGTCCATTTTGCGAATGGGCGTGGTATGATAAAATCAACGGATCAATGAAAGGGGAAGGAAAATGAAAACAACCTTGATTCTGGGCTCCACGGTGATCGATATGATCGTCCGGGTGCCGCATCTGCCGGTAACCCAGGAGGATATCAATACGCGTTCCATGACGATGGCGCTGGGCGGTTGTTCCTATAATGCGGCGCGGATGCTGCGGCTGTTCCAGCTGCCGCTGTTTCACTGTTCGCCGACGGGCGACGGTGTTTTCGGCCAGCTGACCGAGAAACTTTTGAGGGAAGAAGGACTGTCGCCGGCGGTGCGGGTGAAAGGTCAGGATAACGGCTGCTGCCTGTGTTTGGTGGAGGACAGCGGCGAGCGCACGTTTTTATCAACCCATGGCGCGGAATATGGCTTCTGTGAAGAATGGCTGGCAGACCTCGATCCGGCGCAGCTGGACTATGTGTATGTTTGCGGAATTGAACTGGAGGAGCCGAGCGGACAGGCCATGTTGAAATGGCTGCGCGATCATCCCGGACCGCAGGTTTTTTTCGCCCCGGGCGCACGGCTGATGCATTTAGATGCGTTGCACTGGCAGCAAATGGAAGCGTGCCGGCCGGTCCTGCATTTGAATGAAGCGGAAGCCTGCTGGCTAAGCAGGACTGGAGCGATTGAAGAAGCCGCGAGAACGCTGCATGATCGGTTTGGTCAGGCTGTGATCATCACCCGGGGCGAACAGGGCGCGGTGTGCTGTTCAGCAGAGGGCAATGTCCAGGAACTTCCGGGCGTCGCGGCAAAGGTTGTCGATACGATCGGCGCCGGCGATTGCCATGCCGGAACGGTGCTGGCGGGACTGAAGCTGGGCTGGCCGTTAGTCGAGGCAGTGGATCTGGCTAACGCGATGGCCGCCCGGGTTGTCGCCCGATCCTCCGCCCGTCTGGATGAAACCGAATTTGATGCCGTGCTGAACACCTGGCGGAAAAACGCCGGAAAGGACTTGCCGGCGGAGGGAAAGTGCGGTATCCTGTAACCAATTCATAGTAAGGTGGGAAACAACATGGAAAGAATACAAATTCAAGACTTGACCGACTACCATTTCGTACACAGCCTGGCGGCCTCCAAAACGCATATCCTGTGCTTGCAAACGCAGATGGACAAGGCGGAAAACGGCTACCGCACCAATTTGATGGAACTGGAGCCGGCGACGATGCAGCTGAAGCCGTTGATCAGCGACGGCAAGGTTTCGTCATTCTGCTTTGAGGATGACAACACGGTGCTGTTCGCGGCGGAGCGCAAGCCGCAGGATAAACCGGAACCGTATGAACAGAAAACCGTTTATTACCGGCTATCGCTGAACCAGGGCGAAGCCCGGAAAGCGTTTGAAGTTCCCTACGCCGTCCTGCAGATGACGCCGGTGGCGGACAGCAATTGGGTGGTTTTGAAGATTCAGGAAAATTTATATACTTTAGATCCCCAGACGACGTCCAAGGAAGAACTGGACGACGCGCAGGATTATGTGATTCTGCATGAAGTCCCGTTTGTTGCCAACGGCGCCGGATTTATCGATTCAGACCGCTGCGGCTGCCTGCTCTGGAACAAACGCACAGGTCAGCATCAGCGGATCACGCCGGAGGGCTATGATTGCGGCCGGGTGATCGTCAGCGGTCAGCGGATATTCTATACGGGAAAGAACTGGCGGGATGTGCAGCCGAAAACATCGGAGCTGGTCTGTTATGATCTTGAAACGCACACCTCACGCACGCTTGTGCCGCAGGGAGAACTGCGGATCGGCGCGATCGCCGCGGAAAACGACGTGCTGATGTTGATGGCAACCGATATGCAGGCCTATGGCAACGGTACGAGCTGTGATTTCTACCGCTGCGATGTTGCGAACGGGGAAGTCTGCAAGGTACTGGATTACGAATATTCCATCGGCAGCTGTGTCAACAGCGACGTCCGCTATGGATCAGGAAAAACGTTCATGATGAAAGATGATGTGCTTTATTTTACATCCACGATCGGGTATCGCACGGAACTGATGCGGCTGCAGGGAGACCGTTTGGAAAAAGCAGTCGCGTTCAACGGCGCCGTCAGTGGTTTTGATCTGACGGAATCCGGATATGTGTTCTGCGCAATGGAACCGGGCCGGCTGCAGGAAGTCTATACGGCTGACGAATCGGGAACGCTGAGGGGGCGCACGCAGATCAGCGAACAAGACCTCCAAAACAAGGCTGTTCAGCCTGTTGAGTACGCCGGCTTTGTCAATTCCGCGGGTCAGACGATCGACGGCTGGCTGATCAAACCTGTCGGTTGGCAGCCGGATCAGAAATATCCGGCAATCCTGGACATTCACGGCGGTCCGCGCACGACGTATGGCGAACTGTTGATCCACGAAATGCAGGTCTGGGCAAGCGCGGGCTATTATGTCTTCTTCTGCAACCATCGCGGATCCGACGGCTATGGCGACGCCTTTGCGGATCTGCGCCTGAAATATGGAACGATCGATTATGAAGATATCATGGAATTTACGGATCACATTCTGGCACAGAACCCGCAGATCGATCCGCTGCGGCTGGGCGTCACCGGGGGCAGCTATGGCGGCTACATGACCAACTGGATCATTACGCATACGCACCGCTTCGCCGCGGCCGCCAGCCAGCGCAGCATCTCCAACTGGATCAGCGATTACGGAACCTCCGGGATCAGCTATGACGACGATCTGCATGACGGCGGCAAACCTTGGAATCACATGGAAAAAATGTGGGATCACTCGCCTTTGAAATACGCGGATTTCTGCACGACGCCGACGTTGTTTATTCATTCCTTTGAGGACTATACCTGCGCCGTATCGCAGGCGATGGAAATGTTTACGGCCTTTAAGGTGCTGAACGTCGAAGCCCGCGCCTGCTTGTTTAAGGGGGAAAACCACGAGCTGTCCCGCAGCGGCAAACCACTGCACCGCTTTAAGCGGCTGCGTGAGATCACCGGCTGGATGAATCAGCATTGTCAGAAATAAAGTTGGAAGAATATCAGAGATCCGTATCGTTGGATTGAAAGACAGGTTTTGATTTTAACGGCTTGAAAGTCGCTGCAGCGCAGTGGTGTTCAAGCCGTTTTTCCTGTATAATGAAGAACACCGGACAGCCGGCCTTGACCGGCTGTTGGCATGAGAAAGCGGGGGACAAACGAATGGAAACAGGAATTTTAATACTGACGGCAATCACCGCCGGCGCCGCGTTGTTTTGTCTGTTTCAGATGATGGCCGTCAACCGGCGGCTGGCCAGACTTGAAGCGCAGGATTTCGATAAAAAGCTGAGCGCGCTGCAGACGACGCTGGCGGAACAGGACCGGCAGAGCCGGCAGGAAATTGTCGACGGGGCGCAGAACGCCGTGCGGTTAGTCGGCGAAATGCTGAGCGCTAATCAACAGACCGCATTTCAGGCGGAAAGCCAGAAGCTCGACGCCATGAATCACAGCGTTTTGCAGCAGCAGGCAGCCCAGCGCGAAATGCTGCAGTCTTTAAGCGCGCTGTTAAGCTCCAATCAGCAACAAATCTCCGAGCTGCAGAGCCGGAAATTCTCCGAGATCAGCCAGTCGCTGTCGGAAAAGCAGAATACGCTCAACACGGCGATGGCCAATCAGTTCAGCGTGTTGGAAAACCGCTTGAAAACCTTTGAAACGGGGAACGAGCAGAAACTGGAAAACATGCGTCAGACGATTGAAAAACAACTGGCTGCGATCCAGCAGGACAATAACCGGAAGCTGGATGAAATGCGCCAGACTGTTGATGAAAAGCTGCAGAAGACGCTGGAGGACAAGATGACACAGTCGTTCCAGCTCGTTAACGATCGTTTGGAACAAGTCTATAAGGGATTGGGCGAAATGCAGACGCTGGCTGTCGGCGTCGGCGATTTGAAAAAAGTGCTGTCCAACGTCAAGACCCGCGGCATCGTCGGGGAAATCCAGCTGGGCGCGATCCTGGAAGAAATTCTATCGCCGGAACAATACGCAACCAACGTCGCGACGGTGCCGGGAAGCAAGAACGTCGTCGAGTTTGCGATCAAGCTGCCGGGGGAGGACGATCAGCCGGTATGGCTGCCGATCGACTCCAAATTCCCGGCTGACGCCTATTCCAACCTGCAGGATGCCTACGATTCCGGCAGTCAGGAAGCCGTGACGCAGGCTGTCAACGTGCTGTCGCAGCGAATCCGTTCCTTTGCCAAGGATATTCACGATAAATATATCGAACCGCCCTACACAACCGATTTCGCGATTTTGTTTCTGCCGTTTGAAGGCCTGTACGCCGAAGTCGTCAACCGCGGCTTAGTCGAAACGCTGCAGCGGGATTACCGCATCAACATCGCCGGACCAAGCACGATGGCAGCGCTGCTCAACAGTCTGCAGATGGGCTTCAGAACGCTGGCGATCCAGAAGCGCAGCAGCGAGGTCTGGACGATCCTGGGCGCGGTGAAAACAGAATTCGATAAGTTCCACGACGTACTGGCGATGACCCAGCAGCGGCTGGATCAGGCGAATAAAGAACTCGATAAGCTCGTCGGTACGCGCACGCGGATGATTCAGCGCAAGCTGAAGGCGGTCGACAAGCTCGATCCGGCTCAGTCAGCCCAGCTGCTGGAAACTACGGCGGAGGACGACAGTCCGGTCGAAGCGTAAGCTTTTATGAATTGACAAGGCGGATAAGAATCGCGGGGGAGCGCAGGAGCCGCGATCAGTTGATTCATAAAATCTGTGCAGAGATCATAGGGAAAATCGTTTTTTGAAGAAGCACGGAAATTCAAATTGAATTCCCCGGCTTCTTTTTTTTAGCGTTGACCGATGTCGGTTTTCTCTTGTTTTCCAAGCCATCTTCCGTTATGTTCCTAAATTGTGAACTCTGTTGATCAAAGTCCCTTTATGGTATGCTAAAAAAGACAAAATCGGAATTGACGAAATACCGGAAAGATTGGAGACTCACTAATAGGGAAAATCAGGCTGTGAGAATCAGAAATTTAGTATTTTTGACAGTTCATTTCTGATTAAATTTAGATCATATCAGAAAAAGAATACGCTGCCTGGTCTGATTTGAAATCAGAAAGCAGCTAAAAGGGAGATGGGGAAACGATGCGGCGAAAAAACAAAGGACATTCGTTGGGCGTCTGGGCTCTTGTCTTATTCATCATTACAGGCTGCGCAGGGCCTGCCAATCCGGTCGTCATTCTGCCTTCCAATGAAGAATCGAGGGTATCGCTGACCTACTTCGGCAATAAATACGAACCGGAAAACGTGCAGGTGATCGAAGAAATCATTTCGCAGTTCATGCTGGAAAATCCGGATATCCGCGTCGCTTACGAAAGTCTTAAAGGCTCGGCGTATTATGAGGCGCTGCTCAAACGCATGGCTAACGGCAAGGGCGACGATGTGTTTATGATCAATCATGACACTGAACTGATCTTAGCCTCCCAAGGACAGCTCGCCGATCTTTCCGGCCTGGCGACCATTGAAAACTATACGGATGAAATGTTGAGTCAAATGCGGGAACAAGAGCATATCTATTGGGTGCCGACGACAGTCTCCGTGTTTGGTCTTTACTGCAATCTCGATCTGCTGCAAAAACACCATCAAAACGTGCCGGAGACCTTGGCTCAATGGGAAGCGGTCTGCGATTACTTTGTCAGTCAGGGAATCACGCCGGTGATCGCGAATAACGATATATCCCTGAAGACGGTCGCGATCGGTATCGGATTGGCAGCGCTCTATCAGACCCGGCAGCAGGCGGACTACTTCGAACAGGTGAATCTGGGATTCACAACCTTAAGCGAAAAGCTGAGGCCGGGTTTTGCGTATGTCGAAGCGATGATCGCCAACGGCTATCTGGATCCGGAAGCAACGTTGACGACACAGAAGACCTCCGACGATCTGGAGCTTTTTGCGAACGGACAGACGCCGTTTCTGTTGACCGGCGCCTGGGCCGCAGGGCGGCTGGCACAGAAGAACCCGGATTTTGCGTTTTCTGTCGTCCCTTATCCTCTGCTGGAGGACGGCGGCTTTGCGGTAATCAATGCCGACACCCGGCTGAGCGTCAACGCTGACAGTCCGCATCGCGAAGAAGCGCTGCGTTTCGTAGAGTTTTTCACCCGTCCGGAGAACATTCAAAAGTTCGCCGATCAGCAGGCTTCATTCAGTCCGTTAAAAAACGGCGGTCATTCCAGGCTGACGCAGATTCAGCCGCTGATTCCGGCGTATGCGGACGGACGAGTGGTGATCGGCTCGGATTCCCTGCTGGATAAACCGATCTGGGAATTAACCGCGGAAGCCATCGTCCGCCTGCTTCAAGGCGAATCTCTGGATCAGGTTATGGAACAGCTGGACGCGGACGCTGAACAAGAGGAACAATCATGAAGAAACTTGTACGCAATACCCGCCGCGCCGTCACAGTCGGGGCGGCAGCGCTGGCGCTGACGCTCTGCTTGTTGACGACACATTTTATTAGCAGTGTGAAAACCCAGCTGTGGCAGCAGTCGATCAATACGATTTTAGAATCGACGCGTCAGGGCCGGAGTACGCTGGCTGTGCAGTTAGATGAAAATTATGCGGATCTGCGGAACATCGCCGATCGTCTGGCAGACTATCCGGCATCCGATTCCGCCGCTCTCGACACACTGCTTCGTGAAATCAACACGCTGGAAAGCAACGTCCATCTGATTTTCGGCGAACAAGTCTGCCTGCCGTCAGACCGGCCCTGTGATCAGCAGGCGCTCGCGCAGCTGGATCCCCACGGCGGCGGTCAGGCCGTGATCGATCCTCACATCAGCAGCGTGACCGGCATGGATGTATTCGACTTAGTGTTCGAAGTTGATTTTTCAGATGATCAAAAGGGGTATTTGATAAAGGAGTTTGAAGTCCGCGGCATTGTTGATACGTTTACGCTGTCCTTCTATAACGACGCCGGGTTTTCGTATGTCGTCGACGCGGACGGCGACGTTCTGATCCGTTCTTCGCATCCGCGAAGCAACAAGACGGTGCAGAATTTATTGGATATGCTTTCTTCCCAAAACAATGATTCCCAAGCTCTGGCTTTATTTGCGGATTCACTGAAGTCCGCAGAAACCGGCTGGGCAATTTTTACCTATGAAGGCGAACGCACGGTGTTCTGTTTTACGCCAGTCGGGCTGGACTCGGACTGGGCGTTAATTTCAATTATTCCGGAAGCTGCCGTCAACGCTCAGACTCACGCGCTGCTAAGACAGTCGCTGGCTTTGGTGGCTTCGGCAGTCCTGGGGATCAGCGCGCTGGTTCTGCTTTATCTGCGTCACATGACCAAGACGCAGCGGCGTCTGACGCATCAAACCAATTATATCAGTCATCTTTATAACGCGCTGCCGGAAGCGGTCGCGTTAATCTCCACCACTCAGCCTTATCGTTTGCTTCAGCTCAACCGGGAAGGCTGGCGGCTGATGGGCTATACGCTGGAAAATGCAGACGAAGTTCTCAATCCTGACCTGCGGGCTTCGATGCCTAAATTGGATTACGAACACTTTGCCGGACAAATTGAAGCGGCGATTTGCAGCGGGGAAAAAATCAACCTCGTCGAGATGATGAAGAATAGGGACGGCGGTGTGTTCTGGACCTCGGGGATTATTGAAAAAACGCTGGATGAAAACGGAGAACCGGTGCTGATCTACGCGTTTCACGACATCACCAAGGAAAAGCAGGTGGAAGAAGCGGAAAAACAAAGAACGCTGCAGGAGCGGCTGACGCTGGTCAGTGCGTTGTCCAACGCCTATCCTGTGATCATCAGCCTGAATCTGACGCAGGACCAGGTGCAGTTCGTCTATGTCCGGCCGGGATTGATGATTCGGCTGGGCGAACAAGAAACTTACAGCCAGTTATACACTGAACTGGAAGCGTCCATTGATCCGGAATTCAGGCAGGATTATCGCCAATTTCAGCTGAATGCGTTGCAGGAGGCGTTTGCCGGCGGAATCGGCGAGGTTGTGCTGGAGATGAAAATGAAGCTGACCGACGAGCAGCTTCACTGGACGACGACGCAGATCATCCATGTCGATAACCCGTATTCCGAAGATCAGCTGGCAATTTTAATTTCCCGCCGGACCGATGAACAGCGTTTAAAAGCGGAGCGCCAGCAGGAGATACTGAAAACTGCCTTGGAGAACGCGACTGCGGCCAGCGCCGCAAAGAGTCAGTTCCTTTCCAATATGAGTCATGATATCCGCACGCCGATGAATGCCATCGTCGGCATGACCGCAATTGCCGGTGCGCATCTCAACGATCCGGAACGCGTCCAGGCCTGTCTGCGCAAAATCAGTCTTTCCAGCAAGCATTTGTTAAGCTTGATCAACGATATTCTCGACATGTCGAAAATTGAGAGCGGCAAGCTGACGATCGCGCAGGAACCGTTTAATTTTGCCGAGCTGATCACCGAGGTTGTCGAACTGGTCCGGCCGCAGGCAGAAGAAAAAAATCAGACCTTTGCGTTCCAACCGGAGCGGCTGGAGAAGGAAGGGGTCGTTGGCGATCCGCTGCGGATCCGTCAGGTGTGTATTAATATTTTAAGCAACGCCGTGAAGTATACGCCTGAAGGCGGCACGATTACCTTGGAAATCAGTCAGCGTTCCAGCTTATATAAAGGTTGTCAGAATTTTGTATTCCGGTGCGCGGATACCGGAATCGGGATGGATCCAGAGTTCATGACGCGTCTGTTTCAGCCCTTTGAACGTTCGGATCACCCGCAGGCCCCGAATGAAAATGGAACTGGATTGGGCATGGCGATCACAAAAAATCTCGTCGATCTGATGAACGGCGAGATTCAGGTCACAAGCACGGCAGGACAGGGTTCGGTCTTCACTGTAATTCTTCCTTTACCGCTGCAAAGTCAAACCGAAGAACAAATTCCTGCCCGCTGGCAGAGTGCCCACATTCTGGTCGTGGACGATGATCCGAAGATCGGCGAGGAAGCCGGAGAATTGATGACGGCGCTGGGGCTGCGCTGCGATTACCGCGACAATGGGGAAGCCGCATTGGACGCCGCGGAACAGGCACAGCGCGCAAAGGATCCGTACCGGCTGATTCTGATCGACTGGAAAATGCCGGGGCTGAGCGGACTGGAAACCGTTCAGGCCTTGCGGCAAAAACTGGGCGCCCAGCCTGAAATTGTCATTCTTTCAGCTTTCGACTGGTCGGATATCGAGGAACAGGCGCGGCAAAGCGGTGTCAGCGGCTTTTTGACCAAGCCGTTCTACCGTTTTAAAATCTGCCGCCTGCTTTACGAATTGGAGGACGAACGGCGTGAGCCGGCTGAGAGTAAGCCGGTGATCACAGATTTCAGCGGATGCCGTCTGCTTCTGGCCGAGGATAATGAGATCAACCGCGAGATCGCCCGGGAAATGATTGCCAGTCTGATCACCGTTCAACTCGACGAAGTGGCCGATGGTCAGGCTGCGGTGGACCGGATCGCGGCCAGTCCCGAGGGGTATTACAATCTGGTGCTGATGGATATTCAGATGCCGCGGTTAAACGGCTACGAGGCGACCCGTCAGATCCGGAAGCTCAACCGCCGCGATAGTAAAACGCTGCCGATCGTCGCGATGACTGCGAACGCCTTTGAAGAAGACGTGCGGCTGGCGATGCAGGCCGGGATGAACGCCCATTTCGCCAAGCCGATCGACATGGACCGGCTCGCGGAGATCCTGCGCCGGTTTCTCTCAAACGGAAATTCGGATGAGAATCTGCCGGAATACTAATTGATGTTCTTTTCCACATCCCGCCTTCGGGTGGGATTTTACTTTGCTGGAAAGGCCTGGAAATTGATAAATTCATGCGTTTGTCAATTGTATTTTTGCAGGGAAAGGAATACAATAGCGAAGTGACCGACCAGTCGGTCGGGAAAAGGAGAGGCCTATGTTTTCTAAGTTTAGTGTTAAGAAACCCTATACTGTGATTGTGGGCGTGGTCATGTGCCTGTTGCTGGGCGTGATTTCATTTATGAATTCAACAACTGACCTCTTGCCCGAAATGGAGCTGCCCTATGTCGTCATCTATTCGACATATCCGGGGGCCAGCGCCGAAAAAGTAGAAACCAGTCTGACCCGGATCTTGGAATCCTCGGTCAGCACGACAGAAAACCTGTCGAATATGAGTTCGATTTCTTCGGACAATTTATCGTTAATTATTCTGGAATTTGCCGACGATACCAACATGGATACGGCAATGCTCGATCTGAATGCCAAGATCGATCTGGTGAAGGGCTATCTGGATGAAACGATTTCCAGTCCGACGCTGATGGCGATCAACCCGAACATGATGCCGATTATGATGGCGACGGCAGATTATGACGGTCATGACCTGCAGGGATTGAGCGACTTTGTCAATGAGAAGGTCGTACCGGAGCTGGAAAAGACCAAGGGTGTCGCATCGGTCGATCCGACGGGTCTGTTGGAAGAAACCGTGCAGATCGTGCTCGATCATGACAAGATCGACGAGATCAACAACAAAGTGCTGGACAGCGTCGATTCCGAGCTGGCGAAAAACGAACGGGAACTGCGGGAAAAGCTGCAGGAGGTCAACGACGGCCTGCAGAAAATCACCGACGGCGAATCGGAATTAACCAGTACGAAAAATGAAACCTATGACAAGCTGGCGCAGTCTTCCGTCCAGCTGCAGCAGGCGGCGACGAATCTGATCGCGATGGATTCGCAGATCACTCAGCTGAAAGCGGAGAAGGCGGCCTTTGAACAGATCGTCAGCGGCGTGGATCAGCTGAAGGCGCAGCTAGGCTTAAGCGCGGAAGCCACTCCAGAGGAAGTTACGGCAGCCGTTGAAGCGGCTATCGCAAAGGCTCAGGAAGGTCTTGCCCAAGCGCAGCTGGGAATTCAGGGATTAACTGCGCTTCAGGGACAAATTCAGGATCTTCCGGATGAAATGGAACTGCCGGAGGAAATCAAGCTGATGCTTCAGCAGGCGGGACTTGCCGACCTGGAAAATGCCGGTCAGGCCAAAGCTGCCCTCAGCGCGATGCTCGAGCAGCTCAACAGTACGGTGGACCAAGCGAATGCCGGAATCGCAGCGATGCAGGGCGCGCTTCAGATCGTTCCGAAATACGACGACGCGAAGGTCAAGTTAAGCAATGTTGAAATCGAAATCGCGACGGCTGAAGGCGTGAAGCAGGCGGCCAGCAGTATGCTGACAAAAGCCGGGATCGACGTTTCCGACCTCAACAGCCTGCAGTCCAAGCTGGAATCCGGCAAATTGACCGCGGCCGGTGAGATCACCAAGGGCGAAATGACGATCTCCACGACCAAGACAACGCTGGAATCCGCCAAGACACAGATTGAGGACGGTCTGAAACAGATTGCCGACGCCCGCGATGAAGCACTGAAAAAAGCAAATATTTCTGAAGCCCTTTCGCCGAGCATGATCTCGACGATGCTGACGGCGGAGAACTTCTCGATGCCGGCCGGCTATATCGCCTCCAACGACGATTCGCTGCTGATCAAGGTCGGAGATCAGTTCGCTTCGCTGGAAGAAGTGGAAAATCTGCTTCTCATGTCGATGGAGATCGACGGACTGGAAGAAGTCCGGCTGAAGGATCTGGCCAGCGTTCAGATCGTCAATAACAGTGAAAAATTATATACCCGCGTCAACGGCAATCCGGGCATCATGCTTTCCTTCCAGAAAAGCTCGACCGCCTCGACCGCGGACGTCTGCAAAGCCCTGCATAAAACCTTTGACAAGCTGGGTACGCAGTATGAAGGTCTGCATTTCTCAACCCTGATGGATCAGGGCGTCTATATCGACATGATCGTCAATTCCGTTCTGGAGAATTTCCTGTACGGGGCCATTCTGGCGATTATCGTTCTGATCTTATTCCTGCGCGATCTCAAGCCGACGGTGATCATCGCCCTCAGTATTCCGATCTCGCTGATGTTCGCCATGGTGCTGATGTATTTCAGCGGTGTGACGCTGAATATTATCTCGCTGTCCGGTCTGGCGTTAGGCGTCGGGATGCTCGTCGATAACTCCGTTGTCGTTATTGAAAACATCTACCGGATGCGCAATGAGGGTGTCGGCCTGATCGATGCGGCGATTGAAGGCGCCAAACAGGTTGCTGGAGCGATCATCGCTTCGACGCTGACGACGGTCTGCGTCTTCTTGCCAATCGTGTTTGCGACCGGTCTGGCCCGTCAGCTGTTCGTCGATATGGGACTGACGATCGCCTACTCGCTGCTCGCCTCACTGATCGTTGCCTTAACTCTGGTGCCGATGCTTGCCAGCAAGATGCTGAAAAAACAGAATGAAAAGAAGCACGGCTTCTTTGAGAAGCTGGTCAGCGGGTATACCGGGCTGTTGAAATGGTCGCTGGGTCACAAGCTGATCGTCATGGGCGGCGTTATCGCGTTGTTGATTTTCAGTACGATCGGCGTTATGAACATGGGGATGACGCTGATTCCGTCGATGGATTCCGGACAGATGTCGGTCAGTGTGACCTTGCAGAATGAGGACGCTACCGATCAGGAATGCTTCGCGATGTACGATCAGGTCATGGAACGGCTGATGCAGGTGGAAGGCGTCGAGACCGTCGGCGTTACCAGCGGCGGCAGCGGCCTGTCTACGATGATGGGTGGAGGCGGCAATACCTCCACGACCTTCTATATCATCACTGAAGAAAAAGCGAATACGAAAAAAATGGAAGCGGAAATCCCGCAGGTTCTGGCGGATCTGCCTGTTGATGCGGCAGTTTCCACAAGCAATATGGATTTGAGCGTGCTGGGCGGCAGCGGCGTCGCGATGACGCTGTACGGCGATGATCTGGACGAGCTGCAGACGGCCGCGATCCAGCTCGGCAATCAGTTGAAGCAGATCGAAGGCATCGACGTCGTGGACGACGGTCAGCAGGATCCGGTCAAGGAAGTCCGCGTCATCGTCGATAAGAATGAAGCGATGAAATACGGCCTGACCGTAGCGCAGGTCTATCAGAGCGTCGCTTCCAGTATTAAAGAGGAAACGACCAGCACGACTCTGGCGATTCAGGACAAGGACTATCCGGTCGTCATCGTTCAGGACGCCGCTTCCTTAACCCAGCTGGATAACCTGCAGGATATGAAGCTGAAGGGAACTGAAAATCAGGAAGAAAAGGAAATTGAGCTGTGGCGGATTGCCGATATCGAAAACGGCACCGGCATGAACAGCATTTACCGTGAAAACTCCCGCCGCTTTGTCAATGTCAGCGGTACGATCAAGGAGGGCTACAACGTCAGCCTTGTTACCCGCGACGTGCAGAAGCAGCTGGATACCAGCGGACTGCCGGAATCGGTGAGCTTGGAGTTCAGCGGTGAAAACGAAACGA
Organism: Holdemania filiformis; assembly: GCF_003459085.1. Lineage (NCBI taxonomy): Bacteria > Bacillati > Bacillota > Erysipelotrichia > Erysipelotrichales > Erysipelotrichaceae > Holdemania > Holdemania filiformis. The sequence goes on along the minus strand of NZ_QRUP01000006.1, from coordinate 48,491 downwards.
TCATGGAAACGATGGTCACGATGATTCAGATGATTCTGTTGGCGATCGCGTTTATCTACATGATCATGGTCGCTCAGTTCCAGAGCCTGTTATCTCCGTTTATCGTTATGTTTACGATTCCGCTGGCCTTTACCGGCGGCTTCCTGGGCCTGTTGATCACCGGTCAGGAATTGAGCATCGTCGCGATGCTGGGCTTTCTGGTGCTGTGCGGCGTCGTCGTCAACAACGGCATTGTCTTTATCGACTATGCCAACCAGCTGAAAGAACAAGGCTATGCCACCTGCGAAGCGATCATTGAAACCGGCCGGACTCGTCTGCGTCCGATCTTGATGACGGCGCTGACGACGATTCTGGCGATGACGACGATGGCGCTGGGGATCGGCACCGGCAGCGATATGATGCAGGGCATGGCGATCGTCACAATCGGCGGTCTGACTTATTCCACGGTGCTGACGCTGTTTGTCGTGCCGATTATGATCGAAGTGACAAGCCGCCGCAAGGACCGCAAAAAAGCAAAGGCAGAACCAGCGCATGAGTGAGGAGAAAAAGACTCAGGTCTATCTCGGCGTGATCAGTCTGGTGCAGCAGGGCCGCTCGCTCAATGAACTGAAGGTTTCGGAAATTGCCGAAGCCAGCGGGATCGGCAAGGGCACCTGTTATGAATACTTTTCTTCGAAAGAGGAAATTATCCGGGAAACGTTGTTGTATACATTTCATAAGGAATTTGACAGCTTCTGCGGCCTGCTTCAATTCGATCAGGGCTTCGAGGCCGGCTTTCGGCAGATTTTGACGGTGATGGAAAAAGCCCTGAGTCAGTTCTCGCCGTTTCAGACGCTGATGTCCAGCGTCGGCAAGCGGGAGCTAAAACAATACGTCAGCGAGGAAGCGATGGAAAATATTATGCGCCAGATGATCCGTTTAATCGATCTGTTGCTGGACCAGGCGCTGCAGGAAGGCGTAATCGAGCCGCAGCGGCCGCGGGAGTATCAGCGCTTTGTCTTGATCGGCGTCATGCAGGCGTATTGCTTCCAAATTACCAACCCGCAGTTACAGATCTCCGCCGCTCAGGCCGCGGACTATGCCTGGCAGGGGTTGCGGGAAGCGCTGGCATAAACGGCAATTAAAACGACGAAGTTCAATTGAACGCTAAACGCTAAAATAAAAAAAGAAGATGTGAGAACTTAGTTAGAACCTAAGACTCCATCTTCTTTTCTTCATTTATCAGTCAGGATAAAATCGAATTAGTGACCAAACTGGAACGGTGTAGCCGCAGTGTAAGCGTCCGCGCCTTCCGCAAGCAGATTTATCGTTACATCTTCCAAGTGCAGCGTCTGGAAACCATTTTCAACCTTTCCGCTTTCATTAACGAACTCTAGGGTCTGGGCATAGCCCTCCGCTTCCGCTTCATCAACCTGAACTTCAATCGTTACGCTTTCGCCATCCGCAAGGCCGCCATCCGCGTAATTCGTGCCTTTCTCTTCTGAACCTGTTTTATAGATATACAGTTCAGTGATTGTTTCCCCCGTCGTGTTGACAACAACGTATTTTCCGCTCGTTGCCACTTCCTTCTTTTCGGTTTCTTTATTTTCTGTCTCCGGCGTCGGGGTAGGTTCCTGTGTAGGTTTTGGTTCTGCCGGAGCGCTGCAGCCTGCGAGCAATGCCGCTGCCAGGACTAAAGCTAAAAATTTCTTCATCATTCTGTTCCTTTCCGTGCTTTGTAAGCATCATACGTTGACCATGATAAACTGTATAGCAGGAATACAGTCAATCCCTTTTCCTGCTTTAATTAACTTTCAAAAAAGTTTACTAAAGGATGAAAGCAGGCATATCGGCTTTCCCATGTTTCTTCAATCCCAACATACAAAAAGGCCGGCGGTACAAAGCGGTTTGTTTTTACTTTGCGCTGCCGGCGTAATGCCGTTTCAAATTTTAAGCGTGGTAGAAATGAAATGAATTGACGGATTCATCCTGAGGTGGATCAGTTTTTTCTTCAGGGTAATTTTCTGACCGGAACTTCCAGCATACTCAAATCGTTTTTACCGGCGATGTAGTAATTTTCGACGATATTGTGCAGAACAATATTGCCGGTGACTTCGTAATGATGGTCGTCAATATATTGCATGACGTCGCATAAGAGCTCAAATTGTCCCGGATTGCCATAGAAATATTTTTTTACTTTCATTCCGCCGGACAGGGTGATCAAATTGGAATGATCGGCCGAAATATTTTTAATGATGAAGAAGACGCCGCTGTCGCGGTAGGGATCCGCGCTGTGACACGCTCCTTTGCGAAAGAGAACGCCGCAGCCTTCAAATTGAATATTGGTGTGCTGTAATGTCAATTCCACACATTTCCGATAGGCGGCGTCAATCATCGCGTCTTCTTCCAGCGATAAATCAAAAGGGGCGAAGAAGGCTGTTCTTTCCTGTTCCTCGCTGACAAAGATCTTGTTTAATTCGTATTTTCCAAATAGCGACTGATAGTACATCTTCCGGTGATGTGTAATCAGTTTTTTCATCTGCAATTCCAGGATCTGATCATCTAATTTCGCAATCTGTGTATCGAAAAGCGCTAAGATTGAATCCGCGTTATTTTTTTTCATGACTTCCATGATATCCGATAACGACATCCCCGCGTCTTTCAGCTGCATGATTTCGATCATTTTCGGTTTCTGCGAGTGCTCGTACAGCCGATAACCGTTGTCATTGATTTTCGCGGGCTTAAATAATCCGATTTTATCGTAATGGATCAGTGTTTGTCTTGTAATGCGGAACATCTCCGCGAATTCCGTGATGGTATAAATCTCTTTCTCTTCCATGCTTGTCACCTGACTCCTGATCTGGAACTTTGTTGGTTTTATTATAAGCCACCCCGCTGTCTGCCTCAAGGATAAGGCCCAGAGTTTCTGACAAACAGTAGATTTTGACTATCAAGCCGGGATAAACAGGAAAAGCAGACCGGCGAAGATCTGCTTTTGTGAAAATGAATGGATTCGTTTTATTGGAAGGAATCCGGGCGTTTATCCTGCGGAACCGGCCCGCATTTTCGGCGCGCGAGGATCAACAGCCAGGCCATCGCCGCGGTATAAAACATTTCGAGTAAGGAATTGACGCTGAGAAAGCGGATATACAATAAGGCGCAGACAACCAGAATCCCCGCGGTCATTTCCATTCCCCAGCGGCCTAACTGCCATCTGCGCCGCTGTCCGGCATAGAAGACGCGCAGGATTAAGAGATTCAGTGCCAGGAAGGCTAGATTGCTGACAAGGATATGCAGTTGAGCCAGAAACGGAAAGGATTCCGGCAGATAAGGCACAAGCATCGAAGCGATCATCAGAAGAAACGTCAGATCTTCCCGCCGCTGTAACGAAACGTTAAGCGCTTCAGCCAATGCGCGGATCATCGCCCGGAAAACAAGCGCGCCGGCGATAGCCCAGAGCACAAGCAACAAGCGGTAGCCCAGACCGTTGCCAACCCAGGATAAATTGGTGGTCAGCGGATCATCGCGCAGGATCAGAAACAAGGTGAACAGCGGAAACAGCACACCGCCGGCCAGCTCGGTTTTATTCAAGACAGAACGCATTTTTTTCATGACATCATTATAGCGAAAAGCGTCTTTCAATTCAAATCCGGACTTCGCGGCGGAAAAAAGTGTGATACAATAAATTCACTTTGGAGGAAGATCATGGATAAGAAAATTAAGGTGGGGTATCAGGGGGCGCACGGCACCTTCAGTGAAATTGCCGTACAGGAGTTTTTTAAGGATAGGCCGTTCACCGCTTGTAATTATGCCAATTTCCCGTCGATCATTGCCGACGTTGAAAGCGGCGCTATCGATTACGCGCTGCTGCCGGTGGAGAATACGACGACAGGGATTATTTATCGGACTTATGATTTGTTGAAGGACAGTGATATCTTTGCGGTCGGCGAGATTTTAGTGCGGATCGACGAGCAGCTGATCGGTCTGTCGGGAACGAACATCGAGGATCTGCGCGAGGTTTATTCCCATCCGGAACCGCTCGATCAATGCTCCGGTTTCTTTGCGGCGCATCCGTGGATTAAACCGGTGACCTATCAGGATACGGCGAAAAGCGTGGAATATGTGGCGCAGTGCCAGGATCCGTCGAAAGCGGCGTTGGGGAGCTGGCTGGCGGCGGAATATTATCACCTGCCTATATTAAAGGAACGGGTACAGGATAATCAGCTGAATACAACGCGGTTTTTCTGTGTGGCAAAAGGCGAGCAGACCGTTCAGGAGGCAGATAAGATCAGCATGTATTTCGTCGTCAACCATGAACCGGGCGCGTTGTATGAGGTCATTCGAGTCTTTGCTCAGCGGGGCATCAACATGTTGAAGCTGGAATCCCGGCCGATCCGCGGACGGATGTTTGAGTATTGTTTCTATATTGATTTCGACGGCAGTCTGCTTCAGCCGAAGACGCAGGAAGCGATTGCCGAGGTTCGCGAGCATTGTCTGGAGGTTAAAGTTCTGGGCAGCTACAAGCGGGCGTTTAACGGAGAGCTGTTATGAGAAGGAAACTTGTGATTCTGTTGGGTGCGCTGATGCTCAGCGGATGCGCCACTGCGCCGGAAGCGAAACCCACGCCGTCCCTCACACCTTCGCCGGCAATCGAACAAACGCCCATGCCTTTGCCGGCAGCGACTCCCGATCCGACGGTGAACGACAAATCCGCCGACCTGAGCGCTTATGAAGGCTTCACGGACGAGCAGAATGCTTTCGTTGAAATCAGTCTGGAAGCTTCGCTGGAAAAAATCGAACAGGGTGAATCGTTCATGATCTATTATGGCAAGCCGAATTGTCCGTGGTGTATCGAAGCGGTGCCGGTTTTAAATGAAGCGGCTAAGGAAAACGGCGCAGTTGTCTATTATGTCGATACAAGCAAGCCTGAAAATTACTCGGAAGCGATGATTGAAAAGATCATGACGCTTTTTGAAGGCTGGCTGCTGAAGGATGAGGAAGGCGAAGAAGGGTTTTACGTGCCGGACGTCGCGCTGGTTCTTAATGGCCGGGTCGCGGCCAATCATATCGCGACCGTTGATTCACACGATCCGTATGCCGCACCGATGAGCGAAGCGGAACAGGCCGAGCTGAAGCAAATTTATACAGAGATGATAAAAAAGTTGACCTCTGCGGCTTAAAATCCTGGATTTTTACATAAAAAAGATTCGGTTATCGAAGCCGTAATGATATAATAAATATGGATTTCCGGCAGTGTTTCTCGTCGGAAACAAGATAAGGCAGGGATAAGCGATGAAACGGCGGAAAAAGGGTTTTACATTAATTGAATTGATCGTCGTTGTGGCGATTTTAGTGCTTTTGATGTTGATGCTGGTACCGAAACTGACAGGTTTTACCGAGACGGCGTCGGACACAGTATGCCATGCCAATCAGGCCAACGCGTATAAAATCATGGTTATGGAATATACTTTAGGTGAAAAACCGTTTAATGAGGAATCTGCCAAAAAAGCGATTGACGAAAAATTAGGAGACCATAAAAAATTATGTCCCACTGGCGGAACAATCAACGTTTTAGTTGATCCTGTGGATCCAAGTAAATTTTCAATCACTTGTTCCAATCACGGCGGTTCAGAACAACAGATTCTGGGTAATTATTCCAAAGATATGTTGGAAATGGCTGTTAATGGTTTTTATACAAATAAAACTGGTCAGCTGGACTCTACAGGGCCGAATTTTGGAAAAGGATTTAAGCAGACCATCGCGAAGAAATACGGTTTGAATGCCAATAACTTTGATTTCACTGTTATGAAAAATAACAATGGCACGTATTCCGTATATATTTTTGATGGAATTTCGGATATGAAAGTAGGAGATTCAGTTCAAGGGGTGGTCTATGAATACGATAAAAATCAGAATCCAATCGGCAATACTTCAGGAACTACTTTTACCGGAAAGATTACGTCGAAGGAAGTAAGCGGCGTTAAATTTAATTATCTGGATTTGGGATCTGTGAAATAATCGGTTTCCCAGGTTGTAACAAAGAGCTGAAGTTTCAGAAAAAGATTGCATTTCAATCGAATTGTGATATAGTAAAAACATCGAGGTGTTGAGTATGCTGAAAAATATTTGCGAAAAAATTGAACATCCGAGTTCTTCTTACTTTTATTTTACCTTTAGATAGAGGGCTGGTTCACTTTGGACATTAGCCCGTTTTGATTTGAAATCAGGCTAATTCTGAAGGGGAATGCGAAAAGAAATGCTGAACCGTGCAGGATAAGCCTGTACGGTTTTTTTGTAGGTTGTGTGAGAGGGGAGAAGTTAATATGATGAAAAAAATCACAGTCAATCTCAAAGACAAAAGCTATCCGATTCTGATTCAGCGGGGACTTCTGAATCAGGTGGGACAGTATCTCGAAGGTCACCGGAAGGTGATGATCGTGACGGACGAGGGGGTACCGGAGGAATATGCCCAGCGCGTGTTGGCGCAATGCGGCCAGGGCTATGTCGAACGCGTGATTCAGGGCGAAGGCGCTAAAAGTATGGAAGTCTACCAACAGATTCTGCGGCGGATGCTGAAAGAACGGTTTTCCCGTAAAGATCTGATCGTCGCTTTAGGCGGCGGGGTGATCGGCGATCTGTCCGGATTTGTCGCCGCGACGTATATGCGGGGGATTGAGTTTATCAACATCCCGACGACGACGCTGTCACAGATTGACAGCAGCATCGGCGGGAAAGTCGCGATCAATCTGGACGGCATCAAGAACTGCGTCGGCGCGTTCTGGCAGCCGAAAATGGTGCTGATCGATCCGGACGTACTGGCCACTTTGCCGCAGCGGCATATCAACAACGGTCTGGCCGAGGCACTGAAAGCCGGTTTAATCCGCGACGAATCGTTATTTGAGTTGTTTGAAACGGACGATCCGATGGAGCACATCGAGAAGATCTTATACAAATCACTGATGATGAAAAAGAAGGTCGTGGAAATCGACGAACGGGAAATCGGTGTTCGCCGAATCCTGAATTTCGGACATACGATCGGCCACGGCATCGAGAGCTATTACCATCTGCACGACGTGTACCATGGCGAAGCGGTTGCGCTGGGCATGATGAAAATGATCAAAGATGAAACGATCCGCGAACGCCTGCATCCGATTTATCAGCGGCTGAATCTGAAAGAAGATATCGACTACGACCGCCAACAGGTTTACGACTTTATCACCAAAGACAAGAAGATCGACGGCGGAACGTTAACGATCGTGCTGCTGCGGAAGATCGGCGAAGCGTATTTAAAAGATATCCCGACGGAGAAGATCAAAGAATATTTGTAATCGAAAAGTTCTTTTCAAAAAGAACGCAGGGAAGACAAGCCGTTCTGCGGTCAACAGTACAAGGAAAAATAACAAAAAGCCAGAAAAAACAAGGAGATCAAACGATGAAAAGTGCGATTGGACAGTGTATTGAGCTGTCGCTGTTCGGCGAGAGCCACGGTGAAGCGATCGGTGTCGTGATTCAGGGTCTGCCTTCGGGCATCCGCATCGACGAAGCCTGGATGGGCAAGCAGATGGAGAAACGCAAACCCAAAGGCAAAATATCGACTCAGCGGCAGGAAGCGGACGTTCCGGAAATCGTCAGCGGCGTCTTTGAAGGCCGGACGACGGGCACACCGCTGTGCATTCTTATCCGCAACGAAAATATGCGAAGCAAGGATTATTCGAAAACAAGATATATTCCGCGCCCTTCGCATGCCGATTACACGGCGGAGATTAAATATTTAGGCTATCAGGATTACCGCGGGGGCGGTCATTTCTCAGGCCGGATCACCGCGCCGTTAGTGGCGGCGGGCGCCATTTTCCTTCAGATGCTGAAAGCGAAAGGCATCGAGGTCGGAACGCATGTCGCGCAGATGCAGGAATTAACGGACGCGCCGTTTGCGGACGAGGAAGCAGAACTGCGGGCGCAGCTGCTGAGCTTAGAGGATCAATATCTGGCATGTCTGAGCGATTCAACGCGGACAGCCATCCAGCAGCGGATCGAACAGGCACAGGCTCAGGGCGACTCGATGGGCGGGATTCTGGAAAGCGCGGTGATCGGGATGCCGGCCGGAGTGGGTGAGCCCTTCTTTGATTCGGTGGAGAGCCGGCTGGCGCATCTGTTGTTCAGCATCGGCGCCGTGAAGGGCGTGGAATTCGGCGATGGTTTCGACTTTGCCGCAAAAAGAGGCAGCGAAGCCAACGACGGCATCACAATCAACAACGGACATATCCGGACTCTGACCAATCATAACGGCGGGATTAACGGCGGGATTACCAACGGCATGCCGCTGCGCATCCGCACGGTCGTTAAGCCGACCCCTTCGATCTACAAGCCGCAGCCCAGCGTAAATCTGAAAACCGGGGAACCGACGACGCTGCAAATTGAAGGCCGGCACGATCCGGCGATTCTGCATCGGGCGCGGGTCGTTGTCGACAGTCTGATCGCTTTCGGGCTGGCAGATCTGTTGACTGAGCGCTTCGGCATTCTGTGGTGGGAAGGAGAACGGCCATGCGGCGAGGATTGATCGGCGAACATCTGGGACACAGCTATTCCCAACGGATTCATGAAACGCTGGGCGGCTATCCTTACGAGCTGATTGAGGTGGCTCCCCAGGACTTGGACGCCTGGATGAAAAACAAGGATTTCGCGGCGCTGAACGTCACGATCCCCTATAAGAAAGCTGTGATTCCTTATTTAGAAGAACTGGATGAACGGGCACGGCGGATCGGGGCCGTCAACACAATTGTCAATGATCACGGCCGCCTGATCGGTAAAAATACCGACTATTACGGCTGTCGGTTCATGCTGGAACAAGCAGGCATTGAAATTCAGGATCGGAAAGTGATCCTGTTAGGTAACGGCGGGGCGGCGCAGGCCGTGCAGGCGGTGCTGGAGGATTTAGGCGCGGCGGCGATCGTTAAGGTCAAACGCAATCCGTCGCCGGAAACACTGACCTACGAAGAAGCGTACCGCGATCACAGCGGCGCGCAGGTCATCGTCAATACCAGCCCGGTCGGCATGTTTCCAGCACAGGAAGGCCTTCCCGTGGAACTGGATCGCTTCCCTCAGCTGGAAAGTGTCGCGGATGTGATCTACAATCCGCATCGCACCCGCCTGATCGTCGAAGCCCAGAAACGCGGCTGCCGGACAGCGACGGGATTAAGCATGTTAACGGCGCAGGCCGCCGAGGCGATTGAAGCGTTTATCGGCAAGCCTGTCGCTCCGGAATCCATTCTGCGCATGACGGCGGAACTGGCGCGGGAGAAAATGAATCTCGTCTTAATCGGGATGCCGGGCTGCGGCAAAAGCACGATCGCCCGGAAACTGGCGGAAATCAGCGGCCGTCCGGCCGTTGATATTGATCAGCGGATCGTGGAGCGGATCGGCATGCCGATCCGGGACTTCTTTGCCCAACAAGGCGAAGCCCGGTTCCGTCAGATCGAAGCGGAAATCCTGGCGGAAGTTACGCTGCAGACGGGGCAGATTATCGCCACAGGCGGCGGGATCGTCAAGGATTGGGAAAATGTCAGACGGCTGCGGCAGAGCGGCAAGGTTTATTTCCTGGACCGCAGTTTGGATCAGCTGGAAACCGATCCGAGCCGGCCGCTGAGCTCCAGCCGCGAAGCCCTGCGGCAGCTCTATGACCAGCGGATTGATTTATACCGGGCTGCCTGCGACCAACAGATTGAAAACAACGGCAGCGCCGATCAGACCGCCCGCCGGTTATGGCAGGACTGGCTGACGGAAACAACGGGACTGATTGATTAAAATAAGTTAAGAACAGTGAGGATCCATCCTGAAAAGGAATAAGGAAGGACTAAGAACAAGTCTGGACGGAAGTAACGGAGAAAACGCAACAGCCGTTACACGAACAGGATAAGAATCATGACATGGAAAGACAGCATCGTATTCGGTCAAGAAAACGAGCGCAGATTGAAAAAACAGGGGGAATAAAACCATGATTATCACATTAAAAAAGAACACACCGCAGCCGGAAATCGACCGGCTGATCCAAAACTTTGAAAAACAAGGCGTTCAGGTCAACATGATCTCCGGCGCGAATTACAATGTTTTCGGATTGGTTGGTGATACGGCGAAGCTGGATGAGCGGCGGATTATGGCGAACGAATGGGTGGAGGACGTCACTCGGATTGCGGCTCCGTACAAACTGGCCAACCGGATGTTTCATCCGCAGGACTCGGTGATCGATGTCAGCGGCGTCAAGGTCGGCGGTCAGGAGAAGATCGTTGTGATCGGCGGTCCCTGCTCGGTCGAAGGGGAGGAAATGATCTGTGACATCGCTCAGCAGGTCAAAGATGCCGGCGGCGTGATGTTACGAGGCGGCGCGTACAAGCCGAGAACCTCACCTTACGCTTTCCAGGGAATGGGCACCGAAGGCATTCTTGCGATGGTCAAGGCGCGGGAAAAGACCGGTCTGCCGATCGTCAGCGAATTGATGAGCGCGGATAAGATCGACGAATTTGTCGAGCATGTCGATCTGATTCAGGTCGGAGCGCGCAACATGCAGAACTTCGATCTGTTGAAAGCGCTGGGCAAGATTGACAAGCCGGTGCTGTTGAAGCGCGGGCTGGCGAACACGATTGAGGAGTGGATCATGGCGGCGGAGTACATCATGGCCGGCGGCAACAAGAATGTGATCCTGTGCGAACGCGGCATCCGGACATTTGAGAAATACACGCGCAACACGCTGGATCTGAGTGTTGTCCCGATCATCAAGGAACGCACGCATCTGCCGATCATCATCGACCCGTCGCACGCGACCGGGGATTGGAAGCTGGTGGAAGCGATGTCCTTAGCGGCGATCGCAGCCGGAGCGGATGGTCTGATTATTGAAGTCCATGCTTGTCCGGAATGTGCGTGGAGCGATGGGGCGCAATCGCTGAAGCCGGCGAAGTTCGCCTCCCTGATCGAAAAGGGCCGCACAATTGCCCAGGTGGTCGGGAGATCGCTGTAATGCAGGCGACGATCATCCCGGGACGCTGCACCCAGACGACGGTGGCGATTCCGCCGAGCAAGTCGATGGCCCATCGGGCGATCATCTGCGCCGCTTTGGCACAAGGTGAAAGTCTGATTCATCACGTCGATTATTCCGACGATATCCTGACGACGATCGACGGAATGCGCAAGCTGGGCGCGCACATTGAGTTGGAAGGCAGCGATGTGCGGGTGCAGGGCATTCCCGATTTTAATCAGCTGCAAAGCGAGGAAATTTTCTGCAAGGAATCCGGCTCCACGCTGCGCTTTTTTATCCCGATTTTCTCGCTGACCGGCAAGCGGGTTCGTTTTACCGGACAGAACCGCCTGCTGCAGCGGCCCCAGACGGTCTACCAACAGCTGTTTGAGGCACAGGGATTCCATTACTCGCAAACCGCGGAATGGATTGAAATTGAAGGTGCGCTGCAGCCGGGGGACATCACGCTGCGCGGCGACATCAGCTCACAGTTCATTTCCGGTCTGTTGTTTGCGCTGGCCTGCCGCAAGGAGGATTCTACGCTGCATATTGAACCGCCGTTTGAGTCGCGTTCGTATGTGGAGCTGACATTGCAGATGCTTCAGGATTTCGGCGTTCATGCTTATTTTGAAGACGAGCTGACGCTGCGGATTCCCGGCGGCCAGCGGTATCAAGCCTGTGAAACGACCGTTGAATCCGATTATTCCCAGCTTGGTTTCTATGCCGCGCTGGGATGCGTTAACCATGAGGTTCATTGTCAGGGCCTGCGGCCGGATTCCCGTCAGGGCGACCGTCAGATCCTGGACTTTGTCCGTAAGATGGGCGGAAAGACAGAGGTTACGGATAAAGAAGTGATCGTTTATCCATCTTCCCTGTCCGGATGCGAACTGGATATGCAGAACTGTCCGGATCTTGGACCAATTCTGATGGTGTTGGCCAGCTTCGCGCAGGGAGAAACAAAAATGATCAATGCCGCTCGCCTGCGGTATAAAGAAAGTGATAGAATAGAAGCGATGGAAACCGAGCTGCGCAAGGTCGGGGTGCCGATTCATTCAAGCGAGGGTGAAGTCTGGATTCAGGGACCGACAGCCTGGAAGGGCGGCGTCACCTTGGACGGTCATAAAGATCATCGGATCGTGATGGCGCTGGCGATCGGCGCGACGATGGCGGACGCTCCGGTGACCATTGAAGGCGCAGAAGCGATCGCCAAGTCGTATCCGGGGTTTTTCCGGGATCTGCGCTCGCTGGGAATCGAAGTAAAGGAGAAATAACATGCAGGAGGAATCGCATTTTCTGATCGTCGGTCTGGGTTTGCTGGGCGGAAGCTATGCCCAGGGATTGAAGCGCAAAGGCTTCCATGTCAGTGCACTGGACCTCAATCCGGAAAGCATCGCCTACGCTTTAAAGCAAGGCTGGATTGACGAAGGCGCTGTCGGTTTTGATGAAGCACTGGTCCGCCAGGCGGACAGCGTTGTGTTCGGATTGTATCCGCAGGCCCTTTTGGAGTGGATCGATCAATACCAGGACAGCTTTGCCCCGGGAACCCGGATCACCGATGTGACCGGCGTCAAGGAACGAATCGTAGCGCAGGTACAGGGAAAATTGCGGCCGGATGTGGAATTCATCGCCAGTCATCCGATGGCGGGCCGGGAGGTCAGCGGCGTGCAGTATGCCGATTGTTCGATCTTTGAGCCGGCGAATTTTATCATCACGCCGACGTCCGCCAATACGCCGGAGGGGATCGCGTGGGTGAAAGCACTGGCGGAAACGTTGAACTTCCGGCACATTGCCACGCTCAGTCCGGCTGAACATGATAAAATGGTCGGGTTTCTCAGCCAGCTGACGCATGTGATCGCGGTGACGCTGATGAATACCAGCGACAACACCCATCTGGTGGACTATACCGGCGACTCCTTCCGCGATCTGACGCGGATCGCGAAGATTAATGAATCGTTATGGACGGAATTGTTCTTAATGAACAAGGCGAATCTCGTTCGTGAAATTGACGAGTTCGCCGCGGAGCTGGCCCATTTCCGCAGTGTGCTGGAAAACGAGGATACCGAGGAAATGAAACGGCTGTTCCGCCAGTCGACGCAGCGGCGGAAATGCTTTGACAAGTGAGGGGGAGAAAATGAAATTTTTAGTGGTCAACGGCCCGAATATCAACATGACCGGAATTCGCGAACAAGGCGTCTACGGCGCGCGCAATTATACCGAAATCACGGCGATGATCGCCGCGGAAGCTAAGCAGCGCGGGATCGAGGTCGAGGTTTTTCAAAGCAACGTCGAGGGTGAGATGATCGATGCGATCCAGCGGTGTTATTTCGAGCACATGGACGGGCTGATCATCAATCCGGGAGCCTATACGCATACCAGTTACGCGCTGCATGACGCAATCAAAAGCATTGCGCCGATTCCGGCCGTCGAGGTTCATTTTTCCAACGTTCATGCACGCGAAAGCTTCCGGCATGAATCGAAAACCGCGCCGGCTTGCCTCGGCCAGCTGTGCGGATTCGAGGATTATGGCTATGTGATGGCGATGGATGCGCTGATTCAGCACCTTGCAAAAAGATAAGGGTGAAATACAGCTCAGGGAAGAACTCGGGCTGTTTTTTTATTTCAGACTGGCCGGCCTGTCCGTCATCGTTTATAATGAAAGAATCAGGACGTCAGCCAGCAGGCAGAGAAGGACGCCAGGCAGAACCGCGGTTTTCAGCGGATGAACTGCGGAAGGAGAGGGATAACGATGTACGCTGATCTGCACATTCATTCGTGGTATTCCGACGGAACGATGACCGTGGATGAAATCGTCGAACAAGCCCGGGCCCGGCAGGTCAGCCTGATTGCCGTCACGGATCATAATCAGTTGGCGGGAAGCCGGGAGTGCCTTCAAAAGACGCGGGGAACCGGAATTCGTTGTCTGTCCGGGGTTGAGCTGGACGCCCAGGACTTCGGAATCAATTTTCACATTCTGGGCTATGGTGTCGATTTAGAGAATGGGCAGTTTCAGGAGTTTGTGGAAGCGAACCGGCTGCGGCTGGAACGGGTGAACGAGTTGTTGATCGAAAAGATGGAACATGCCGGGGAACCGGTCAGTCTTGACGAATATCGTCAGTTTTCCTATGACCGGCGCTTAGGCGGCTGGAAGGCGCTGCATTACTTTGCGGCGAAAGATCTCGTGGCCGATTTTAAGCAGGGCTTTTTGATGTATGCCCGCTATCATCATGATTATTGCTGCGTTGGCTTTCCGCCGGTCAGGGAGGTTGTCCGGCAGATTCAGGCTGCGAAAGGAAAAGCGATTCTGGCCCATCCCGGCAAAGTGATTCCAGCGGCGAAGTTGTCGGAAGTCTTGCCCGCGGTCATGGCGGAGGGACTGGACGGGATTGAATGTTGGTACCCGTCGCATGACGCCGGTACAACTCAGATTTGCGTGAATTATTGCCGTGAGCGGGATCTGATGATGACTGCCGGCGCGGATTGTCATGGCAGCTTTGAAACAACGCAGATCGGCCAGCTGGAAACTCCCATCGCTCAGCTGGTTTTAAAGGATCGGATATGAGTCGATGGTTGTCGTTGAGCGCAGGCTAAAAAACGACAGAAAACGAACTTTTTACCAGAACCTAGAAAAAAGTCTTGCAAAAATTTGAAATTAGCATATAATATAAAAGGTATCGGGATGTAGCACAGCTTGGTAGTGCACTTCGTTCGGGACGAAGGGGTCGCAGGTTCAAATCCTGTCATCCCGACCATTTTAAAAACAACGGCTGAAAAGCCGTTTTTGTTTATCTCCGCGGATGGGGATGACGGATTTAACCTGCGAAAGAAACGTTCATTTTCATGCTGAAGGTTCATCTTCATCTTCGGTAAACTCTAAGAAAATCCGGTCTTTAAAACGGCCGCGGGTCTGCGCCTTCGCGTCTTTAACGGCTTGAATTTCGGTCGCGTCAATTTCAAAGAAATCCATCATCGCGTCCAAAACTTCGCTCAGGTCGGCCAATTCTTCAATGAGTGCTTCTCGATCGGAGGCTTCCTGAACTTCCCGGGCTTCCTCGACCAGCTTGGCTTTGAGTTCGGTCTGATATTCCGCTGACGTTAAACGCCGCGTCTGGCAATCGCGGCATTCGGATTGAATGATCGCCGGAATGCGGTCGCGGACAAGCTTATTATAAATTTTACGCATGGAATCACGCTCCATTCTAAACTTGATTATATCAGAATTACGAAGCATGGACAATTTCCATTCTGATTGGAAAGGAAGGGTTCAACTGAAAAAGAAGGTAAGGGCTTTAACGGATTTCCTGCTGGAGATCACAGTTATGGGTACAATCTGGAAATGGCAATTCCAGGCTTTTGTGTTATAATGTCAGCGATCTCTATCAAGTAAAAATATACGAAAAGAAAGGAATTGAATATGAAAATAGGAGTAGTATCTTTAGGCTGCTGCAAGAATTTAGTCGACAGCGAGCGAATGATGGGCCTGCTGCGGCAGTCCGGGCATGAAATTGTCAGCGACGTTCACGAAGCGGAAGCGATTATCGTCAATACCTGCGGATTTATTGAGCCGGCCAAGGAGGAAGCGATCAACACGATCCTGGAAATGGCAGAATATAAGAATGAGAATTGCCGGAAACTGATCGTTGCCGGCTGTCTGGCCCAGCGCTACAAAGCCGATCTGGAAGCGGAAATGCCGGAGGTCGATTGTTTTTTAACGATCAGTGATTATCCGAAGATGGGACAGATTCTGACCCGGGTCTTAGGTGAAAAGGTGCTGGATGGCTATGGGAAAAACACCCGGTTGGTTTCGACCAAGCCGTGGACAGCCTATCTGAAAATCGCCGAGGGCTGCGACAACCGCTGTTCCTATTGTGCAATTCCGGGAATCCGCGGCGGTTATGTTTCCTTTCCGATTGAGGATCTGGTTGCCGAAGCGAAGCAGCTGGCTTCGGAAGGGGTTAAGGAACTCGTCGTCATCGCGCAGGATACCTCCCGTTATGGAACTGATCTCTATGGCCGCCGGCGGATCTGGGATCTGCTGACAGAGCTGAATGCGATTGACGGATTGCACTGGATTCGTGTTCTTTACCTGTATCCGGATGAGATTGACGATGAGTTTGTCACAGGGATTAAGGATCTGAAAAAGGTTATTCCGTATTTCGATATTCCAGTTCAGCATGGCAGCGATAAAATGCTGAAGCTGATGAATCGCCGCGGCAGCGTGGAAAGTATCCTGCGGACGGTCAAGCTGATTCGAGCGAATTACGATATGCCGGTGCTGCGGACGACGATGATCGTCGGTTTCCCGCAGGAGACGGAAGAAGACTTCCAGATGTTGATCAACTTCATCAAGGAAGTGCGCTGGGACCGGCTTGGTGCCTTCACCTTTTCCAACGAAGAGGATACGCCGGCCTATACCATGGATGGACAGATTTCCCAGGAAATTATGGATGAACGGCTGGAACGCTTAATGACAGTGCAAAATCAGATTGCACAGGAAAACGGCGAAGCGTTGATCGGCAAGACACTGGAAGTGCTCGTCGAAAATCAGGATGGATTAACCGGCTATTACCATGGCCGCGGCATTCACAGCGCGCCCGACGGTATCGATGGGCTGATCAAATTTAAAAGCTCGCATCACTATCAGCCGGGCACCTTCGCCTGGGTGAAGGTTACTAAGGCGAAGCATCACGATTTAATTGGAATTGATGTTTTAGACGCTGAGGAAATTGCGGCTTAACTGACACTTTACGATCTAACAATCTATTTATCGCTGTTGGGGAGAATTCATTCTTCCTGTCATGAATAAATGGAGATCATGGAAGCTCCGGCTGACGTTTTTGTCAGCCGGGGCTTTTTTAGAAATCATAAAAAATGAGAAAATCAGCGGCGGGAGTCTGGGGGTTTTTAGAGAATTAAGTATTCAATCTCAGTCGGGTTGAATTCCATTTGAGTTTGAGTGAGAAATAAGTCAAAGTAAGGCGGAGACAAGCGGGGGAAAGAGATATCGTGACAGCCTTCGCTGTGATTAAAAGAAGAAAAATAAGAATTGACAAAGATGGAAGACGCTCCTATAATACATTTAGATCAACATCTAAATGTTGAGATCAGAAAGGAAAACAGAAATGAACAAATCAATCAAAAAAGGATTTATCGGACTTTTACTGTTGTCGGTTGTCTTGAGCGGCTGTCAGAAAACGCCAGCTCCCGCCGAAAGCAATCAACCGAGAACAGACGTTCAGGATAAGGTGACGGGCAGCCGGGAGGAGATCGCCAAAGTGTATGTGGAAACACTGGGAGCCGGGGATTTTGACAAGCTGCTGCAGGGATTTGCCTATGATGAACAGATGCAGAAGGCATCCTCGCAGCTGCAGGCTTCGCTGGAACCTTCGCTGAAGCAGCTGGGGGCATTAAAAGAAATACAGACCGCCAATGAAATCCAGCAAGGCGGCTATATCATCGTTCAGGTTCCGGTGCTGTTTGAAAATCAGAACCTGTGCGTGAACGTCGTGTTTGACGATCAGGATCAGATCGCGGGCGTAAACTTCTCCGAATATGTTGAACCAAGCAACGTCGCGGCGCTGACGCTGCCGGAAGGAGCTGCGGAGCAGGAGCTGACGCTGACAATGCGGGATGGCAAGGATTTGCCTGCCACCTTAACGCTGCCCCAAGGCGATCAGCCAGCGCCTGTTATTATTCTGGTGCATGGCTCAGGACCGAATGACCGCAACGAAACCCTGTATGGCAATACCGTGTTCCAGGATATCGCCTACCGGCTGGCCGAGCAGGGCATCGCGACCGTCCGCTATGACAAACGGACCTTTGTTTATGGCGCTGAATGCGCCGGGGACACACAGTTTACAGTGGAACAGGAAACGATTCAGGACGCTGCGGATATCGTCGGTCTGATTGCCAAACAGCCGGAAATTGATTCGTCAGCGATTTATGTTCTGGGCCACAGCTTAGGCGGCTTATGCATGCCGCGGATCGCGGCGGAAACTCCGGAGGCAGCGGGCTATATCATGATGGCCGCACCGGTAACGGATCTGGCTTCCTTAATGAGGATGCAGTATGAGCATTTGGCGCAGTTCATGAATACAGATCAGGAAAAAGCGTCGATGGAAGCGATGATGGCCGAGCTGGACAAGCTGCAGCAGCTGGACTCTTTGCCGGAAGATGAAGCGGTGGTCGGCGCCTATCCGGCCTATTGGAAAGATCTGTTGTCCTATGATCCGGTCAAAACCGCGGAAACGATCACCAAACCGGTGTTAGTGCTGCAGGGTGAGGAAGATTATCAGGTGCCGCTGCAGGAATTTGAAACGTGGAAAGCGGCTTATGGCGAAAAGGCTAACTGGACATTCCACAGCTATTCCGGGCTGTCGCATCTGATGATGCCGGGCGACTTCGACGCCAATCCAAACACCTATTACATGCAGAAAGCGGTCGTCGATCCGCGGGTGACGGATGATATTGCCGCCTTCATCCACGCGCAGAAATAAGATCCTAAGACTTCTGAATTGAAAGCAGATTCAGGACGTTTGAAGGTTTGTAAAACTGGAAGCTATGTAAAATGAAGCGGAGATTCACTGATCAGACTGCCCGGGATGACCGCGGCTTTCGGAATCCGGTAAGCTCCGCTTTTTGTTTTGCTTAAAGCCAGTTGACCGCTGAGAAAGATCGTTCATCCATTTCATGATCGAAGTCCTTTTGAAACCCAGCGTGAAATTCCATGGTTTCCGGGCGGTCTTTGGTTGTAACCCCTTGCAGCTTTCGATATAATTAAACATAAGGAGGACCTAGAGTATGAAAACATATTTAGGAATTGATTTAGGGGGAACGAACGTCCGCGTTGCCAAAGTGACGCGTGACGGGATTGTTTTAGCTGAAGTAAAACGGCCGTCGCTGGCGCAGGAAGGACCGCGCAGAGTTATGGACAACATGATGGAAATGATCCGGGAGATTCCGGGGTATACTGAATGCGAGGGGATCGGCGTGGGCGTGCCGGGACCGGTCGATACGATCAACGGAAAAATGTTGATGGCAACGAATCTGCCGGGGTTTGAGCTTTATCCGATTGCCGCGGAGCTGACGCAAAATTTCAACATGCCGGCCTACGTCGATAACGACGCTAATGTCGCCGGTCTGGCGGAAGCGCTGGTCGGTGCTGGAAAGGGCCTGCCCGTCGTCTATTACGTTACGATTTCTACCGGCATCGGCGGGGCATTAGTCGTCGACGGTAAGGTTGTCAGCGGCAAGCATGGTCATGCCGGGGAAATTGCGAATATCATCATTGACCGCAATCGTGAGAAAATCAATCATTTGAACATCGGCGCGGTGGAGAACGAAGCCAGCGGCGTCGCGATTACCCGCAAGGGCAAAGCGCTGTTCGGCGATCAGATCCGCCATGCCGGCGATGTATTTGATTTGGCGAAGCAGGGCAATCCGCAGGCCCAGGCTGTCGTTGACGATATGGCCTACGATCTGGCCGTAATGTTCTCGGTCATCGCCCATGTTGCCGACCCTTGGATGTTTGTGATCGGCGGCGGCATGATGCAGTCCAAGGATGTATTCCTGGATAAAGTTGTCGCTAATTTCAAAAATCTGGTCCATGTGCCGATGCGCGATACCTTGTTTGAAGTGGCAAAGCTGGAAGAACCAGGAATCATCGGCGCGGCGATGCTGCCGATCTCCCACGGAAACTAACATCATAGAAAGAAGGAATAACCTTGGTTTCAGAAAAATGCCTGCGGCAATATGCCGAACTGGCAGTTCGGCTGGGCGTCAATGTTCAGAAAGGACAGCTGCTGGTAATTAAGGCGCAGGTTGATTCAGCACCGTTTGTCAGAATGTGCGTCGAGGAAGGCTATCGTGCCGGAGCGGGCGAGGTCATTGTACAGTGGCTCGATGATCAGATCACCAAGCTGGACTATCAGTACGCGGAAACGCCTGTGCTGCAGCGGGTTCCAGACTGGCTGACGGCGCGGGAACAGGAATTTGTCGACCGCGGATACTGCATTCTGCATATTGACTCGAGCATCCCGGGTATCATGAAGGATGTCGATCAAAAGAAGGTCCAGCAGGTCGTCACCGCGCGTCGCAAAGCATTGGAAAAATTCCAGAACTACACGATGGCCAATCTCGGTCAGTGGTCGATCGTCGCAATTCCAAATCCGGAATGGGCGCTGAAAGTCTTTCCGCAGGAACAGCCGGACACCGCGGTGGAAAAGCTGTGGGATGCGATCCTGGCTTCTGTCCGGATTCAGGATCAACAAGATCCGATCCCGTTGTGGGAAAAACATAACCGGCAGTTGTCTGAGCGCAACGACTGGCTGAACCGCCAGCGGTTTGCGGCGCTGCATTTTAAGAATCAGAAAGGTACAGATCTTATTGTAGAGCTGGCCGAGGGCCATCTCTGGGAAGGCGGCTGTGAAAAATCGCAAAGCGGCGTGGTCTTTAATCCCAATATGCCGACTGAGGAAAATTTTACGATGCCGAAAAGAACCGGGGTGCGCGGCAAAGTTCAGGCGACAAAGCCGCTTAGCTATCAGGGAAAGTTGATTCAGAATTTTTGGATCGAATTTGAGGAGGGCAAAGCGGTGCGCTGGCATGCCGAGGAAGAAGAAGATGCTTTGGCCAGTCTGATCCAGTTTGACGAAGGCAGCGCCTATCTCGGAGAAGTCGCGCTGATCGACGTCGATACGCCAATCTCGCAGTCCGGGATTTTGTTCTACAATACCTTGTTTGACGAAAACGCCAGCTGTCATCTGGCTTTGGGCCGGGCTTACCCGATGAATATGGAAGGCTCGCAGTCGATGAGCGAAGAGGAAATGAAGGCGAAGGGCTGTAATTTCTCAATGGTTCATGTCGATTTCATGTTCGGCAGCGACGACATGCAGATCACCGGCGTGCATGCGGACGGTTCCGAAGTTGTTTTCTTTCGCGACGGCCAGTTTTGTATTGAATAAAGACGTGTTGAATATGAGAAAGGACGTTGCCTGGCGGCGTCCTTTTTCACAAGAAAAGACAGATCTGGGATATTCAAGGGGACAATATCCGTGATATACTGGAAACATTGAGGTGGATGTATGAAAAAGGCATTGACAGAAATTATTAAATTTAATGAGGAACGTGACTGGGATCAATTTCACAGTCCTGAGAATCTGGCCAAGTCGATCGCAATCGAGGCTGGCGAGCTGTTGGAATGTTTTCAGTGGGGATCGGATTATGATCATCAGAAGGTCTGCGAAGAACTGGCGGATGTCATGAATTATTGCTTGTTGATGAGTGATAAACTCGGTGTGGACGCCGAAACGATCATCCTGCAGAAGCTTGAACAGAATCGAAAAAAGTATCCGGTTGAAAAGGCTAAGGGAAAAAGCACCAAATACGATCAGCTGTAAGGAGGAAACCTGAATGGTCAGAATCAAAACAATTCCATTTAACGAGCAGGCCCTGACAGCGGCTAAAGGCATCACTCAGGCAATTCAATACCCTTCAGTTTATATTCTGTCAGGCAAAAATGAAGCCTATGTCGGGGAAACGATCAATATTGCCCATCGGCTGCAGCAGCATATCCGCAACGCCGACCGCCGCCGGTTGGATCAGCTCAGAGTGATCATGGACAAACAGTTTAATAAATCCGCAACAACGGATATCGAGGCTTCATTAATTAAATATCTGTCGGCTGATGGCCAGTTCAGACTTCAAAATGGAAATGCCGGTATCCGGGATTATAATTATTATCAAAAAGACAGGTATAAAGAAAAATTTGAGGAAATATGGCGGCTGCTGATCAAGCAGGGGATTGCGCAGCACAATCAGATACAGATTGAGAACAGCGATCTGTTTAAGTTTTCTCCCTATAAATCATTAACAGATGATCAATATAAAACTGCTGAAAGCTTGTTTGATTCCTTGCTTCAGCATTTGCGCAAAAGCGAAGAAGCTGTGTTTTTAGTGCATGGCGGTGCGGGAACCGGAAAAACTGTGCTGGCTGTTTATTTGATGAAATTGATGTCAGATATCATGGCTGAACATAACGATATGGAGGAGGAGATAGAAGAAGCAGAAGATGAGTTTTCATTTCAAAGCTTGTATTATTTAAAAAATGTCAGAAGCTTAAAAATTGGTCTGGTCATCCCAATGACTTCGCTGCGGAAAACATTGAAAAAAGTATTCAGGCAAGTCCAAGGTCTTCGGTCTTCCATGGTAATTGGACCTTCAGACGTGATTAAATCGCATTATGATGTGCTGATTGTGGATGAGGCGCACCGGCTTCGTCAGAAGAAAAATATCATGCCTGGACACCACAAAGTTTTTGACCGGATTAATGCGAGTTTGGGATTAACTGACGGAAATGAACTGGACTGGATTCAGCGCTGCAGCGATTATCAGATTTTATTCTACGATGACACACAGTCGATAAAACCAACGGATATCGATCAGTCCGTGTTTCAGAATCTGGTTCAGAAACAAAATACCGAAGAATATTTCTTAACATCACAAATGCGTGTCGCGGCCGGACAAGATTATATTGCCTATATCGAGAATATATTATATGAATATGGAAATCCAAAGAAAAAGGAATTTAAAAATTATGAATTTCTTTTGTACGATCACATCCGGGATTTAAAGGCAGTGCTGAAGCAAAAGGAGAAAGAAGTGGGTTTGTGTCGCCTGGTGGCAGGATATGCCTGGAAATGGAAAACACAGAATCATTCTTTGGATCAGATTCGTGATCAGCAGCTTTATGATATTGAGATTGAAGATGAGCGGTTTATTTGGAATTCAGTCAATGAAGACTGGGTTAATTCAGCGAACGCCATTAATGAAGTTGGGTGTATTCATACGGTTCAGGGTTATGATCTTAACTATGCGGGAGTGATCATTGGTCCGGAGCTGGGGTATGATGAGCAAGCGCAGCAAATTGTAGTTCATTCGGATCAATATTTTGATCGCTTTGGTAAAGCCGCGATTCATGATGAAGAAATTTTGAAAAAATATATTCTTAATATCTATAAGGTTTTACTAACGAGAGCCATTAGGGGAACTTATGTTTACGTTTGTGATCCTGCATTGAGAAATTATTTTAAAACTTGGATAGCTTCTGCGGATGCGGTGCGAACCTGAAGTGAACATGAAATCCCTGGGAGGTTCGCACCGGGGACTTTGTAAAATTGTTTAGATTATAGTAAAATAGTATGGTAAAAGGGCAGGATTTCTACTAATCTGATGATAGATTCTTTTTAAAGATACATCCAATTAGCATAATGTTACTTTTTTGTAGTCGCAAGCTACACGCTTGCGTGGATTGAAATGGCGTATCGGCTTGCTTCGTGCTTTGAATCAAACGTCGCAAGCTACATGCTTGCGTGGATTGAAATTTTTAAAATTTTCGCTCCAAAACGACTCAAGTCAGTCGCAAGCTACATGCTTGCGTGGATTGAAATCATCGCGGCCGGGGCGCAAGCCATATAAATAACGCGTCGCAAGCTACATGCTTGCGTGGATTGAAATAGCATAAGCAGTCGCTGTAAACTTTTCGACCGTGGTCGCAAGCTACATGCTTGCGTGGATTGAAATGGTGCTGCGCGAAATGAACTATGACCTGAACGTAGTCGCAAGCTACATGCTTGCGTGGATTGAAATTCCATCAGAGCTTGGCGGTGTTGCTCAAAATTCGTCGCAAGCTACATGTTTGCGTGGATTGAAATACAGCTAATTGCATTGATTGGGTAAATTTGCATGTCGCAAGCTACATGCTTGCGTGGATTGAAATATAATCATTGCTTCGTCGTCCCAGCTAATAAGTCGTCGCAAGCTACATGCTTGCGTGGATTGAAATTTCGATTTTGGAATTGAGGTCATCGTAGATCCCGTCGCAAGCTACATGCTTGCGTGGATTGAAATTTACAATAGGCGGCCATATCATATGGGTCAAAGCGTCGCAAGCTACATGCTTGCATGAATTGAAACATTATTATTGTGTTGTAGTAGAAAAAGCATGCTTGAGGAGCTGTGCTTTTTTACTGTTGATTGGGCGTTTAAGCAAATTTTAAACATGTATAAGCTCATCTCTTAAATGATTGAATTCCCAAGAAAATTCCAGAATGAAATAAATCTGTGAAAACCTGGGATTTATCCAACTTTTCTTGGATTGCACGGAGGGGAATGGTATAATCAAAAAGGTGATTATACATGTTTCATACTTCCGATTGTAAAAAATTTAAACGATGTCAGAAATATTTCTGGCTTTCTAAAAAAGAACCGACACCGCCATTCTCTCCCTATGTCAGGATGGATGAGGATTTAACGGCGCTGGCCTGCCAGAAATTAGGAATTAAGGAATATTTTCAGGGAGTTCGCGGTGATGATCCGCAGCGGGCTATGGCGGCGCTGGAAGAATCAGAATGGCTGGTTTCCGCCCGCTTTGAATTCCATCAGCTGCGTGTCAAAATTCCCTTTCTCCACAAAACAGATGCCGGCTGGGAAGTCTATTTTCTGTATGGCGGCCATCTGCCTAAAGAAGACGAAGCATTCAATTATATGCTAAGCGCCTGGGTGCTGGAAAACCTTGGTTTTGCGGTGAACTCACTTTATGTGATCCATCTCAATCCCGATTATATTCGGGGGAAAGAATTAGATCCCCAGGAACTCTTCATCATTTCCGATCGGTTTTATAACGAAGCCGGCCGTCCGGCCCGAAGACTTTCAGAAGCAATCGAAAAGCAGAAAATTGAAGTTCAGCCTATGCTTGACGAAATGGAGCGGATGCTTGAGCTGGAAGAACCTGAATCAGTGAAAACTAACCGCTGTACGCGCCGTAACAAATGCGTTTACTATGAACGATGCTTCCCGGAAGAAAAAGAACTCGAGCCTGATTCAATCCTGACCCTTGTTTCATCTCAATATAAAAATCAGATGGCAGCGGAAGGCCGGTTAACGCTGCAGGACGCTGACCCGGACCGGATTGAAGGAACCCGCCAACAATTCGCTCAGATCAAAGCCGCTCAGAACGGCGGCTGTTACATTGACTATTTCGGTTTGAAAATCTGGCTTGACGGTGCTTTGCAATACCCATACTGCTTCCTCGACTTTGAGTGGGAAACCTATGCTGTGCCACCTTATGAGGGAATGCGCAGTTATCAAGTGTTACCCTTTCAGTATTCGCTGCATATTTTAGAAGCGGACGGGACGCTGACCCATCGCGAGTTTATCGGTGTGCACGACTGCCGGAAAGACTTTGTCGAAAAGCTGCTT
Source organism: Holdemania filiformis (assembly GCF_003459085.1). Classification (NCBI taxonomy): domain Bacteria; kingdom Bacillati; phylum Bacillota; class Erysipelotrichia; order Erysipelotrichales; family Erysipelotrichaceae; genus Holdemania; species Holdemania filiformis. The sequence goes on along the minus strand of NZ_QRUP01000006.1, from coordinate 23,254 downwards.
CAAGATCTGCCGCCAAAGGGCAGCGTGATCGCCTACAATGCCGAAGGCGCGGAAAAGATCCGGCTTCAGGAGCTGGCCGCCCGCTTTCCGGAACGCGCGAAACCGTTGATGAAGATCCATGCCCGCATGGTTGATTTGGCCTTTCCCTTCCAGGCGGGTCTATTCTACGACACGCGGATGCGCGGCTATTATTCTTTGAAAACACTGCTGCCGCTGTTTGATGAAAACCTGACTTATCAGGATCTCGACATCCATCAAGGCATGGACGCCGTCGTCCAATGGCGGAATCTCGATCAAAATAACGATCAGTCCGATCACCAGGCGATTCGCGATCATCTGCTTCAATACTGCGGATTGGACACCTATTCCATGATTATCGTTATGAACGGATTGAAAAAGAAGCTGGCGGAATGGGAAGTCCGGCATCAACATCAAGAAGCGGCGATCGCCGCCGGAAAGGGGATTGAAGATGAGAATTTTTGATTTGCACGCCGATATTGGCTGGGATATTCTGCGTAAGCACGAACAAGGAAGAACCCATGTATTGAGGGAAGAACATTTGCCGAAGCTGATAAAGGGCGAAGTGCTCGGCGTTGGGATCGCCAGTTATTTTGAAGGCTCGGAGGACTGGGGTCGGATGCAGAAAATGGTGCTCGCCGCCCGCCAGGAAATTGAAGAAAACCTGGATGCCGTGACCTGGATAAAATCCAAAGCTGATCTGGAAGAATCCGGCAAGCCGCAGGTTGTGATGACCGTCGAGGGCATGTGCGGAATCCGGGATCAGGCCGAGGAAAAAATTCAGTGGCTCTATGATCAGGGCGTGCGCATCGCTTCGTTGTGCTGGAATGATGAAAACGCACTGGCAACCGGCGTGAAGGGTACGGTTACCCGCGGATTAACCGAGGAAGGCCGCAAGGCTGTTCGAAAAATGGATGAGCTAGGGATGATTCTCGACGTATCGCATACCAATGAGAAAACGTTCTGGGATATGGTGGAAGTGGTCCGTGGTCCGTTAATCGCCACTCATTCCAACACCCGCGCGCTGTGTGAGGTACACCGCAACCTGACCGATCAACAGATCATGGCAATCGCTGCAAAGGGCGGTGTGATCGGCTTGAATGCCGCGAGGAACTTCATTGATTCCAATCCTGAACATCAGGATGCTCTGCATCTGGCGGCGCACGGCCGTCACATTGCCGATCTGGTCGGCGTGGAACATCTGGCCGTCGGCTTTGATTTCATGGATTTCTTCGAGGATCATGCGACGTCGATGGGCACGAATCTGACCAGCGCGCTTCAAGCGCAGAATCTGATCCAGGGTCTGCGGGCTCAGGGATTCTCGGAAGACGAGTGTCAGGCAATCGGTTATGATAACGCGCTGCGGGTCTTACGACAGACCTTGAAACAATAAAATGATAAAAAAGGGCTGATTTACAGAAATCAGCCCTTACGCTTTCAGTATACCACGAAAGCGCCGACGTTTAAAGACTGATTTTTTTCTTTGAATCCGCTTATACTAAAGGTACATCAAAGGAGGAATTATCCATGAAATTTGAGATTGTCGGAAAAAATGTCAGCATCACGGAAGCAATGAGGCAGAAGATCGAAAGAAAATTATCCTTTTTGGACAAATATCTGTTAATCGATCCTGAAACAAGAGCCCGTGTTGTTGTCCGCACTTATCCTCTCACACAGAAAATTGAAGTCACGATCCCTACCAAAGTCGGAATCTTGAGAACAGAAGTTGAACATGAAGATTTATATGCGGCGATTGATTTAGCGATCGATAAGCTGGAAGATCAGGTTCGCCGTCAGAAAACCCGCCTGTCCCGCCGTCATCGTGAAAAACTGGCGCTGAGCTTTGTCGAACAGGACAATGTTAAGCTGGACCAGGGCGATATCGCAGTCAGAACCAAGACGGTCAAAGCACAGCGCATGGATCTTGAAGAAGCGATCATGCGGATGGAAATGCTCGGTCATTCCTTCTTCATCTATACTGATGAAGAAACCGACAGCATCGCCGTTGTTTACAAGCGCAACAGCGGAGGCTATGGCCTGCTGGAAACGGAAGACGAAGAATAAATTACAGGGAACGGTGAGCGCCGTTCCTTTTTTTTGACTTTACGATAGCCGTAAGTGAATAAACTGTCACTTTCTATGCAAGCTGTCCGTCATTTCACGTCTTGATTTTCAGGGTATACTAAAATCCTAAAACTATGTTTATAGAAGGGATTTGAGAACTATGGGAATGGTCATTGGAATGACGATAATCGGCCTGCCGCTGTCCTGCCTGATCGCTGGATTTCTGACGCGCGGTATTCGCCGGCGTAAGAATCTGACAAAGCTGCGCAAAGGATTGATCTGGGTATGGGCTTCCTATGCGCTTCTGGTATTCTTCGCAACAGTGGGGGTTGACCTTCTTATATTAGGCCCCGCAGCATTTCATCCGCCGGTGCATTTGATCAACGTTGTTCCTTTTGTCTGGATTCAGGAAACGTATCAAATGGGATTTGCCCGGATGATCGAACAATTATTGCTCAACATTGTCATGTTTGTTCCCCTGGGATTTCTGACGCCTGTTTGCTTTCCGAAGTTCCGTCCGCTGCGCCCCTGCCTGCTTTCACTGACGGGATATTCCCTGACGATTGAAATCCTGCAATTCTTTATCGGCCGTTCCGCCGATATCGACGATCTGATTATGAATACGCTGGGCGGAATTTTAGGCTGGCTGATCTTTTGCGCGGTGCGGCGCACACAACGGGGGCGTGAGAAATTACTGAAAGATTTTTCAGAGTAAACATGACAATAACGTTGCATAAGCTTGTTTGAGAAAGGGCTCAGGCTGAAGCGAAACTAAAGCTCATACAGGTATAGCGACTCAGATCTGGAATGAGGCTTTGTGCGGAGTGCATATCGCGTTGTTAATTACCGTCTTTTATTCATGCTTTGAAAATGACGAATATCGCTGAAAGTTTCCTGAACGGTGCGGGAATCGAACATGAACTTTCACAGAACCGGCGTGCAAAACGACAAAAACTGCCCGCCGCTTTTTCTATCATAGAACGTAGAGAAAGGAGAAAAGCGTGAACAGTTATGTGGAAGTAACCGTGATTCTCGGAACAATCCTGAACGGTTCAGTCTGGCTGACCTCGGCGTGGCTGTGCCGGCGTCCGGTCCGGCTGAGAAGAATACTGATGTTGTGTCCGCTGGCGCCGCTGGCCGCTTGTTTGTGCTGGTTTGACGATGCAATCTGGGTTTGCGCCCTGATCGAACTGATCAGCGTCCTGACCGTTTTCTCATTCGGACTTCAGGCAGCGGCTTTTGCCTGGGGCCTGCGGTTTCTGCTCGAATTCGGATTGATGAAGCTGTGGCGGGGATCGCTTGTGCATTTCCAGTTGTTTCTGCCTGTTTCGTGCTGGCAATGGACGATCGCCGCCGGGTTTCTGTTAATGTGGGATTTTATCCTCCAGCGGAAACTGGGCCAGGGGTTAGCGGAAACCGCGTTTTTGTATCCGGTGACGCTGCAGGCGGGGGATTGCGAACTGGCGCTCTCCGGTTATCTGGATTCCGGCAACAGCGCCGTCATCGAAGGCCGCCCGCTGATTTTCTGTACCCGGGAAATCAAAGGCCGGCTGAACTGGGCTCCGGTCCAGCCGCTGCCGGTGGAAACCGTTGCGGGTGTACGGGATGTGGCGGCGATCAGCGCTTCGCTGCAGATCCAGGGCGGATGCGTTCAGCCGGTCTGGCTGGCGTTCAGTGAAGCACTGGACGGCTGCGGTTACGATACGTTGCTGAACGTCACGCTGTTTACAGGTCACAGATAGAATGAAACGTTGGTTATGCAAATTAAAAGCTTTTTTGTTCGGAAAACGAAATCGTCATGTTCATTTTATTCAAGGCAACGACGTCTTGCCGCATCCGCTTGCCCGCGATGAGGAGGAAGCGGCGCTGATCGCGCTGGAAAACGGCGATCAACAGGCCCGCGATACGCTGATCGAACACAATCTGCGCCTGGTCGTCTACATCGCCAAGCGTTATGAAACCAATCCGATTTTCATGGAGGATCTGATCAGTATCGGAACGATCGGCCTGATCAAAGCTGTGAATACGTTTAAGCGGGATAAAAATATCAAGCTGGTTACCTATGCCTCGCGCTGCATTGAAAACGAAATTCTGATGTTTTTGCGCAAGAAGAGCCGGCGGAAAACCGAGATTTCGTTTGACGAGCCGCTCAACGTCGATTACGACGGCAACGAGCTGCTGCTGTCCGACATTTTGGGAACAGAAGGCGACATCGTCGCGGAAAGCTTCTATGCCGAGGAAGACAAGCGCCAGCTGTTAAAAGCCATGAGCAAGTTGAAAGAGAACGAGCGGATGATCTTAGAAATGCGCTACGGCATCAATCATGAGGAACTGACGCAGAAAGACATTGCCGATCAGCTGGGAATCTCACAGTCGTATATCTCAAGGTTAGAAAAACGAATTATCCAGAAGCTTAGGAATCAGTTGATCAAGCAGGAATAAAACCGGGATAAACCTTGACAGAGCCTGAACGAAAAGGCTACAATGAACACGTCGGAGGTGGCATCATGAATCGTGTTCGCGAGACAGTCAATGGTTTGCTGGTTGAAGTATTTAACCATATTTTATTTATTGAAGAACAGTATATGAAGCATCAGGGTGTCACGCTTTCCATGACGGAAGTTCATATTTTGGAGAATGTGGAAAAAAGCGAAACCAAGACGCTGGGCGATGTTGCGCGGCTGCAGATGGTCACGCCGGGCACACTGAGCGTCGCGGTGAATTCGCTGGTGCGCAAAGGATATATCATGAAATGCAAGGATCTGCAGGACAAGCGCGTTGTGCGGCTGCTTTTGTCAGCCAAGGCAAACGAAGTGCTGCGGATTCATCATCAGTTCCATGAAGAAATGGTCGACAGCTGCATCGTTGATCTGGAGTTGGAAAAAGAGGAAGTCATGATCGAAAGTCTGGAGAAGATTTTAAATTACTTCCGCTCGGAGCTGGAGAAAAACGAGAAGCCGAAGCGGCGGCCGGCATCCAGGAAAAAAGTGAAAACGGAAGATCAGGGTTAGTTTTGTTTTAATCGATGATGAAGTATCGGAAAGGCTCGCGGAGAAGCGGGTCTTTTCTTTTCGTTGACAATCATAGCCTCCCTGCTACAATGAGATTAGTAAGAGCGAGGGAAGCGAGGGAAAGAAGTATGGGGTATCCTATTATCACCGTCAGCCGGCAATATGGTTCGGCCGGCCGCGACGTTGCGCGCAAAGTGGCGGAGGAGCTGAAAATTCCGTATTATGACAAAGAGGTCATTTCGATGACCGCGGCGCAGACCGGTTTTTCCGAGGAAGTCGTCAGAAATGAAGAAAGGAAACGGTCGGTGCTGAGCAATCCATTGTTCAGTTTAACGCAGATGATCGATGTTCAGGTGTTTATGACCCAGTCGGAGATCATCCAGCAGCTGGCGGTGCAGCCGTGCGTGATCGTCGGCCGGTGCGCGGATTATGTTTTGCGGGGGCAGGACATTCTGAGTGTTTTCATCAACGCGCCGCTGCCGGACCGGATTGAACGGGTCAAGACGTTTTATAACCGCAAGGAACGGGATATCCGGGCGCTGGTGCTGCGGACGGACAAGGAGCGCAAGGCTTATTACGAGTATTACACCGATAAAAACTGGGGCGACAGCGGATCCTATGATCTGATGATCAACAGTTCGATCGGCCTGGATCTGGCAAAGGATCTGATCGTGCTGGCGGCTAGGAACTGGCATGGCTCACAAACAAAATAAAATTCTATAAAATGCCTGAGTGCCATTCTGCCTGTGAACAGAGAACGGACGTCAGGCTTTTCTTTTCGGCAAAGCCGGCTGAGCGTTATCAAAAAAAACGGATCATCTTATCCAGATCCGCATTTCTCCATGCAAAAGATTTCAGGAATTTACCTCCAGAACCTTCGTTTATTTATTCAGTGTTCATCATAACCTTGATCCTTCGGCGGCTAGGGACTTCCGCGTGCCATGGTGATGTTCTCAAAGATTCGGCAGGATAATTTCTTTGAACTCCGCCAGGCTGGACGTATTTTTTACCCGGAAGAGAATTTCCGGGTTCTCAAACAGGGACAAAATCGATTCGTTGATCGTCAGAAGAATCTGCTTATCATACTTATTGATCGCGATCAGAAGCATGACGTTGATAAGATTGCTTCCCCAGGTTATTCCGCTGCGGCTGACCGCGATGCCGATCTTGGTCTGATAGGCGTCCATGTGCACCGAATGGGGAATCGCGATGCTGCCGAAGGCCGTGGACGACGCGTTCTCCCGCTCTTTGACGAACGTGGTAAACGAAGCGGAAACGTAGCCGAGGGCCTCCATTTTATCGCAGACCTTTTGGATGGCGTCTTCCCGGCTTCCGTTTTCGATCACAAAGAACAGTTCCGGATGGAAGTAATGATCGAAATGATTAAAAATCAGCTCTTTCTTTTTCGCCTGCTGAATTTCATAAATCTTCTCCCGAATCTCATTTTTCTGTTTATCAAGCTGAAACGGCAGAATCAACAGCGAAGGATAGTTATAATTCCGTTCATCCTGAATCATCGTGATCAACAGATCAAATGTTTGTCTTTCCAATTCTTCATAGCTGGAAACAACCGCGTCAATCGTAATCTCATCGGCGTAGTCCTGCGTCAACTGATCATAGATCTTCTTTTCCAGGCCCAGATAATCGGAACACAACAGGACACATTTCAGCTTATCATTCGAGGAATTCTGGCGGTCGATTTCCGTGCCGACATGCAGGAAGATAAAGGCGACCTCATCCTCCGCAATCGCAACCTGGTAAATCTCCGAAAGCCGCAGCGCGATAAAAATAGCGATGTCATAGATGATCGGACAATCCTGCTTGATTTTCTCCGACAGCGGATTGCGGTTGTATTTTCCTAAGGAAGCCCGCGTGATCAGCGCTTTGATATGCAGACCGAACGGGATGATGAAGCTCTCATGCTTCAGATCGATGGAATACAGCTGCGAGACCTCCGCCATGATTTTCACGATCACGTCCAGCACATCCTCTCCGATCACTTCCCGCAGCTTGTCATAATTGGAATCGACCAGATAATTGATATTCGTCTTAAAAAAGATATAAATCTCATTTTTCTCATAGGCGTTCAGCGTGATGCTGAAATCCTGCTCAATCCGGTCGGAAAGCTGTCTGACCAGCGCCAACTCCTCGGGATTTTTCGTCATGATCTCGCGGATTTCCGATAAGTAATTGCCGGTTTTTACCCGTTCGATCAGAATCGCAAAATGCAGAAGCAGATTGGTATAGGAGAAGTTGTTGAGATTGTACGTTCCCTGCTTGAAAAAGTCGTTGAGAATTTGCGAGATCTTTTCGATTTCAGCGGGACTGAACGACTGTTTCAGCGTGTCCAGATCCAAAATCCGGCTGTGCGTTTCCTGCCGGATGATGCTTGAAAGCAGGGTGCGCTTGTCTTTTTCTGAGCCTTGAATCTGAATCAGATCGTTCTGCGTCGAGAAGCGCACGTGAAAGATCTGATACAGCGTGTTCATTTTTGCCAGGTCGCTTTTCAGCGTCGAATAGCTGATAAACAATTCATCGCACAGATCAAAGGTATTGAGCTGCCGGTGTTCGATCAGAATTTTCTTAATGATATAGACGGAACGTTCCGCATAACTCATCGCGAAGGTCTGCGGTTCATCCAGAAATGACAGGTCACTGATTTTGAGCGCGGTGTATCCCTTGTTGGAGGAGAGCACAACCTTATGATGCGCAAGCGCGTTGATCTCCTTGACGTACATTTTAACGGTTCTGACAGATACGTTTAAGACATCAGCCAGCTCGGCAGCCGTGCAGGGGACGTTCTGTTCCCATAAATAAAGGATCAGATTTTTCTTTTTGTTGATCGCCATACTCTCACCGGCCTTTTTCCTATGATCTTATTATAAAGGTAAAGATATTCTTAATCAATTCAATCCCTTTCACCGCAGGGTGCAGAGGTTCTGGCCTGAGCTGTCAGTCATGCACCTCAGCGTGCAAAGGTTCGGTTGAGGGGAAAGGACAGACAAATTATAATGAATCTGCGAGTGAGGGAAGGAGAAAAAATATGGAACCCATTCAAGTCTTATTGTGCTGCGGCGCCGGCTTGTCCAGCGGCTTTCTGGCGCAGGGCGCGCGCAAGGTCGCCAAGAAAAAAGGCCTTAACGTAAAAATCGAAGCCAAGAGCGAAACCGAGGCGGTCTTGTATCTGCCGAAGATCAACGTCCTGCTGCTGGCCCCGCACTATGAAAACTTCAAGGCTAAATTCACGGAATTGGCTAAGCCCTACAACGTTGCGGTCGGCGTCATTCCGCAGAAGGTCTACGGCAGTCTGGACGGAGAAAAGCTGATCGAGCTGGCGGTGGAGCTGCATCAGAGCCGGCAGGAAAACCATTGATTTCACCAGGGGAGGAAAAAATATGAAACGTTTTATGAACTGGCTGACGAATTCCTTTACGCCAACGATGAACAAGTTCTCACAGAAACCGGTTGTTGCCGCCTTATCCAGTTCGATGCAGAAGATCATCCCGTTTATTCTGACCGGGTCCTGCATCCACCTGTATAATGTTCTGCGCTCATACATTCCGGCGCTGCCGAACTTCATCCGCATCATCAACTTCTCCTTCGGCATGCTGGGGCTGCTGACCGCCTTCATGGTCGCCAACCAGATGATGGAGAAGCTCGGCCATACCAAATATACGATCAATGCTGGATTAACCGCGATTTCCGTGTTCATTATGTTTATCAAGCCGGTGATCGACGCCAACGGCATGTTTAGCGTTGAGTTCAACCGCTTCGGCCCAACCGGCATCATCGTCGGCATCGCGGCCGGCTACATGGTGTCAATTCTGTTCCACCTGGTCGGCAGACTCAATCCGCTGGGCGATTCCAGCCTGCCGGATTTTGTGATCGGCTGGGTTCAGAATATCATTCCGATCATCACCTCGATCGGCCTGACCGTCTTCTTAACCTTCTATCTGAATATTGATCTGTTCGCACTGGTGCTGCTGACCTTCTCGCCGATTCAGAACTTCGGTCAGACGCTGCCGGGCTTCGTCCTGCTGATCTTCTTAATGACGTTCTTCTATACGCTGGGCATTTCGCACTGGCTGTGGAACGGTGTGAAAACGCCGATCTTCATGGCCGGCATCGCCGCCAACATTGCCGCAGTGGAAGCCGGGCTGGCACCGATGAACATCGCGACCAACGAAGCGGTGTTTACGGCCGGTCTGATCACGATGGGCGGCATGGGCGCGACGCTGACGCTGAATCTGTTGATGTGCTTCTCAAAATCCAAGAGTCTGAAAACCGTCGGCCGGCTGACGATTCTGCCTTCGATCTTCAATATTAACGAGCCGATCATGTACAGCGCGCCGATCGTCATGAACCCGCTGCTGATGGTGCCGATGTGGATCAATTCGATCACCGGGCCGTTGGTCGTGTGGTTTACGATGCGCAGCGGGTTATTGAATATCCCGTCCAAAATGATTCAGGTCGGTCAGATTCCCGCGCCGCTCTCAAGCGTGATGATCACCGAGGACCTGCGGGCGATTCTGGTCTACGTCGTATTATTCCTGATCTATCTGGCAACCTGGTATCCGTTCTTTAAGGTCTATGAGAAACAGCGGATTGCCGAGGAACAGAGCGAAGCGCTCAACGGTTAAATCGGCGGAACTGACCGGCAATCCCTTCATCCGGAAGGCTGCTTATAACTTCAAGCTCCGACCATTTTCATAAAGAAAGGATCGACATGATGACATATTCAAACGAGGAACGGCTGGAACCGGCTGAGGTTTCAGAAATTGATTTAAATCAGGTGGCGATGCAGATCATCCTGCATTCGGGCAGCGCGAAAACCCTGGCTGACGAAGCGTTTCAGCTGGCCAAAGAAAAGAAATTCAAAGAGGCCTACGCAAAAATGGAACAAGCGGAAACCGAAGGCATCCTGAAAGCGCACCAGGCTCAGACGCTGGTGATTCAGGAGGAAGCCCGCGGCCTGGCGCACGCGCCGTCACTGTTGTTTACTCACGCCCAGGATCATTTGATGACGACGATGTGTGAGGTCAGCCAGGTGAAGCGGCTGATCGAACTGTACGAACTGATCGTTGGTTCGCAGTAGTTCAAAACAGGAGGAAACCCGATGGAAAAAGAAAAATACAAGTTTCCGCAGGACTTTCTGTGGGGCGGCGCGACGGCGGCCTGCCAGATCGAAGGGGCTTACGATGTAGACGGACGCGGTTTGTCTACGTCGGACATCCATCAATACAACGATCAGCTGGACCGGATCCGCTATCGGAAGAAGCTGGTGGAAAACGAACATACCAGTGCGACTCTGGCGGCGGCTGTTGCCGATCAGGAAGGGTACTATCCGAAACGGTACGGGAACGGCTTCTATTACCGCTATAAGGAAGACATTGCGCTGATGAAGGAAATGGGCATGAACAGCTTCCGGTTTTCGATCGCATGGCCGCGGATTTTTCCCCGCGGGGATGAGCGGGAGCCGAATGAAAAGGGCCTGCAATTCTACGATCAGGTCATCCGCGAGGTGATTGACGCCGGCATGGAGCCGATCGTTACGATGTTTCATTACGATATCCCGCTGCCGCTGTTGACGGAATACGGCGGCTTCAAGAATCCGCAGCTGATTGAATTCATGGTACGCTACGCCAAGGTGCTGTTAGACCGCTACAGCCATCTTGTCAAATACTGGATTCCGTTCAACCAGACGAACTTAGTTCAGTATTGTTCGTTTAAGTCACTGGGAATTCTGCGGGATAAGACCGAGAATCTGATCGAGGATCAATATATCGCAATACATCATCAGTTCCTGTGCAATGCACAAATCAAGGCGTATGCGAAGAAGATTAATCCCGAAATTCAAATTGGTATCATGCTGGCGGACTGCACCTACTATCCGGCGACCTGCCGGCCGGAGGATATTGTGTTTGCGATGAAGCGGATCCGGATGCAGTATTTCTATGCCGACGTGCCGCTGCGCGGGGAATATCCGGGCTTCATGCTGCGCTACTTTAAGGAGAATGACATTCACGTTGACATTACGGAAGCGGATAAGGCGCTGTTAAAAGAAAATACGCTGGATTTCCTGGCGTTCTCGTATTATTATTCGCGCACACTCGATTCGCAGAAGAACACGATGGACCCGGCTTCGATCAGCGAGAATCCCTACTTAAAGGCGAATGCCTGGGGCTGGACGATCGATCCGCTGGGGATGTACAACGCGATCAGCCAGTATTGGGACCGGTATCAGAAACCGATCATGATCGCGGAGAACGGTTTTGGCTATGAGGATGTCTTTGTCGATGGGACGGTGCACGACGATTACCGCATAGACTATCTGCGTCAGCATATCCAGGCGGTCGGCGAAGCGCTGCAGGACGGGGTGAAGGTTCTGGCCTATCTGCCATGGGGACCGATCGATCTGGTCAGCTCCGGAACAGCAGAGATGAGCAAGCGCTATGGCTTCGTTTACGTCGATCTGGATGATCACGGAAAAGGCACGGGCAACCGGTTTAAGAAGGATTCCTTTGCCTGGTATCAGAGGGTGATTGCCAGCCGGGGATCGGAGCTGTAACGAATTTCAGTGAGCCCAATATTTCTTATCTGAAATAAACGATAAAACAGGAAAAGCGGCAGCTGATAAAACCGCACATGAAAGAAATGAAGAGGGAAAGGCCGCGGGTCTTTCCTTTTCTGAACTAAAAGGCAACGAACCGCGGACACACGGCCGGATAAAATCGGAGTCTGTTAGTAAAATCGAACAGCCAGACGGATAACCGCAGTGGAATCAAGCGCAGATCAAAATAAGCTGGAGAAGAAATTCGGGGATAGATTATAAAACATCGGCATTCTTTTTTATTTGAATTTAAAGCTGACATACAGATGTCAACTTTCATGCTGTATGATAGACTTATAAAAAAGAAAGCGTTCCCTGAACTTTAGATCAGGAACGGATGAGGAAAAATGATGAGCCGACCGACGACGAAACAAGACCTGATTCTCGCTGCGAATACCAATTATGAAAAACTGCTGAACCTGATCGGCACTCTGACGGAAACCGAACTGAATACGCCGTTCCATTTTGAAAACGACGAAAAGAAAAAAGAAGCGCACTGGAAACGTGATCAGAACTTGAAAGACGTACTGATTCATCTCTATGAATGGCACCAGCTGATCCTGAACTGGATTGACGCGAATCAAAAGGGCGAGGCCAAGCCGTTTATCCCTGAGCCCTATAACTGGAAAACCTACGGTGTGATGAACGTCGGCTTCTGGAAAAAACATCAGGCGACGACGCTGGAACAGGCGAAGAAACAGCTGGATCAGTCGCACAAAGCCGTGATGGCGCTGGCGGAAACGTTCACCAACGAACAGCTGTTTGCCAAAGGTATCTATACCTGGGTCGGCGGCAGCACGCTTGGATCTTATTTTGTCAGCTGCACGTCCAGCCATTACGACTGGGCGGTTAAGAAGCTGAAAGCCCATATCAAAAACTGTAAGGCTTGATGCCTCGGCCAGAATGCATCGTTTCAGACTTTTTTCCAGGCTGTGATACAATAGAACACAGAAGGAAGGCGAAAGTGTGAAAGTGATTTATCATATCGACACGATGGAGGCCTGGACAATGACGCTGGGCAACGTCCGCAACATGCTCGACGGACTGCATCAGAATCAGGAATCTTATGAAATCGAAGTATTGGCTAACGGCCCCGCGGTCCGGGGCTATCTGCCGGGGATTCTGCCCGATTCGCTGAATGTCGTCATGGCGCAGGCCAAAGCCGAGGGCGTGGTCTTCGCCGCCTGCCGCAACGCGCTGCGCGCGCAGGCGCTGAACCCGGAAAGCCTGATCGAGAAGACGGTTGTTGTACCGGCCGGGGTGATCGAGCTGGCGCAGAAGCAGCAGGCAGGCTTCGCGTATATTAAACCCTAAGTCAGCCCAGTCTCCCGCAAGAATTGACACAAAGCTTAAAAGATCGCCCAATCCAGCGGTCTTTTTCTTTTACCACGGACGGCGAAACGCTCAGAAGCAACGATGAAAAAAGCATACGCTGGGTTAGGAAATCTTGGATTTCTAAAGGAGGATCTCATTATGAATCATCTGCACAATGCTCAGTTTCGTCCGGGTCCTGAGGATTCCCTGTTGTATTTCACATCCCAGGGGAATGTCCGCTGGCAGGATCCGGCGGCTCAAGGACATCATGCGTGCGTTATGACGCACACTTCCAGCCGGCAGAATACGCAGCTGAACTATGCGCTGCCGATCTGGGTCAAAGACCGCACCCAACTATATTTAAGCGGCTGGATGCGGGCCAGCCGGAACACACCGGTTAGAATGATGCTGCGCTATCAGAAGCAGGATGGTACGCTGGTGAAGGAAGAACAAATAGCGCTGACCGTCGGGACGGAGTGGCAGTGGAAATATCAATGCCGCGCGATTCCGCAAGGGGCTGAACAGCTGCGCCTGTCGCTGCACCTGGCTTCTCCCGCGACATTGCGGCTGCGTGCTCCGCGTGTCTTTTTCTGGTGGTAAGACCGATTTTTGATAAAATGTGATATAATCCTGAGAGTATTCAGGAGGCTTATCATGATCGAAGAAATCAATCCGTATCACTTTTACAATCAATATGAACCGCGGCAGCCGCAGCCGTCGGATCGGATCCTGATGTTCCGCGAGGAACAGGTGGCGATGATCCGGCGTCCGGAAGGATTGGACTATCCCCGTTTCGCGGAGCTGTCCCTGACGCAAGCGGAAGCCGCAGCTCTGATTTTTCTATTCAGAATCAATGAGGAGGCTTATTTTCTGAACGAGACTTCGGTCGATCTGTCTTTTTTATGTTGGTTTCCGATCGCACAGTTCCGCGAGCTGAAGCCGAATTATTTGGCAATGGCCGGAATTACCGCGGTTCAGCTGAAGCGCTGGCGTCAAACCCGGCGCTTTTGCGGCATCTGCGGTCAGGCTTTGTGCGACAGTCCGCGGGAACGGGCCCGCGTTTGTCCGCAGTGCGGCCGGGTCGAATATCCGCAGATTTCGCCCTGTGTCATTACCGCGGTGATCGATCGCAGCCAGAACAAACTGCTTGTCGTTCAGGGACATTCGACGGGCCGGCGTATGGCGCTGGTGGCCGGCTATGTTGAAATCGGGGAAACGCTGGAACAGGCCGTCGCGCGGGAAGTCGCGGAGGAAGTCGGTCTGAAGGTCAAAAACCTGCGTTATTACGGTTCGCAGCCGTGGGCGTTTTCTTCGACACAGATGATGGCGTTTGTTGCTGATCTGGACGGCAGCCCAAAGCTTACGCTGCAGGCGGAGGAAATTGCCGCGGCCCGATGGATGAGTACGGAAGAACTTCCGGAGAATGCAGATCCGTTAAGTATCGGGCATCAGATGATCGAACGTTTCCGTCAGGGACGCTTGTAAAATCTCCAGGAGGATCCTGTGCTTTAGCGATCTTGAAAATTGGGAAGAGATCGGCGGCGCGGAATAAAATGAGGTTAGTTAAAAGCAGGGCCTGTTCCTGCTTTTTTCAGTTTTTCTCCTCAGCATAAAAAAAGCCGTTATCGCGAAAGGGGATAACGGCGGCGGCAAAATTCTACTTTGCCGGTTTAAGAATGATCCGTTCATTACCATTTTGATATCAAAATCCAATAGCTGTAAAAACCGGCGGTTGGATTGACGTTACTTTACAGCGTCTTGTCCAGAACTCACCATGGCCTTAAGTTTCTGGTTAATTTCTTCCTCCCGCATCGGTTTCCCGAAATAGTATCCCTGGATCGTATCGACGTTCATCGGATACAAGATCTGAAACTCGGCTTCCGTTTCCACGCCTTCAGCGCAAACTTCGATATTGACCTTATGGCAGATCGCCACGATGAATTGAATAAATGATTCGTCAAAATTACTTGCGTCCACGCCATGCACGAAGGCGCGGTCAATCTTGACGATATCCGCCGGCATTTTCTTCAGCATGTCCAGACTGGAATATCCGGTTCCAAAATCATCCATCGCGATCCGCATTCCCAGATCGTGAATCCGCTGGAACAAATGTTCCAAGGCATGAGCGCGTGACGCGATGACCGATTCGGTCATTTCAACGATGATCCGGCCGGGATCCACCTGCGTCGCCGCGAGCGTTTCCTGCATATAATCAATAAAGTCCGGTTCCATCAGCTGCAGATACGAAAGATTGATGCTCATGGTCAAGGCTGGAGCCAGGGCGGACCATTGCGCACACTTCGCGCAAGCCTGCCGGAAAATCCAGCGCCCAACCGGACTGATCATGCCGCTTTCTTCCAGGAGCGGGATAAATTCATTGGGCGGCACGAAGCCATACGGCTCCTTCTGCCATCGGGTCAGCGCTTCAAAGCCGATCCATTGGCCGGTTGTGACGCTGACCTGCGGCTGATACATTAAGAAGAAACCGGCGTAATTTTGATCGACGGATTCACGCATTTTTTCAATAATCCCCAAGGAACGAATCTTGCGGGCCAGGATCTGACGGGTAAAGAATTCTAGCCGGTTTTTCCCGTTGAGCTTGGCCTGTTCCAGGGCATAGCCGGCCGCTTTAACAAGCTCCAGGAAGCTCCGGGCATCCTGCGGGTAAACCGCGCAGCCGGCGGAAAGCGTGCAATAATACCGTTTTCCTTCGTAAATCATCTGCTGATCAAAGGCGGTCTGCAGCTTTTTATAGATTCCGCGGATAGCCTCAGGCTGGCAGCCGCTGATCAGAATGCCGAACTCATCCCCATCCAGCCGGTAAACCTCGGCATTTTCCGGAAGCAGGCTCATAATCCGCTGGGCGCTGATCCGCAGAACTTCGTCGCCAAAGCTGCGGTCGTATAAATCGTTGATGTGTTTGAAATCATCCAGACCCAGCTGCATGATCGCCAGCGGCGTATCCGGCCGGCGGGTTATCAGCCGCTGCGTTTCCTCGCGGTAAACCATCTTATTGAACAAACCGGTGATCCGGTCCGTTTTATTTTTCCGGCTGAGATTGGAGATAATGCCGGCGAACAACACCGGACTGCCGTTCTCATCAAATACAACCTTGCCGCGGCAGCGGACCCAAACCCACTCGCCCCGCTGATTGAGCGCGCGGTATTCGACGTTGTGCGAAGTGGCACGGCCGTCCAGAATGATCTGATTGGCTTCTAAGAATGCCGCTTTGTCGTCAGGATGAACCTTTTCCCCCCACACGGCCGCTGCGTTGCGCACGATCTGACCAGGCAGACCGAATTCCTCGACCATCGCCTGGGGATAGCGGAACACATCGTCGCGCAGGTTATTGATAAAGATGTAATCATCGGTACTTTCGACCAGCGCGTCATATAAATAAGCGGAATCATAGCTGAACGAGACCTCGCCGTGATATTCCTTGAGCTGCATCTGTGCCTTTTCCGATTCTTTGAGCTGGATGTGAAGCAGCCGCTTTTGCGTATACATCGCATCGTCAACTTGGGAGAGCAGCGTGCCGCAGGCAAGCTGAAGCCCTGCGGCGACAAAGATCAAGCCGTAACAGAAGCTGCATCGGTAAGCTTTCTTTTCCGCTTCAGCCCATTGCCGAAGCTGCTGCTGCGCCTGGTTGAGCAGGGCTGTTCCGGCGGAGACAGGCTGATCGATCAAAACCAGGATAAATTCATCGCCGCTCAGTCGGAAAAATAAATCTTCCCGGCGAAGCAAGCCGGTTAGGGTCCGGCTGATCTGACGGATCAGAACGTCGCCTTCCCGATGACCGAATTGATCGTTGACCACTTTTAACTGATCGATGTCCAGCATCGCTGCCGTGATGCTCAATTGTCCCTGACCGACTTGTTCGAGCAGTTCGTCCAGCGTGCGCAGACCGGCCCGCCGATTGGGAATCAGCGTTAGCTCGTCGGTGTCGGCGTCCAGGCGCAGACGGTGTGATTCCGTTACGTCGATCGCGTGCTGAAAATGAACGAGGCGGCCGTCGATCCAATGGATCAGACTGTCGCGGTTGCGGTAGATGCGCTGGTTCAGCGTGTTTTTCCGTTCTCCCTGCGTATGCGGCAGCTTTTGATCTGACTGAGCGGCCAGCGTCGGCAGCGGACAGAAACGGCATGGTCCGTTCATCCCTCGCTGCAGTACCTTCCAACAGGGCTGGCCTTCCGGCGAAGCCAGCTGAAAATCGTCTTTCATGGCCTGGTTCATAAATAAAATTTCATGGGTTTGAGCGTCTGCAATCCATAGATGCGTTGGCATCTGATCCATGATTTCATGGAAAAAACGAATTTCGTTTTGACGATTGTCCAGAGAACTGGAATAGGTTGCGGTATACTGGCGCAGCTGCCGGATGAAAGTCAGCTCCGTTTCTTTCCATTCTTTTTCTTCGCGCCGCCAATAAAGCAAGGTCTCCGGCTGCGTCTGCAGCGAAGTCCAGAGTTCGTCGTTTTTGATGTAAAGATCACAGTTTTTTAATATTTCTTGAATTTGGTTCATTTCTTCCGGACTGATTTTTGGCGCAGGAGCGGGATCTTCCGACCAGCTTTCCCAATCGGAGAACAACAGCCGGTACAAGGTGAGAGTCTGGAATCCGAACGGTTTCAGAATCCGGCTCAGGGCCTGAACCTGACTTTGTCCGTCGCGGGCTCGCAGAAATTCGATCAGATCCGCGCAATCGGCGGCGAAGGGTGTTGAATTTTGTTCGTTACTGAAAGAGGAGGCTGTCATGGCTAATCCCTCCAGTCATAAAAATAAGGTTTGTTTCATTATAACAAATTTCCCTGAAAAAGGGGCGATTCCTAACAATTCATAAGGAATTCTCTGGCTTTTTCCAACACAATTCGTATCTTATTTCATAAAAAAACAGCGGGAGCGCCGCTGCTTTTCAAATGTAATGAAATCAGATCAGAATTAGAAGAATGTTTCCTAACAGAACAAGTGAGTAGGCCAGTGTCATCGGGATGATCGAGTGGGTCTGATTGTAAGCGTAGGAAGCCAGCGTCGAGGTTAAAAAGAAATAACCGAACAGCCGCAGGAACTGATCGAAGGTCGAGGGAAGCAGACTGACCGTGCACAGAAAACCGAACAGAAAGCCGGAGATCAGAATGGTCATCGACTCGTTGACCTGCAGGTGAATGCGGTCGACAAAGATCTTGAATGCCAGTGTGAAGCTGACGGCGTAACAGACAGAGTAGGCCAGGACCATCGCCGGAATAAAGAAGGTGTAATGGAGCAGAATTTCGCGTTCCAGAATGGTGTTATCCGGGCGCAGAAGAAAATGATAGGCGAGCTGCAGCAGAATGATGACGATGAAGCAGATCAGCGTGAACAACAGACAGTCTTTCATATTTTTAGCGAACCGCTGCAGATGCAGACTGAAAACCTCCCAGTTCAGACTGATTAAAATCAATGCGGTTGCGCTATATATCATCGTATGGGTGATCGTCATGGAATCGACGAACTGGTTCAGCCAGGCCGCACTGAGCGGCAGGGCGAAGTAAACGATTAATGAAATTAATATTTTAGGTATGGATATCGTTGTTTTATTCATGGGAAACCTCCGTCATTATTGTAATCTAAACCGGAATAATTGTCACGATGAAACCGTATTGTAAATGAAACCTGCGGCAGAAAATCAATGTTTTTTTGAGTTTTAAGACGAAAAATAAATGAAAAAAGAAGCAGGAAATAAAAAAATTCACGATAAGCGAGAAAAAACAAGGAATTTAGCGAAAATGCGCGAATAAGTATAATAGCGGGTAAAAAATCCCGGAAGGAGGAGACGCTATGAACAAACCGCTGAAATGCCGCGAACAGGAGGGCGTGATCCGGTATCTGACGCAATGTTACCGCAAATCCTGCCAACGTTTAAAACTGCACCGGTTTCTTACGCCGGAGAAGAAACAGGAGCATAAAGATCAGCAGCAGTGCGATGAGCTGACCGTCGCTTTGTATGAAAGCGCGCTGGAAGCGATGCCTGAAACTTACCGTGAAATCATCGTCCGGGAATTTCTGGATGAAAGCGCTGACGGCTGGTTTTATAATTACTATACAAAAAGCACGTTTTATCGGCTTCGCCAGCGGGCGATCCATGAATTTATGGATTGCCTGAACGTGTAAAAAATGATATCATTTCTGGTAGAGGTGGAAAGATGGAAACGTTTGAACTGTTGAGGTCCTTGTTGGCTGAAAAGGTGAAAGACAACGCCGAAATTACACCCCGGACGAACCTCAGAGAGCTGGGCATTGATTCCGTGGATCTGGTGGAAATTCTCTTAAATTTCGAGGAAAAAATGAACCTGACATTTGAGGATGAAGCCATGCTGAAACTGAGTACCGTTCAGGATGTGCTGGATTTGTCGCAAGAGATATCAAATTAGGAGGAAGCAGTATGTTAAAAGGTATCGCAGCATCGTCAGGAATCGCTATCGCAAAAGTGTATAAGCTCCAACAGCCGGTCTTGAACATCGAAAAGAAAGAATGTGACAGCGCGGCGGAAGTCGCGAAGTTCCAGGCTGCCCTGGTCAAGACGCAGGCGGATATTGAAGCGGTCAAGGCGAAAGCGGAAGGAAAACTTTCGGAGGAAGAGCTGGCGATTTTCGACGCTCATCTGATGATGGCGAACGATCCGGAACTGTCCGGACAGATCGAGGAAATGATCAAGAATGAAAGCTGCAACGCGGAATTCGCTACGGAAACCGTCGCGAACATGATGATTTCCATGTTTGAATCGATGGACAACGATTATTTCAAGGAAAGAGCTGCCGATGTCAAGGACGTTACATTCCGTCTGAAATGCAACATCGTCGGCGCGGTAATTCCGGATCTGACGACAATCAATGAAGAAGTCGTCATCGTGGCGGAGGATTTAACGCCGTCCGATACCGCTCAGCTGAACAAGCAGTTTACATTAGGTTTCGCGACAGCGACCGGCGGCCGCACGTCGCACTCCGCGATTATGGCAAGAAGCCTGGAAATCCCGGCGGTTGTCGGCTGTGCCGGCATCATGGAACAGGCCAGTCAGGGCGATCTGCTGATCCTGGACGCGGTTGAAGGTCAGGTCATCCTGAATCCGACGCCGGAACAGGTTAAAGAATATGAAGCCAAGGCGGAAGCGTTCAAGGCGGAAAAAGAAGCGTTAAAGGTTCTGAAAGACGCCAAGAGTGTGACGACAGACGGTCATGAGGTTGAACTGGCCGGCAACATCGGCACACCGAAGGATGTCGAAGGCGTTCTGAACAACGGCGGCGAAGGCGTCGGCCTGTACCGCACAGAGTTCTTATATATGGACAGCGAACTGGACTTCCCGAGCGAGGACGAACAGTTCGAGGCTTACAAAGCGGTATTAGAAGGCATGGGCGGCAAGAAGGTCGTCGTTCGGACGCTGGATATCGGCGGCGATAAGAAACTGCCGTACTTCACGTTCCCGGAAGAAATGAATCCGTTCCTGGGCTACCGCGCCATTCGTCTGTGCTTGGACAGAACTGATATTTTCAGAACTCAGCTGCGCGCTTTGATCCGGGCTTCGGTTTACGGCAAGCTGTGCATCATGTTCCCGATGATCGCGACGCTGGACGAATTCCGTCAGGCAAAAGCGCTGTTTGAAGAAGAAAAGGCGAAGCTGGTCAGCGAAGGCGTTGCCGTTTCCGATCATATTGAAGTCGGCATGATGGTTGAAATCCCGGCGGCAGCGGTGCTGGCGGATCAGTTTGCCAAGGAAGCGGATTTCTTCTCCATCGGCACCAATGACCTGATTCAGTATTCGATGGCCGCCGACAGAATGTCGGAAAAGGTTTCCTATCTGTATCAGCCGCTGAATCCGTCTATCCTGCGTCTGGTCAAGGTGACGATCGACGGTGCGCACAAGGAAGGCAAGTGGGTCGGCATGTGCGGTGAAATGGCGGGCGACGAGCTGGCTGCGCCGGTACTGTTAGGTCTGGGTCTGGATGAATTCTCGATGTCCGCTTCCAGCATTCTGCGTACCCGCAAGATGATCCGTTCCCTGTCCAAGCAGGAAATGGAAGTCATGGCGGAAAAGGCTCTGCAGTGCGGCAATATCAAAGAAGTTACAGAATTAGTGAAAAACAGCTTAAAATAATGTAAAATAAAGAGTGGAACTCCACTCTTTATTTTTATGCGCAGGTGATACCATGAAAAGAGTCCTCTTTATTTCTTCAACCGGCGGTCATTTAACCGAGCTCTTGCAGCTGGAACCGCTGTTTCAACACTACGAAGCGTCGCTGGTCACGGAAAAGACAAAATCGAACGCTTCTTTAAAGCAAAAGTATGGAAAACGAATGCATTATCTGGCTTACGGCACAAAGCAGCATCTGCTGCCGTATCTGTTTATTTTTGCGTGGAACATCATCAAAAGCTTCGCGCTGTTTGTCCGCATCCGCCCGGATGTCGTCATCACAACCGGAACGCATACCGCGGTGCCGATGTGTTTTATCGCGCATTTCTTCAAAAAGAAAGTGATTTGGATTGAGACGTTCGCCAATTCCACGACGCAGACGGAGGCGGGCAAGCTGGTTTATCCGATTGCCGACCTGTTTATCGTTCAATGGGAATCGATGCTGAAGCTGTATCCGAACGCTGTGATGGGAGGGTGGATCTTTTAATGATATTAGTAACGCTAGGTACGCAGGATAAGGCTTTCCCGCGGCTGTTGGAAGCGATTGAAAAGCAGCTGAAGAAGGGAACGATCAACGATGAGGTTATCGTCCAGGCCGGCTGCACCGCCTTTGAATCTGAGCAGATGAAGCTGTTTGATCTGATTCCGATGGAACAGTTTGACGAGCTGTTAGCCCGGTGTGATCTGTTGATCACGCATGGCGGGGTCGGAACGATTATGGCCGGCCTGCGGTTAGGGAAAAAGATCATCGCGGCGCCCCGGCTGGCGCAATATCACGAGCATCACAACGATCATCAGACGGAAATTGTGTCCAGCTTTGAGCAGCAGGGATATTTGTTAGCGCTGCATGACTTTGATCGCTTGGATGAGGTGCTGAAACAAGTCCGGACATTTGAGCCGAAGCTGCTTGTCAGCAATACGGCGAACATGATTCAATTGATCGACGACTGGATTCAGACTAACGCGTAGGCAGGAAAACAGGAAGTAAAAGGCCGCTGTTTTTTTGCGGCCTGAAAGCTGGAGATCAATCGGTCTGTTTGAAAAAAGAATACTGGATCCATCCTGCGATCCGGCTGAATTAAAACGACAGGGGAGGAACGTCAATGAAATTTTTAGCATCCGATTACGACGGAACGCTGCGGTTAGCGCCGCAGGTGGATCCGGCAACCGCCGCGCGTGTGGCTCAGTTTCAGAGTCATGGACATCGCTTCGGTATTGTCACCGGGCGCGCGCTGAATACGATTTATGATGAAGCGCATCACAATCAGGTCGATCCGGACGTCTTTATCTGTTCCAACGGCGCGCTGATCGCGGATCGGGATCAGAACATTTTAACCGCGCACTGGATTCCGTTTGACCGGGCGTGCGCTTTGATCGAATATTTGAAGCAATCGGATTTCGAATCGTTCACATTCTGTAACGGCGAGGACAGCGGTTATCATGTCAATGAACACATCGTGCAGAGTCCGCGCTCGTTAGAGCGGCGCGAGAAGTTCTTCGCCAAGACGATCGGCGAGGCGGAAGTGCTGGCGAAAGGCCGGATGATCTCGCTGGCGGCGTGGATCAGCGACCGCGGCCGGATGGCGGAAATGCAGGCGGAAATTCAGGAAAGGTTCGGTGACGCGGTGGAAAGCTATCTCAACCGCGGAACGCTGGATATCGTTGCCCGGGGCGTGTCGAAGCAGACCGGCGTCGAGTGGGCGGCTTCCTGGCTGAAGGCGGACGAAGTGTATGTGATCGGCGACGATTACAACGACCTTCCGATGATCGAGGGGCTGCATGGTTTCGCGATGAGCTCCGGCGTGGAAGCGGCTAAAGCGGCGGCCAGCCGGTTGTTCGATACCGTGGATGATTGTCTGGATTATCTGGAAGACGCGTCCCCTTCAAATTAAATCCGGGACCGGAACGATCGTACAGATCATCCGGTCTTTTTTTGTCTTGAATCTTCGAATTAACCGCATCACTGTCCAGCCGTTAAAAATAAGGATCAAACAGCGGAAGCTTTTTTCAGAGTTGCGGAACGAAAGAAAAGAGGCTGTGACAGATAAGGGATAGGAAAAAATAAAAAAATGCGTAACT